>JBFMBB010000040.1:0-18128 GCA_040755435.1 Pseudomonadota bacterium | reverse complement strand
GGCGGCAAATTTGCCGTCGGGCGCGCGCACGACTATAAAAAAAGAAAGCGAACCACGCGTTAAAAAGCGGCCAAAAGCCGGCTTTGTCTGCGCATACGAGACAAGCGGGTGGGCAGCCTCGTTTTTCAGCCAATTTCAGGGGTATACGGTGGTTTGCCCGCCGTCAGATGTCTGGTAAAACTATATCCGTACGCTATAGTTAGTTGAGGTTTGTAAAAACTATTGCTATTTATTGACCTAACTCCCGGTCTTATAAGGCCTTTGGACAAGGAAACCCGTTGACTACAAGAGGGGTGTACAGGATGTTTCGGAACAGGAGGGGAATGGCGCTGTTCTCACGATGGATGCTGGTCGGCATCATGGCGCTGTTCCCGGCTGTTGGTCACGCGCTGGCATTGGGCAAGCTGAAAGTTCTCTCCGCCCTCAACGAACCGCTCAATGCCGAGATTGAATTCACTTCCATCACCGACAAGGAGCTGAAGGGACTCAGCGTGGCGCTGGCCTCGCGCGCTGATTTCGATGCCGCCGGTGTCGAACGTCTCCAGTTCCTGTCGCAAGTCAAATTCGTGGTCGAGCAGAGACCCGATGGCCGTCATTTCCTCAAGCTTCGCACCGACCAGCAGATCGACGAACCCTTCCTGCATTTTCTCTTGCAAATCGAATGGCCGGGCGGACGCCTGGTGCGCGAATACACCGCGCTGATCGACCCGCCTTATAAAATTGCCGGCAAGGCCGCGCCTGTCGAAACACCCGTGGTGACTCCGCCGGCGCCGGAACCCGTGCCGGTTCCGATGCCGGAAGCGCAGCCGGCGCCGCCGGTGGCCGAGGCGCCGCCGACGGACATGATGAAAGAAGAAATTCCGCCCGTCGCCGCCGCACCGGAAGCAACGAAAGCACCCGAGGAAGCGCCCGAGGAACCCAAAGCAGAAGCAGTACCCCCCAAAGAGGAAGTTGCCCAGGAAATCCCGCCGCCTGCGGAGGCGATGCCGGAAGAAAAACTCGGACCGCCGGACGTAGCCGCCGGCGCGGCACCACAGGAACCCGGCGCGCCGACGGTGGAGCCATTGGAAGCCGCGCCGACCGCGGAAACCGCGCCGCCAGAGCAGCCGCCGGCCGAACCTGCCGCCGCCCCGACGCTGGCGCAGATGGCGGAATACAACGTGCAGCGTGGCGACACGCTGTGGCGCATCGCCGAGCAGGCGCGCGCCGACAATCGCGACGTGAGCATCGAGCAGATGATCCTTGCGATCTACCGCACCAACCAGGACGCCTTTTTCGGCAACAACGTCAACAATCTGAAGGCGGGCAAGATCCTCAGGATGCCCGAGCGCGAGGTCGTTGAGTCAACCGCAGCCTCCGATGCGCGGCGGGAGTTCCGCGCGCAATACAGCGCCTGGCAGGAATACAAGCTGAGACTGGCGAGCACCAGCGGCGCCGTCCAGGTCCCGGACGAGCCCGCCGCGGAAGCGGCACCGGAAGCACCCGTACCGGCGCCCGCGCCGGCTGCGGCGAAGGAAACGGCAAAGCCGGCGCAACCGGCGCCGACCGTGGTGGACAAGGGCCGGCAGGAAGAGCTGCTCAAGATCGTGCGCAGCACGTTGCAGCAGGAAAAGAGCACGCCGGACCAGAAGGTTGCCGAAAAGGAAACCGCCCAGGAAACGGCCGCGCGCGAACAGCAGGCGCTGGCGGACCGCGCTGCCACGCTGGAGGAATCCCTCGAATCGCGGCGCCTGGAAACCAAGGAACTCAGCGACAAGGTCGGTGTGGTGCGTTCGCAGCTCGGCAAGGAAGCGCGCCTGATCGAGCTGGAAAGCCAGAGCCTGGCTCAGCAGGCCAAGCCGGCCGAACCCAAACCGGCCGAACCCGCCGCCAAGCCCGCGGAACCGGCTCCCAAGCCGGCGGAACCGGTCACCGCGCCGGTGCCGGAACAGAAGATCCAGGCCGAGCCGCTGCCGCCGGCCAAGCCGGCGCTGACGCCCAGGAAGAGGGCGCCGCTGCCGCCACCGCCGCCGCCGGAAGAAAAGGATTTCCTCGCCACCGTGCTGGAGGCCGTGCAGAGCGATCTGCTGGTGCCGGTCGTGATCGGTATCGTGGTGCTGCTCAGCGGCGGCATCGCGCTGGTTTATTTCCGCCGGCGCCAGAAGTCCATCGCCGAGTTCGAGGAAAGCATTCTCTCGGCCGACGCCATCAGCACCGAATCGCCGGCGACCACCGGCACTGTCGTGGGCCAGCAGGCGGCGGCCGTCACGACCGGGGGCGATACTTCGTTCCTCAGCGATTTCAGCCAGGGCGGCATGGGCAACATCCATACCGACGAAGTCGATCCGATTGCCGAGGCCGAGGTTTACCTGGCCTACGGGCGCGACGAAACAGCCGAGGAAATTCTCAAGGAGGCCATGGTCAAGAACCCGGACCGCCAGGAGATCAAGCTCAAGCTGCTCGAGATCTACCACCAGCGCAATGACGTTTCCGCGTTCGAAACGCTTGCCGAGGAAATCTACGCCGCGCAGGGCGGGCGTGGCGGCAAGGTCTGGGACAAAGTCGAGGAGATGGGGCGCAAGCTCAATCCGGGCAACCCGATGTTCCGCGGCGGCGCCCCGGGCAAGTCTCCGGCGGCCGCGGCGCCTGCCGTGGCTGAAGCCGTCACCAGGCCGGCGTCAGCGGCAACGACCGCCACGGAGCCTGCCGGTATTGATTTCCGGCCTTCCGCCACCGAAACGGCGAAAACCGAATTGGCCGGTGACTTCGATTTTGATATCGAAACGCCCGCGGCGGAGGCGGCCAAGCCCGCCGCCGGCGGCGATGATTTCTCGGTGATGATGCCGGAGACGCCGTCCAAGCCCAAGGAAGAGCCCGGCCTCGAATCGCTCGATCTGGGCGGTGCCGTGGACAGCGGGCTGGATTTCGATGTCGGCGGCGATGCCACAGCGGCAGCGGCCGGCGAGGTGGAACTGGAAGCGGCCGCCGCTCCGGCGGGCGGTGGCGAGGGTTCCGCGCAGTGGGATGAAGCGGCAACCAAACTCGACCTGGCCAAGGCCTACATCGACATGGGCGACGCCGAAGGCGCGCGCAGCATTCTGCAGGAAGTGATGGCGGAGGGCAGCGAGGATCAGAAGAAGCAGGCGCAGGAGCTCTCGGCCCAGATCGCGTAAGCCGTAATTCGTGATTCACAAAAAAGGCGGGCAATCATTGCCCGCCTTTTTTGTTGTTCATGCACATTCAGAAACGTCGCTTGAAGTAGATTTCCCCGCCGCGCGCCAGTCCCGACCGGTATTCGACGCCGATGTAGCCGTCCGTTTCGACATTGAGATCGAGGCCGACAAATCCTCCCGACCGCGTGCCGCGCCCGAAATCCAGCGTGTGATTGACGGCGCCGCTGGCGCGTTCCTCGCCGTCGATCCTGCCGTAGCTCCCGCCGCCGTAGAACCGCCAGTGTCGCGCCAGCGCGAACATGGCGCCGAGCTGTGCCTGGGCCTGGGTCCAGTCGATCACGACTTCCTGAGTGATGCCCTCGTGATCCGTTTTCTGATAGCCGTAATCGAGCGCGCCGTAGAGCGAGGCCCTGCGTCCCGGCCACAGCAGCGCATGCAGGGAAAATCCCGCGTGGTAACCGTCCAGCTCGATTCCGGCCGTCACCGGATTGTTGGTCTGGGTAAGCCAGGCATATCCGCCGTACATGCCGAGCGTCACGCGCGGGCTCACCTGCTCGCGCAGGCTGATGCCGAGCCAGCTGACGGTGGCGTCCTGGGTGCGGCCGGCGTAATCGAGCGGTATTTCAGCGCGCGCGAAGCGCAGCGAGAAATCCAGGGTCGAGCCGCTGTTGTCAGACGGCACCAGCGGGCCGGCGGCGCCGGCCGGCGCGGGCAGCAGGGCAATCAGCAGCAGGGCGGTCAGGCGCTTCATTACGGTTTTTTCCTGTCGTAGATCACGAAGCTGCAGGCGTGGGGATTCTTTTCATCCGCTTCATGGCGCGCGCGGCTGATTTCGTTCCAGTCGCCAGGGTCGAACTCGGGAAAAAAGGTGTCGCCGTGGACGGTCGCATGCACCAGCGTCAGATAAATCCGGTCGGCCTTGTCCAGTGCCTGGCGGTAGATCTCCGCACCGCCGATGACGAACACCTCCGGGTCGCCGCCGGCGTCGCGCAGCGCTTCTTCCAGCGAATGCCGCACCTCGCAACCCGGCGCGCGGTAGTCACGATTGCGAGTGACGACGATGTTGGTGCGTTGCGGCAGCGGCCGGCCGATGGATTCGTAGTTGCGCCGGCCCATGATCACGTGATGGCCGGTGGTGAGCTGCCGGAAATGCCGCAGGTCCGCCGGCAGGCGCCAGGGGAGCGTGTTGTTGACACCAATGACGCGGTTTTCCGCCATGGCGGCAATTATGGAAAGTTTCGAGTTTCTGGTTTCTGGTTTCGAGTTGTCAGCGGGATGATTCGACATGGGTTGTCAACCAGAAACTCGTAACTTGAAACCAGAAACCTGGGGTTAGACCGCCACCGGCGCCTTGATGGCGGGATGCGGATCGTAATTCAGCAGTTCGAAATCGTCGAAGGTGAAATCGAACAGCGAGTTTTTTTCGGGATTGAGACGCATGGACGGCAGCGGCCGCGGCTCGCGCGCCAGCTGGGTATGCGCCTGTTCCAGATGATTCAGGTACAGATGGGCGTCGCCGAGCGTGTGGATGAATTCCCCGGGTTTGAGCCCGGTGACCTGCGCGATCATCAGGGTCAGCAGGGCGTAGGAGGCGATGTTGAACGGCACGCCAAGAAAAATATCGGCGCTGCGCTGGTACAGCTGGCAGGACAGGCGCCCGTGGGCGACGTAGAACTGGAACAGCAGGTGGCAGGGCGGCAGCGCCATGCGCCCAATATCGGCCACGTTCCAGGCACTGACGATCAGGCGGCGCGAGTCCGGATTCTGGCGGATGTCGCGCACCACCTCGCTGATCTGGTCGATGCGGCGGCCGTCCGGCGCCGGCCAGGAGCGCCACTGCGAGCCGTATACCGGGCCCAGATCGCCGTTGGCGTCGGCCCATTCGTCCCAGATACTGACGCCGTTCTGCTTCAGGTAGGCGATGTTTGTGTCGCCGCGCAGGAACCACAGCAATTCGTGGATGATGGAGCGGGTGTGGACCTTCTTGGTGGTGAGCAGGGGGAACCCCTGCGCCAGGTCGAAGCGCATCTGGTGGCCGAACACGGAGAGGGTGCCGGTGCCGGTGCGATCGTCCTTGCGCACCCCGTGGTGCATCACGTGCCGCATCAGGTCGAGATACTGCCGCATGCGTTAACCTCCGTTTGCCGAACTGTGCGTGGCGATTATATCCGCTCGCGCCGAAGCGCGCAGCCGTTCAACGCCGTGGCGGCGCGAACAGTGGCACGCCGCGCCGCTTGAACAGCGGCAGCAGCACCATGCCGGCGACGAAACCGCCGATGTGCGCGCCGAAGGCGACGCCGCCCTGGGAGGAGTCGGCCAGCGCCGAGTTGAGCAGCTGCAGCACGAACCAGAAACCCAGCACCACCATCGCCGGCAGGCGCGTGGTGTGCATGTATACACCCAGCGGAATCAACACCAGCACATGCGCGCGCGGGTACAACAGCAGGTAGGCGCCGAGGACGCCGGAAATCGCGCCGCTGGCGCCGATCATGGGGATCGTGGAGTTCGTGTCCGGCAGGGCCTGGGCCAGTACGGCAGCGATGCCGCACAGCAGGTAGAAAATCACGAAACGGACGTGGCCCATGGCGTCCTCGACGTTGTTGCCGAAGATCCAGAGATAAAGCATGTTGCCGATCAGGTGCATCCAGCCGCCGTGCAGGAACATGGAGGTGAATACCGTCATGGACGGCGGTACCAGCGCCAGCTCCGGCGGCAGGGTCTTGCCGCCCAGCAGCGTCGCCGGGATCACGCCGAGGCGGAAAACGGCGGCCTCGAAACCGCGCGTGCCGAGCGAGATCTGCCACAGGAACACCAGCACGCAGGCGGCGATGAAGGCGATCGTCAGCAGCGGTTTGATGGTCGTGGGATTGTCGTCGTGCAGCGGGATCATCGGCAAATCATACGATAGACTCCCACGAGCTCTCCCTCTCCCGCGGCGGCGGGAGAGGGATGGGGAGAGGGTGGCAAACCGAGGCGCACTAGCGCGCGTTCCTCATGTATCTCACAGGATCCTGGCGGTAGAACTGCTGCAAGTGCTTATACACCGCCGGGTGTTCCTCGTAAACGATCCACGGCATGGTGAAAAAGGTTTCGCTCAGCACGGCGAAGAACTCCGCCGGGTCCTCGGCGGCGTAGGGATCGATGCGGCCGCTGTCCGGGCCGTCGAGCCCGGTGCACAGTTGCTCGTAGGCGGCGTGGAAATCGCGCGCCCAGGCGCGCGCGTCCATGTTCGCGTGCAGCGGCGGGAAGCCGTTGGCGTTGCCGTTGAGCAGGTCCAGTTTGTGCGCGCATTCGTGGATCACGAGATCGTAATCCCCGGGCGTCTCGTCCTCCGCACGCATCGCTTCCCGGGACAGCACGATCGGTCCCTGCGACAGCGACTGGCCGCACAGGTCCATGATCTCGCGGTGCACCACGCCGTGTTCGTCCACGTACTCATCATCCACGCGGAAATCGCCCGGGTAGATTACGACCGAGATCCAGTCGGCGTAATAATCAGGTCCGAGATGAAGGATGGGTATGGCGGCGTGCAGGGCAATGCGCGCGCGCACCGTGTCGCTGACCTCGAAGCCCGCCACGCCCTCGAAGGACTTGGCGCGCAGCAGTTGTTGCGTGAGCTCGCGCAGGCGCGCACGCTCGTTATTCGGCAGGGCGCGCGCGTACGGGGAGGTTTGCAGCGCCTTCGACCACAGCGCGTCGGACAGGGGGTGGCGCGCGTTACGCCAGCGGCGGAAAAGCGGCATCAGGCCGCGGCGCGACGCGGGTTTGCGGCTAGCGGCCACCGCCGAGCAGCCGGATCGCCAGTTGCTTGCCCTTTTCCACGGCCGGCTGATCCAGCGGGTTGATGCCATAGAGCAGGCCGGTATAGACCGTGGCGCGCTGGTAGAGATCGATCAGCTGGCCGAGCGCGTGGGCATCGAGCCGGGGCAGGCGCAGGGTCATGCTCGGGTGGCCGGTTTCGGTGATCACCTGGCGCGTGGCCTCAAGTTCGGCCTCGAGCACGTCCTGCATGTGTTTGCCGTCGAGGTAGGGAAAGTATTTCCGGTCGTGTTCGTTCAGCGGGATGCGCGGATCGGGTTCGCGCCGGTCGACTGCCAGGAAGCTGAAAATCTTGTCGCGGCGCGATTCGAGATACATCTGCAGCTGGCTGTGCTGGTCCACCGTGCCCAGCGCCGTGACCGGCAGGGTGCCGGCCGGCGGATCATCCGCGCGTCCGCCGCGGCGCTTGCCCAGAGATTCCGCCCACAGCTGGCGGTACCAGTCGCCGAACAGCTGCAAGGGATCGGCATAGGGCATCATGATCGAGACGCGCTTGTTGCGCCGGGTGTCGAGCAGGAAGAACAGCGCCGCCAGTTCCAGCGCCGGGTTGTCCGCAGGCTTGTCCGAGACGCAACGCGCGGCGTTGGCCGCGCTCCCGGCGAGCAGGCCGCGGATGTCCACGCCCGCCGCGGCCAGCGGCAGCAGGCCCACGGCGGTCAGCACGGAATAGCGCCCACCCACCCGCGGCGGCACCGGCAGCGACGGAATATTCTCGCGCGCGGCCAGCTCGCGCAGCCAGCCCTGCGCCGGATCGGTGATCAGGTATTGGTGCCGGCGCGCCTTGTCCCTGCCGAGCTGCTGCTCCAGCCATTCGCGCAGGATCTGGTACTGGATGGCGGTTTCAATGGTCCCGCCGGACTTGCTGATGCAGACCACCGCAGACGTTTCGGCGGAGCGGCGGCGGATGAACACATCCAGGTTGCGCGGATCGATGTTTTCCAGGAAATGCAGCCGCGGCTTGCGCGCGACGGGTTCGTCCACGAGTGCCTGATACACGGCCTTGGCGCCGAGACTGGATCCGCCAATACCGATGACGGCGATATCCTCGAAATGGCGCAGCTGCTCCGCTGCCGCTTCGATTGCCGGCAACGCCGCCGGCATGCTGTCGTGCAGCGCCAGACAGGCGAACTCGGCATCCAGCCCGCCCGCGGATTTGTCGGCGACCGTCTGATGCACGCGCCGCAGTTCCGGCGCCAGCGCCTCGACTTCGGCGCGGTCGATACCTTCGGCGCCGACGCCATCCCGGTACAGACGCACCGTGTCGATCTGCAGCATTGGCAGCGGGGAGGCGGGTGGATTTTTTCCGGGTGGGGCCACGGCTTGTTTCGTCTGCGTCAGGATCGACACCATACTATCATTCTTTGTCGTCGCGCTGTTCCGCGGCCTCCAGCGTGTTCAGCAGCAGCGTGGCCACGGTCATCGGTCCGACGCCGCCCGGCACCGGCGTGATCCAGCCGGCGCGCTGTCGGGCGGTTTCGAATTCCACGTCGCCGACGAGTTTTCCGTCGGGCAGGCGGTTGATGCCGACATCGATGACGATCGCGCCGGGCCTGATCCATTCCCCCTTGACCATGCCGGGCTTGCCGACCGCCACTACCAGCACTTCGGCGCGGGCGACATGCGCGGGGAGATTTTGGGTGTAACGATGACAGGTGGTGACGGTGCAGCCGGCCAGCAGCAATTCGAGCGACATGGGGCGCCCGACGATGTTGGAGGCGCCGACCACCACGGCCTCCTTGCCTGCCAGCGTCTCGCCGGTGGCGGCGAGCAGGCGCATGACGCCATAGGGCGTGCACGGACGCAGGCGCGGGATGCGTTGCGCCAGCCGGCCGATGTTGTAGGGATGAAATCCGTCCACGTCCTTGGCCGGGCTGATGCGCTCGATGACGATGGTCTGGTCGATGTGTCCTGGCAAGGGCAGCTGCACC
Organism: Pseudomonadota bacterium; assembly: GCA_040755435.1. Lineage (GTDB taxonomy): Bacteria > Pseudomonadota > Gammaproteobacteria > Acidiferrobacterales > Sulfurifustaceae > Sulfuricaulis. Next base: position 9,229 of record JBFMBB010000040.1, on the reverse strand, counting down.
AGGATGCCGTCCACGGCCGGGTCGGAATTCAGCTGGTCGATATGAGCCAGGAGTGCCTCCGGGGATGTGTCCAGCGGCAGGTCGTAATCGAAGGAGATGAAGCCGGCCATGGCACAGGCCTCGCGCTTGTTGCGCACGTAGACCTCGGAGGCGGCCTCGTTGCCGACCTTGAGCACGGCCAGCCCGGGCCGCCGCAGGCCCGAGGCGAGGCGGCGATCCACCCGCTGCTTGATCTCGGCACGCAGTTCTTGTGCGATTTTCTTTCCGTCTAGGATGCGTGCGCTCATGATTTTCAGCCCGTGGCGCATCATCGCATGCGCCAAGGCGGCGCGCCAAGCATGGTTCATGCAAATTGAGCCTGATTTATGCCTATAATCTGAGCGTGTCAGATTGACGCTCCCGGGCGTGGTGCGTATAGTTGCCGGCCTCGCGCCGACCCGGTCGCACCGCGATTCGCGAGCACCACCGCGGCGGTTTGCGGGCGCGGCATCTGGCATGAGTACCGATCGGGGTATAGCGCAGCCTGGTAGCGCACCTGCTTTGGGAGCAGGGTGTCGTGGGTTCAAATCCCTCTACCCCGACCATATTTGCAAATTGCGCAACCGGTGCGCTTGGGCTGTAATGGGCGTCAGGGCGCCCGTAGCTCAGTTGGATAGAGCACCAGCCTTCTAAGCTGGTGGTCGCAGGTTCGACTCCTGCCGGGCGCGCCAATTTCAGGGTAGAGCAGGCAGATTCATCGCGGGTATAATATCCGGCGACGATGAGCAGCTTATGGTGAGCGTAGCTCAGTTGGTTAGAGTCCCGGATTGTGATTCCGGTTGTCGTGGGTTCGAGTCCCATCGCTCACCCCAGTTTTTTTGACCCGGGCCGTTAGCTCAGTTGGTAGAGCAGCTGACTCTTAATCAGCGGGTCGTAGGTTCAACCCCTACACGGCCCACCATTTTTACATCCGGGCATTTTGGAGGGTTCATCTCCCTCGCGCCGATTCCACCAGCGTTCATTCCCTGATCTTGTTGCGAGGCCAGGTCTGGCCAGTGCCGGGCAGCTTGGCGCTATACTGTGCCGGTTATTGCTGCGAATGTGGCGGAACTGGTAGACGCGCTGGATTTAGGTTCCAGTGGGGTAACCCGTGGGGGTTCGAGTCCCTCCATTCGCACCACCGCTTTTGTGCCCAAAGCTGCGGTTGTTGGCCTGTTCGCGGCAAATCGGTATGATTCCTCTCCAAAATACAGCTGGTTCAATATTTTATCGTTCATTGATCATGGGGTTTTCCAATGCAAGTTTCGGTTGAAACCATCGGCACGCTGGGGAGGCGCCTGAAAGTGGCGGTGCCGGCGGACCAGGTGGAGAAAGAATTCACGGTCAGGCTGCAGCGTCTGTCGAAACAGGTGAAGATGCCGGGCTTCCGGCCGGGCAAGGTGCCGCTCAAGATGGTCGAGGCCCAGTATGGCGGTCGGCTGATGGATGAAGTGGCGGGTGAGTTGATCCAGACCACGCTGTACGAAGCCATTGGCAGCCAGGGACTGCGCCCGGCGGGCGATCCGCGGATTCAGCGCAAGCCGGCGGTGCGCGGCGAGCAACTGGAATACACCGTCGAGTTCGAGATCTTCCCGGAAGTGAAACGCTTCGACCTGACGGGGAGCCGCATCGAGCGCCCGGTGGTGACGGTGACCGAAGAAGACGTCAACCGCACGATCGAGACCATTCGCAAGCAGCGCGCCACCTGGAAGCCGGTGGAGCGCGAGGCCCGTAACGGTGACCGCCTGAACATCGATTTTGTCGGGCGTCTCGACGGCAAGGAATTCGACGGCGGCAAGGCCGATGGTTTCCAGCTGACGCTCGGGAGCGGCACGCTGATCGAGGACATGGAGCAGGGGCTGGTCGGCGCCAAGGCCGGCGACACGCGCCAGATCCCGGCCCGGTTTCCGGCGGATTACCGGCATCCCATGCTGGCGGGGAAGACGGCGGATTTCGAAGTGAAGGTCAACGAGATCGCCGAAGCGGTATTGCCGGAGTTGAACGAAGAATTCGCCCGGAACCTGGGCGTGGCCGACGGCAGCCTGGACAGGCTGCGGGCCGACATCCGGGCCAACCTGGAACGCGAAGCCGGCGCCCGTACCAGTGCCGTGGTGCGCGCGCGCGTGCTCAAGCTGTTGCTGGACGCGAATCCGATCGAGGTGCCCCAGAGCCTGCTGGACGCGGAGGCGCAGCGCCTCAAGAACAGCGACCTGGCGGGTGGTTTGGGGGTGAAGGACGAAGCGGCTTATGCGGTACGCGCGCGCAGCCGTGTGGCGCTCGGGTTGATACTGGGTGAGTTCATTCGCAACCGCGGGCTGACGCCCGATCCGGCGCGGGTTCGCGCCAGGCTCGAGGAAATGGCGGCCGATTACGAGTCTCCCCAGGAATTCATCCAGTGGCATTATGAAAAACCGGAGCGTTTGAGCGAGATTGAAACTCTGGTCATGGAGGAAAAAGTGGTGGAAGACCTTCTGGTTTCCGCCGATACCAGCGACAAGCCGGTGAGCTTCCAGGACCTGCTGAAAATCGAGACTGTTGTTCAATAGATCAAGTGGTTAATATCCACCCGAGAGTGATGATTCTGGCATAATGCAAGGAAACGAATGATGAAAGACACCGGACAATTTGGCGGCGCGATGAATCCCCAGGCCCTCGGCCTGGTCCCCATGGTCATCGAAACCACGGGGCGGGGCGAGCGCGCCTACGACATTTACTCGCGCATGCTCAAGGAGCGCGTGGTGTTTCTCGTGGGACCGGTGGAAGACCATATGGCGAATCTGGTGGTGGCCCAGCTGTTGTTCCTCGAATCCGAGAACCCGGACAAGGACATCCATCTTTATATCAACTCGCCGGGCGGCGCGGTCAACGCGGGCCTGGCAATCTACGATACCATGCAGTTCATCAAGCCGGACGTGAGCACGGTGTGCATCGGCCAGGCGGCCAGCATGGGCGCGCTGATCCTCACCGGCGGCGCCGGCGGCAAGCGCTTCGCCCTGCCGCATTCGCGCATGATGGTGCATCAGCCCATGGGCGGTTTTCAGGGCCAGGCAACCGACTTTGACATCCATGCGCGCGAGATTTTGCGTATCCGCGAACGGCTGAACCAGATCATGGTCAAACATACCGGTCGCACCATGGACCAGATCAAGGAAGACACCGACCGCGACTATTTCATGGACGGCGAGGAGGCCAGGGGTTTCGGGCTGATCGACGCGGTCATCGAAAAGCGCAGCTAAAAAAACAGGTGCACTTTCCGCGGGATATGCTATAGATTTAAGGTATAATATCGGTAAAGTAGATGAGCAATGTTGGTGATTATTACTTGCAAAGGATGGCGGAAAGCCGCATTCTTTGCGGCACAAAGATCCTTAATCGATAGCGAGGTTTAAGGATGGCGGACAACAACCACACGGGCAGGGGCGATGGCAAGGGCGAAAAGCTCCTGTACTGCTCATTCTGCGGCAAGAGCCAGCACGAGGTGCGCAAGCTGATTGCCGGTCCTTCCGTATTCGTCTGCGATGAATGCGTCGAGTTGTGCAACGACATCATTCGCGAAGAGGTCCAGGAAGAGAAAAACGCCGCCAACGCCAAGAAGAAATTCCCCACCCCGCGCGAGATCCACCAGATTCTCGACGAGTATGTGATCGGCCAGTCCGATGCCAAGAAGGTGCTGTCGGTCGCGGTCTACAATCACTACAAGCGCATCGAGAACGAAGGCAAGATCGGCGAGGTCGAGCTTTCCAAGAGCAACATCCTGATGATCGGGCCGACCGGCTCGGGCAAGACCCTGCTGGCCGAAACGCTGGCGCGGCTGCTGAACGTGCCGTTCACCATTGCCGACGCCACGACGCTGACCGAAGCCGGCTATGTCGGCGAGGATGTCGAGAATATCATCCAGAAGCTCCTTCAGAAGTGCGACTACGACGTCGAGAAGGCGCAGAAGGGCATCGTCTATATCGACGAAATCGACAAGATTTCGCGCAAGTCCGAGAATCCCTCGATCACGCGCGATGTGTCGGGCGAGGGCGTACAGCAGGCGCTGCTCAAGCTCATTGAAGGCACGATCGCCTCGGTGCCGCCGCAGGGCGGACGCAAGCACCCGCAGCAGGAATTCCTGCAGGTCGACACGCGTAACATATTATTTATCTGTGGCGGCGCGTTCTCGGGACTGGAGAAGGTCATCCAGAGCCGCAGCGAACGGACCGGCATCGGTTTCAACGCCGAGATTCGCAGCAAGGCCAACGCCAGGAAGGCCGGCGAGGTGCTGCGCTCGGTGGAGCCGGAGGACCTGATCAAGTACGGCCTGATCCCGGAGTTTGTGGGCCGTCTCCCGGTGGTGGCGATCCTGGACGAGCTCGACGAGCGCGCGCTGATCCAGATTCTCACGGAACCCAAGAACGCCCTGGCCAAGCAGTATCACAAGCTTCTCAAGCTGGAAGGCGTGGAGCTGGAGATTCGCGAGGACGCATTGCTGGCCGTGGCCAAGCGCGCCATGGAGCGCAAAACCGGCGCCCGCGGCCTGCGCTCCATCCTCGAGCGCGCCCTGCTGGACGTCATGTTCGACCTGCCTTCCAACGAGAACGTGAAAAAGGTGGTCATCGAGGCCGGCGTCATCACGGACGGCAGCAAGCCGCTGGTGATCTACGCCGACAACGACGAACAGGAAAAGCGGCGGGCATCGGTCAGCCAGTAAATGCAACGTCAGACTCAAAAAGAAACCCCGCCACGGCGGGGTTTCTTTTTTTTACGAGCAGTTTATAAGGCCATATGCGCCATTTGTCGCAGGCATGCGGGAAGCAGGGAATTTACCGAAAAAATTTCCCGTCGAATGATTGAAATCAGGGGGTTTAGCCCCCAAACTTGAAGAAACCCATCCATCATCGATTACAGGCGCCAATGCCAGAAACCAAACCAGCCGTGACAGTTCCAGGATCGGAAACCAGCATCCCTGTGCTGCCGTTGCGCGACGTCGTCGTGTTCCCGCACATGGTCATTCCCCTGTTCGTCGGGCGGCGCAAATCCATCCGCGCGCTCGAGCAGGCGATGGAGTCCGGCAAGCAGATCATGCTGGTGGCGCAGAAGAGCGCCTCGGATGACGATCCGACGACGGACAACATCCATACCATCGGCACCATTGCCACGATCCTGCAGCTGCTGAAGCTGCCGGACGGCACCGTCAAGGTGCTGGTCGAGGGCGAGCGCCGCGCGGTGCTGCAAAAATATCTGGAGACGGATGACTATTTCTCCGCGCAGGTGGCGCTGCTCGAGGCCATGCCGCTCACGGACAAGGAAGGCGAAGCGCTGACGCGTTCCGTGCTCAACGAGTTCGACCAGTATGTCAAACTCAACATGAAGATCCCGCCCGAGATTCTCACCTCGCTCGCGGGCATCGACGATCCGGGTCGCCTCGCCGACACGGTGGCAGCGCACCTGTCGCTCAAGATCGAGGACAAGCAGCAGATCCTGGAAGTCCAGGACGTGCGCGAGCGCCTGGAAAAGATTCTCGGCGTGCTCGAGAGCGAGATCGACTTGTTGCAGGTCGAGAAGCGCATCCGCGGCCGCGTCAAGCGCCAGATGGAGAAGAGCCAGCGCGAGTATTACCTCAACGAGCAGATGAAGGCGATCCAGAAGGAACTTGGCGAGCTCGACGAGGGGCCGAACGAGGCCGAGGAGCTGGCGAAGAAGATCGAGAAGGCGGGCATGAGCAAGGAGGCCCGCGAAAAGGCCGAATCCGAGCTGAAGAAGCTCAAGATGATGTCGCCGATGTCGGCCGAGGCCACCGTCGTGCGCAACTACATCGACTGGCTGGTGAACGTGCCGTGGAAGAAGCGCAGCAAGATCCAGAAGGACCTCAGCAAGGCGGAGGAAATCCTGGAGGCCGATCACTACGGCCTGGAGAAGGTCAAGGAACGCATCCTCGAGTACCTCGCGGTGCAGCAGCGCGTGGTCAAGCTCAAGGGCCCGATCCTGTGCCTGGTGGGGCCGCCGGGCGTCGGCAAGACCTCGCTCGGCCAGTCCATCGCGCGCGCCACCAACCGCAAGTTCGTACGCATGTCGCTGGGCGGCGTGCGCGACGAGGCCGAGATCCGCGGCCATCGCCGCACCTATATCGGCTCGCTGCCGGGCAAGATCATCCAGAACCTGTCGAAGGTGAAGGTACGCAACCCGCTGTTCATGCTCGACGAGGTGGACAAGATGGCCATGGATTTCCGCGGCGACCCGTCCTCGGCGCTGCTGGAAGTGCTGGACCCGGAACAGAACCACGCCTTCAGCGATCATTACCTGGAGGTCGATTACGACCTGTCGGACGTCATGTTCGTGGCCACCGCCAACACGCTCAACATTCCGCCGCCGTTGCTGGACCGCATGGAGGTCATCCGTCTCTCGGGTTACACCGAGGACGAAAAGGTGAACATCGCCACGCGTTATCTCGTCCCCAAGCAGCTCAAGAACAACGGGCTCAAGGAGGACGAGCTGCACCTGTCGGAAAAGACCATCCGCGACGTCATCCGCTACTACACGCGCGAGGCCGGCGTGCGCAATCTCGAGCGCGAGATCGCCAAGATCTGCCGCAAGGTCACCAAGGAACTGCTGCTAGGCAAGGACAAGGCGGAAAAGTCGATTTCCGTCACGCCCAAGAGCCTGGAAAAATATTTGGGCGTGCAGCGCTTCCGCTACGGCACCGCCGAGCAGAGCAACCAGGTCGGCCAGGTCACGGGACTGGCGTGGACCGAAGTGGGCGGCGAATTGCTCACCATCGAGGCCACCATCGTGCCCGGCAAGGGCAAGCTGACCATCACCGGCAAGCTCGGCGACGTCATGCAGGAGTCCATCCAGGCGGCCATGAGCGTGGTGCGCGCGCGTGCCACCAAGCTCGGCATCATGCCGGATTTCTACCAGAAGCATGATTTCCACGTGCACGTGCCCGAGGGCGCCACGCCCAAGGACGGTCCGAGCGCCGGCATCGCCATGTGCACGGCCATGGTCTCGGCGCTGACCAAGATCGCGGTGCGCGCCGAGGTCGCCATGACCGGCGAGATCACGCTGCGCGGCGAGGTCCTGCCCATCGGCGGGCTCAAGGAGAAGTTGCTGGCGGCGCATCGCGGCAACCTCAAGGTGGTGCTGATCCCGGAGGAGAACCGCAAGGACCTCGCCGAGATCCCGAAGAACATCATCGAGAGCCTCGACATCCGCCCGGTGCGGTGGATCGATCAGGTTCTGGAAGCGGCGCTCGAGCACATGCCCGAGCCGCTGGATGAAGCCAAGCTCGCGGAGGCGGCCAAGCCTCCCGAGACCGTCGACAGCGCCGCCGTCCGGACGCACTAACCGGCGCGACGATCCCCATTCGCCCCTCACCCGAGGGGCAGGATGTCTTTACCTCTGCACTTCACCGCGCGGTATGTTTCGACTGCGCGGTGAAACTCTTTGCTTGACAAGGATTTTCCGCACTTGTATAAAACCCGCGACGCGCCTTGGTTTTTCTGCGGCGCGCCGTTTGGTCTTATCAGCAATGGCTTTTCGGGTATCCATTCACCACAACTGGCAAGGAGCTAACGTGAATAAAACCGATCTGATCGATAAAGTTGCTGTCACCACCGACCTCAACAAAGCCTCCGCCGCGCGCGCCGTGGAAGCGGTGCTGGACACCATCGCCAGCACATTGCGTCAGGGCGATTCCGTGACGCTTTCCGGATTCGGTACCTTCTCGGTAAGCAACCGGTCGCAGCGCACCGGACGCAATCCAAGAACCGGCGAGATGATCACCATCCCGGCCTCCAAGGCACCCAAATTCAAGTCTGGCAAAGGCCTGAAGGATGCCTTAAACTAGCCGCCCTTTTGAGGGGGGTTTATTCGCCTCCGGGTGCTTAGCTCAGCTGGTAGAGCGTCGCCCTTACAAGGCGAATGTCGGCGGTTCGATCCCGTCAGCACCCACCAAGAGACCGGGAGCGGTAGTTCAGTCGGTTAGAATACCGGCCTGTCACGCCGGGGGTCGCGGGTTCGAGTCCCGTCCGCTCCGCCACTACAATCGTATACCGGGCGAGGGTCATTCCTCGCCCTTTCATTTGGGATGGCACGCATTGCATTGATGTGTCGGCCAGACCCCGATAAATTGGCCGTCGCATGCTTACCAAGATCCGCGAGAAGACCCAGGGCATCATCGCCACGTTCATTCTGGCGTTGATCGCCATTCCATTCGCGCTCTGGGGCGTCAATTCCTATTTCGACACCGGCGGCAAGCTCATCGTCGCCAAGGTCGGCGACATCGACATCAGCCAGGACGAATATCGCCGTACGCTGGACCAGCTGCGCACCCGCGTGGAACCCAGGGCCATGAACGACCCCCGGTTCAAGCAGTCCGTGCTGGACAGCCTCATCAGCCAGGCGCTGCTGGCGCGCGACGCCGAAAGCCAGGGCTACCGGGTCAGCGACGCACAGCTGGCCCAGATCCTGCGGAATCAGCCGGCTTTCCAGCGCGATGGGCAATTCGACCCGGCTTTGTACGAGGCGCTGTTGCGCCGCGAAGGCCTGAGCACGCGCGAATTCGAGACGCGCGTGCGCGAGGATATCCTTGTCACCCAGGTGCAAGCCGGGATCAGCGAAAGTCTTGTCGTCACCCGGGGCGAGGTGGCGGCACTGGCGCGTCTGCTGGCCCAGGAGCGCGACATGGCGCACGCCGTCATCGGCGCCGAGGCGCTGATGGCGAAGGCATCGGTCAGCGGAACGGACATCGAGCAATATTATTCGTCGCATCCCGAGATGTTTCAGTTCCCGGAGCAGGTGCGTGTTGAATACCTGCGTCTTGCCGCCGGTGACCTGAGCCAGGGATTCCAGCCCACGGAAGAGGATCTGAAAAAGGCCTATACCGAAGAGGCCGCCCGCTATGTGACTCCGGAGAAACGCCGCGCCAGCCATATCCTGATTTCCCTTCCCGCCCAGCCCGGTGAAGACCAGTCGAAGGCGGCGCTCGCCAAAATCCAGGACATCGCCAGACAGGCGCGCGCCGGAGCCGATTTCGGGGGGTTGGCGAAGAAACATTCGGCAGACAGCGTGACAGCGGCCCAGGGCGGCGATCTCGGCGAGATACGGCGCGGCGTATTGCCGAAAGAACTGGAGGACGCGGTGTACGCGCTCAAATCCGGAGAGATCAGCCAGCCGGTGCGGAGCACTTTTGGCTATCATCTGGTCAAGTTGACCGCCCTTGTGCCGGAGA
>JBFMBB010000039.1:0-19026 GCA_040755435.1 Pseudomonadota bacterium | reverse complement strand
CGATGACCGCCACCAGTATCTGCGGCAACACCGAATAGATCACCAGCGTCTTGACGTCGAACAGGAAGCTCAGCAGCGGCAGCATCAGGATCGTCCCGGCGAGGCCGAAGACGATTTCGAAGGTGTAGGTGAGAGCGCAGACGAGGGTGAGAATGATGACGGCGGACATCGTTTTTATAGTCTTGGCATGGGCGAGGCTTGCGCAGGCAGCCGCTCGGGTGGAGTATGTTTGGGTTTTTGGCGGATGGCGTCAAGCGCCATATCGGGTGATGACATGAAAAGGAAATCGCACAATGACCGCCGTCTGTTCCTGAAGCGTCTGGGCGGTCTCGGCGCGGCGCTCTGGCTCCGGCCCGGCGCGGTCGCCGCCGCTGAACAGCCGGTTATAACGAAACCCATTCCCGCCACCGGCGAACGCCTGCCGGTCATCGGCATGGGCTCGTGGCTCACCTTCAATGTCGGCGGCAATGCCCGCGAACGCGCGGTGCGCGCGCAGGTGATGCAGGCGTTCTTCGGCCACGGCGGCGCGCTGATCGATTCCTCGCCCATGTACGGATCGGCGGAGGACGTCATCGGCGAAGGGCTGAAAACCATAAAGAACAAAAGCAAACTGTTCGCCGCGACCAAGGTCTGGATACTCGGCAAGAAATCCGGCATCCGCCAGATGGAAAACTCGCAGCAGCTGTGGGGCGTGCCGCGTTTCCACCTGATGCAGATTCACAACATGCTCGACTGGGAAACCCACTGGGAGACGCTCAAGGAATGGAAGGCCGCCGGGCGCGTGCGCTATGTCGGCATCACGACTTCGCACGGCAGCCGCCATGATGCCATGGTGAAGGCCATGGAGAGGACGCCATTCGATTTCGTGCAATTCACCTACAGCTTCGAGGACCGCGAGGCGGAACGCCGCCTGCTGCCGCTGGCGCAGGAGAAAGGCATCGCGGTGCTGATCAACCGGCCGTTCGATGGTGGCGATTTATTCAATCGCGTGCGCGGCAAGTCGCTGCCGCCCTGGGCTGCGGAATTCGATTGCAAGAACTGGGCGCAGTATTTTCTGAAGTTCATCGTCTCGCACCCGGCGGTAACCTGCGCCATTCCCGCCACGTCGCGCGTGGATCACATGCTCGAAAACATGGGCGCGAATTTTGGGAGGCTTCCGGATGCCGCGATACGCAAGCGTATGGTTGAGTATTTTGGGCGGTTGTAGGGGAGGGGTGTCGTCATTCCCGCGGAAGCGGGAATCCAGTGCTTTAAATGAGTCGCGCGCGCAGCGCGCGAACTATTCAAGGCCTGGATTCCGGCTTTCGCCGGAATGACGAAGGTCATGTTCGGCGGGTTACGGCAAAAACCGCCTAACCCACCCTACATGTAATAGAAAGAAAAGATCACGCAAAGCAGATCCACGTCGTCGCGATATATTTCACACCTTTCTCCATCGTCACCGCGCGATGCACGTGCGTCCAGAACGGCGGGAACAAAACCAGCTTGCCTTCCTCCGGTTTCACCAGCACCTCCTGCAATGGGAACTCAGTCTCGCCGCCGGGGCCTTCGACGTCGTTGAGATACCACAGGGCGACCAGCTGGCGCTGGCTGAATTCGCCGGGGCCGCCGTCCACGTGCCAGTGGTAATACTCGCCCGGGCGGTAGCGCTGCATGTTGTAGCCGATGTCCTTGAACGAGTTGGCGGCGAAGAACGGGAAGGCCTGGCCGATCTCGTTGAAGTTTTTCGCGAGCGATTGCATCAGGGCCCGGTCCACGTCCTTCCAGTCGGCGCGTCCGCTGATGCGCAGGTCGGTGGTCTTCTTGATGCTGCTTTCCTCGGTCCCGCCCTGGCCGATGCGGCCGGCGTACTGCTGGTCGGTATTGGCCTCGAAACGCCGGATCATGTCGCGGCACAGCTCGCCCGGCAGGGCGTTTTTGATCTCATATATAAAGGAATGCGGCTTGACCTCGTGCATGGGATTATTTTCGCAGGGGTGGTGTGAATGACGGGCGTTTTTGATTATCTTATGCGGCCTTTGCGCAGGTCAAACCGGACATAGCGTATGTCGTACAAACAGATCATTGCCTCCCTGTTCCACGTTGCCGCGCCGGTCGGTCACAAGGAAAAGATCGTCTCGGCGATATCGGCTTTCGTCGCCATTCTGCTGACCGGCATCCTCAGCGCCAGCCTCGGCAAGAGCGCGCTGCCGCTCATGATCGCGTCCATGGGCGCGTCGTCGGTGCTGTTGTTCGCCGCGCCGCACAGCCCGATGGCGCAGCCGTGGTCGTTCATCGGCGGGCACATGGTGTCGGCGTTCATCGGCATCAGCTGTTACATGCTCGTCCCCAATCCCTTCGTGGCCGCCGCGCTGGCGGTGGCGCTCGCCATCTTCGCCATGCACTGGCTGCGCTGCTTGCATCCGCCCGGCGGGGCGACGTCGCTGGCGATGGTGATCAGCGGGCAGGAAATGCATGCGCTCGGCTACGGCGCGCTGCTGTCGCCGGTCGGGCTCGACGTCGCGATCCTGATGATCATCGCGCTGGCGGTCAATAATCTTTTCCCCGGCCGGCGCTACCCGATGCTGGCGCCGCCCGCCGGCGTCGTCAAGCCGGCGGCGCCGGCGGCGCTCACGTTCGGGCGCATGGCGCTCACCAAGGACGACATCGAGGGCGCGCTCAAGGACATGAACGCCTACATCGACGTGGCGGAAGAGGACCTGGAGGAGATTTACAGCCGCGCCTCGCTGCACCACATGCGCCGCCACATGGGCGAGGTGATCTGCCGCGACATCATGACGCGCGACGTGGCCACCGTCGAATACGGCGACGAGCTGGGGGCGGTGTGGGAGATGATGCGCCAGCGCCGGCTCAAGGGCGTGCCGGTGGTGGACCGCGCCAAACGCGTGATCGGCATCGTCACCATCGTGGATTTCCTCAAGCGCGTGGACAAGACGCACCACGCGCACCCGCATATCTTCGACCGCATGCGCGCCTTCATCCGCCGCTCCACCGGACTCACCAGCGACAAGCCCGAGGTGGTGGGGCAGATCATGTCGGCGCCGGTGATGACCGCGCGCGAGGACACGCATATCGTGTCGCTGATCCCGTTGTTCTCCGATCACAACATCCACCACGTCCCGATCGTGGACAAGGACGGGCGCGTGACGGGAATGGTGACGCAGACGGATCTGTCGGTGGCGCTGTACCGCTACTGGGCGGCGATGCCGTGAGATTTTCATGTAGGTTGGGGTGAGCGTAGCGAACCCCAACGCAACATAAATAATGATTTTGTTGGGCTTGCGGAGTCCATCCCTGGACTCCGCCCTGCGGGCCAGCCTGCGGCTGGCTCAAGTTCGCGCCCGGGGCGCAACGGAATGCGTTGCACCCGTTCGGCGGCGCGAACAGACTTTAAGTCTGTTCGCGAAAGCTCCGCCTCACCCCGGCGATTTTGTCGCTAACGCTCAGCCCAACCTACATTTAGCTCTGGTTTCCGGTCAATTCGTCGAGGCGTCGCTTGTACGCCTGCATGCGCTTTTCGTAGGCTTCCTGCTCGGTGTCCATCGGTCCCGATTCCAGCCATTCGCCGGTTTTCAGGTCGCGCACCGCAAAGCGCCAGCTCTTGCCGACCTGGTACACCTTGGTGACGTCTTTCCCGGCCTGCTCCATGGCTTCCAGCTTGCCGAGTTTTTGTGCGCGCGCGGCGGAAGGCGCAGGTGCCGGGGCGGCGCTCGCGGGTTTTTCGTAAAGCATTTCGGTGTGCAGCATTTCGCCGCCGGTGTCGATGCGCACGCCGGTGACGCCCGGCAGGCGCTTGAGGATGTAGCCGGCCATGAGCGTGATCATGGTTTCGTTGGCGGAACTCAGCGAGGTGAGCAGCTTGTTGGCCGCGATCTGGCAGCGCTGCACCTTGTCCGGACTCTCGATGAACTCCGGCCCCATCTGCCAGCCGCGGTCCATGTCGCGGTCCATGGTGCGGTAGAAATCCTCGGCCTCGTGCAGCATGTGCGGCGGCACTTCCACCGCGAGCGCGCGGTCGTCGACGATGACGTTGAGCTTCATGGGTTTGATGCAGCCTTCGTCTGGCAGCAGGTGGGCGTCTCGGTTTCCGGATCCAGCAGATTCTCGATCGCCGCCGCGGCGTCCTGGCCCTTGTCCCGGTACAGGGCGAGCAGGGTGCGCGCGGTGTCGAGCCAGCGGCGCTGGCCTTCGTCCACGAGCCGGCGCAGCGCGTCGCTGTCCTTGTCCTGCGCCCAGCGCTGATAGGCCGCGATCGCCTCGGGGAAGAGGTGCTTGCGCATGCCGGTGAAGTTGGCGAAATAAAAATGCAGCGAGGCGGTGTTGTTCGCCGCCAGCAGCGCGGGCAGGGTGGAGAGGCAGTCGGCGAGGATGTCGCGCACCGCGCGCAGCATGATCTCGGCTTTCGAGCGCGCAATGCCGGCGATCATCCGTTGCCATTCCTCGCCGAGCTTCTCGCCGGCCAGGCCTTCGCCGAGTTCGTGCAGGATCATGGCCTCGGTTTCGTTTTCAGTCATGCGTTCCAGCGCCGAGTTGGCGTCGAGATCGAAGGCGTAACAATCCAGCGCCCGTTCCATGGCCTCGTTCTTGCGGTTCCAGCGCCATTCCTCGATCTTCTCCCACAGGAAACGGCGCACCGATTCCTGCCGCACGAAGATGGTCTTGCCCTGCAGCATCGCCGGCGGCGCTTCGAGGTCGCGCGCGTACTCGCAGGCGGAAATGTAGATGGTGTAGCCGGCGCGTTTCTCCTTCTTGAGCAGCGAACCGAGGAAGAAATGCGGCTTGGAGAAGCGCCCGTAGCCGCCGCTGTAGACGTAGCCGCGGGGGATCAATTCACGGTTGATGCTGTCGGCGTCGAAGGGGTCGAGGCTCCGGCCCCCGAGCGCCAGCGACTCGAACGGGCTTTCCTCGAGATCGGACCACAGGCCCTCGCGCTCCTGCATCCAGGCGCCGACCTCTTCCCGGGGCAGGTCGCGCGCGAACGGGATGTCATGCTCCCAGCGGAAAAACTCGCGCATTTTCAGGAGAAATATGCAGAGGGTGAAATCGCCGGCGTGCCGTGCATCCGAGATATGGCAGTTTTTCTGAACCGTATTGACCAGTTGACCCAGATTCAGCATGGCGTGAAGCCCCGAGAAATATTCATAAAGTATAGGTCCATGACAGCCCCGGAAACCAGCGCGGCGCCTTGGCCCGGCCGGCGCCGTCCGGAAAAACCCCGTCCGGTTTACGCCTAATGCCCGGCGCCATTACCGGAATGTATGCCGGTATTTTGATATCGGTCCTTGAAAAGACGATTTCAATGGGTAATATATGCGCCGCTTTAACGCAGTCCGACTGTCTGATTTCTCCGAGGAGCAGCGTTTCATGAACAAGACCTATTACGACACCATCAGCGCGATGGAAAAGAAGGGCGTGGACAAGGAATACATCAACGGCTGGGCGTGCGGTTTTCTGCACAACCCCAAGCGCGAAGAGCAGCGCCTGAACGACGCCTACAACGCCGGTTACGATGACGGCCACGCGGGCAAGACCGACGGCTATTCATCCTGGTCCAAGAAGTAACGCTCCCGACGCGACAGGCTGTGCCCGGCACAGCCTGTTTGCTTCAGGAATTCTGCTGCGCCTTTTCGTACCACTTCCTGGCTTCGGCTTCGTTCTTCTCCACGCCGAGGCCCTGCTCGTAGAGCATCCCGAGCGTCATCTGTGATCCGGCCAGCCCCTGTTCGGCGGCGCGGCGGAACCATTCGGCTGCCTGCTTTTCATCCTTCGGCACGCACTCGCCCTGCAGGTACATGAAGCCCAGGCCGTGCTGGGCCAGTGCGTTGCCCTGATCGGCCGCGGCGCGCATCCATTTGAGCGCCATCATGTCGTTGCGCACGTGCCCGAGGCCGTTCTGGTACATGACGGCGAGGCGGTACTGCGCCTGGTCGTTGCCGGTTTCGGCCAGCGGCGAGAGGAACTTGAAGGCCTTGGCGAATTCCTTGGCTTCGAAGGCGGAAATACCGCTGGCGAGATTCATATCCGGTTCCGGCATGGCGTGACTCCGTGACTGAAGACCCGCTATTTTGCCAGAGACGCGCGGCGCAGGCGAAGCAATAACGGACATTCCGTGCGTCAACTCCGCGCATTCCGCGCCGGGGTGAATCTCCCTATAATGCGCGCCATGTCGATCCGGCTGAAAACCAAGTTCCGCAAAAAGGGCCCGAAGACCATCGAGGACCGCGCCAGCGTGGTGGCGTCCAATATCTGGCGCATCGCGCAGGAAGGCGCGCGCCACATGGAAAAGGAAGGCTACGCGCTGGGCGGCGACCGCCAGGTGGCGGCGGTCATCACCGAGTTCATTGCCTTCCTGATCCAGATTTCGGATCGGATCGTATATGGCCAGCTGAGCGAGGAGGAGCGCGGCCGTTTCGTCAACGCGCTCGGCAAACACACGGCGCGCATTACCTCGACCAACCTGTCCGAGTTCGTGGGCGAGGGGCGCTATGCCCGGGAGTTCGTGGAAACGGTCAATGCCCGCCTTGCCGATTACTCGGAGCTGGAATTCAACGGCCGCGAACCGAGCTATTCGGTGCTGCGCTACCTGGGCGAGAAGGTGTCTGACGCCATGCAGGCAACCGACAGCAAGTGGGTGCTGGAGCAGGTGGTGGACATCGAGGCGCCGGAGGCGGTGAAGCTGATCAAGAAAGCGGTGGGGGAGATCCTCGGCGTGAAGGTTGCCTAGAGCCTGTTTCATCAATGTAGGTTGGGCTGAGCGATAGCGAAGCCCAACCTACATTAAAAATGCAGGTTCTGGACAATTTTGTAATTAAAAAGTATCTTAGCAAGATTGCACAAAAGTCTGATTTAAAAAAGTAAAGTTTTTTATTTATTCGGGCACGAAACCAATGGAAGACCTCAACCCCCTGTTCAACAAGCTGCGCGATCTGCACGACCGGTCCCAGGTCTTACGGGGGTATCTTTGACTTCGACACCAAGCAGCACCGCCTGACCGAGGTCCAGCGCGAGCTCGAACAGCCCGAACTCTGGAACAACCCGCAGCGCGCGCAGGAACTCGGCCGCGAACGCGCCAAGCTCGAATCCGAAGTCGGCACGCTCACGCGGCTGCACACTGAACTCACCCATTCCCGCGAACTGCTGGAACTGGCGCGCGAGGAAGGCGACGCCGAGGTCGCGGCCTCGGTGGCCGGCGATCTGGAGAAGCTGGAAAAAGAGCTGGCGGCGCTGGAATTTCAGCGCATGTTCTCGGGCGAGATGGACGCCAACAACGCGTTCCTCGACATCCAGTCCGGCTCCGGGGGCACCGAGGCCCAGGACTGGGCCAACATGCTGCTGCGCATGTACCTGATGTGGGGCGACCGGCGCGGCTTCAAGACCGAGATCCTGGAAATCTCCGAGGGCGAGGTGGCCGGCATCAAAAGCGCCACGGTCAAGTTCACCGGCCCCTATGCCTACGGCTATCTGCGCACCGAGTCCGGGGTGCACCGGCTGGTACGCAAGTCGCCCTTCGATTCCGGCAACCGCCGCCATACCTCGTTTGCCGCGGTTTTCGCCTATCCCGAGGTGGACGAAAACATCGAGGTCGCGGTCAATCCGGCCGACCTGCGCGTCGATACCTACCGTGCCAGCGGCGCCGGTGGCCAGCACGTCAACCGTACCGATTCTGCCATCCGCATCACGCACATTCCGACCGGGATTGTGGTTCAATGCCAGTCCGACCGCTCCCAGCACCGTAACCGCGCCTCGGCCATGGCCATGCTGAAGTCGAAGCTGTTCGAGCGCGAATTGCAGGCGCGCAACAAGGAAAAACAGAAGCTGGAGGAGAGCAAATCGGACATCGAGTGGGGCCACCAGATCCGTTCCTACGTGCTGGACCAGTCGCGCATCAAGGACCTGCGCACCGGTGTGGAGACGGGCAATCCGCAGGCGGTGCTGGACGGTGATCTCGACAAGTTCATCGACGCCAGCCTCAAAAGCGGCCTGACAGAAACTAATGCATCACATTAATTTAACCTGTTTAACTGAATTAATTAACAATATAAATGTCAGAAGAGAAACCAGGTCTGGACGAGAACGAACAGATCGCCCAGCGGCGCTCCAAGTTGGCCGAGTTGCGTCAGCAGGGCGCGCCTTTCCCCAACGATTTCCGGCGCAACGTCATCGCCGGCGAGCTGCACGCCGAGTACGGCGACAAGGACCCGGCCGAGATCGACACCCGCAACGTGCGGGTCAAGGTGGCCGGACGCATGATGACCCGGCGGGTCATGGGCAAGGCCAGCTTCGCCCACCTGCAGGACATGTCCGGGCGCATCCAGGTTTACGTCACGCGCGACGCCGTGGGCGAGCCGGCCTACGAGGACTTCAAGAAATGGGACATCGGCGACATCCTCGGCGCCGAGGGCGTGCTGTTCAAGACCAAGACCGGCGAGCTGTCGGTCAAGGTGGACGCGGTGCGGCTGCTGGCCAAGGCGCTGCGGCCGCTGCCGGAGAAGTTCCACGGCCTGACCGATACCGAGACCAAATACCGCCAGCGCTATCTCGACCTGATCATGAACGAGGTGGCGCGCAAAACCTTCCGCACCCGCACCGCCATCATCCGGTATATCCGCGAGTTCCTCGACGGCCGCGGTTTCCTCGAGGTCGAGACCCCGATGATGCAAGTGATCCCGGGCGGGGCCGCGGCGCGCCCGTTCGTGACGCATCATCACGCGCTCGACATGGGACTGTACCTGCGCGTGGCGCCGGAGCTGTATCTCAAGCGCCTGATCGTCGGCGGCTTCGAGCGGGTGTACGAGATCAACCGCAATTTCCGCAACGAGGGCCTGTCCACGCGCCACAACCCGGAATTCACCATGCTCGAGTTCTATCAGGCCTACGCCGACTATCACGATCTGATGAACCTGACCGAGGAAATGCTGCGCGGCCTGGCGCAGGAAGTGCTGGCGACCGAGACAATTACCTATCAGGGCGAGCAGTACGATTTCAGCAAGCGCTTCCAGCGCATGACGCTGAAACAATCCATTCTGCATTTCAATCCGGACATCAAGGAAGCCGATCTGGATTCGGTGGAGGCGTTGCGCGCGATCGCGGCGCGGCTCGGCATCCAGATCAAGCCGGGCTACGGCACCGGCAAGTTGCAGTTGGAAATTTTCGAGAAGACGGTGGAGGCGAAACTCAAGGACCCGACCTTCATCACCGCCTATCCCACGGAAGTATCGCCGCTGGCGCGACGCAACGACGCCGACCCGACGATCACCGATCGCTTCGAATTTTTCGTCGGCGGGCGCGAGATCGCCAACGGTTTCTCCGAGCTCAACGACGCCGAGGACCAGGCCGAGCGCTTCCGCAAGCAGGTGGCGGAGAAGGAAGCCGGCGACGAGGAGGCCATGCACTTCGACGAGGATTACATCCGCGCGCTCGAACACGGCATGCCGCCGACGGCGGGCGAGGGCATCGGCATTGACCGGCTGGTGATGCTGTTCACTGACTCACCCTCGATCCGCGATGTGCTTTTATTTCCTCACATGCGTCCTGAAACCAAGTAAACCGCCAAGACGCCAAGAGCGCCAAGTTTTTTAAATTTGATATTTGCTTTTCTTGGCGTCCTTGGCGCCTTGGCGGTTAATAATCTTGATTAGTTCGCTCATGATGCCCAAGGAGTTACCACCGGCAATTTTCCTCATGGGCCCCACGGCCGCGGGCAAGACCGCGCTCGCGCTGGAGTTGCACGATGCGTTCCCGGTGGAGATCATCAGCGTGGATTCGTCGCAGGTGTATCGCGGCATGGACATCGGTACGGCCAAGCCCACGCGTGAGGAGCAGGCGCGCGCGCCGCATCGTTTGATCGATATTCGCGATCCCGCCGAAAGCTATTCCGCCGCCGAGTTTTGCGCCGATGCGCTGCGCGAGATGGAGGCGATCACCCGCGCCGGCAGAATTCCACTGCTGGTCGGTGGCACCATGTTTTATTTTCACGCGCTGGAATTCGGGTTGTCCGATCTGCCGTCGGCCGATGCGGAAATCCGCGAGCGCCTGAGCGCCGAGGCGGCGCAGAAAGGCTGGGAGGAGCTGCACCGCAGACTCCAGGCCGTCGATCCGGAGTCCGCGCGGCGCATACATCCGAACGACACCCAGCGTATCCAGCGTGCGCTCGAGGTGTACGAACTAACCGGACAGTCCCTGAGCGAACTGGCCTCGGCCAGCCAGCGGGCGGCCTTGCCCTACCGCCCGATCAAGCTGGCGCTATGGCCGCAGGACCGCAAGCTCCTGCACTCCCGCATCGAACGGCGCTTCCACCTCATGCTGGAGCAGGGATTTATTCAGGAAGTGGAGAAACTTTATGCACGCGGAGACCTCAAACCCGCGATGCCGTCGCTGCGCATGGTGGGCTATCGCCAGATATGGGATTACTTGACCAAAAAAGTCAACTATAGTGAAATGACCGAACAGGCTCTGGCGGCGACGCGACAATTTGCCAAGCGGCAGATTACCTGGCTGCGCGGTTATCCCGGCATTCACGTGCTGGACAGCGCTGTTTCCCCGCCGATCGGGGAAAGTTCGGACTATTTGCGCGCATGTATGCGTCAATAGGTCTCGCTGTGCGGGTATGGCTGAGCAGGTATACTACTAATCATTATTTTAATTAACCGGCCGGGAGTCAGGCCGGATGTCTGTAAAACAGCCGCAAGGCACGACGAACATAAGAACAGGAGAACTGTCATGAGCCAGCAAAAAGGGCAAGCCTTACAAGACCCTTTCCTTAACGTTCTGCGCAAGGAACATGTCCCCGTATCCATCTTTCTGGTCAACGGCATCAAATTGCAGGGACAGATCGAATCTTTTGATCAATTCGTGGTGTTGCTCAAGAATTCCGTGAGTCAGATGATTTACAAGCATGCCATTTCCACGGTGGTGCCGAGCCGCCCCGTGAAATTCCACATCGAGGGCATGGATCCCGTCGACAGCAGCAAGGGCCCTGGCAACGAATAATCCCGCTATGACATCTGCATCCGGGGCGCGCCGCCGTGAGCGCGCCCTGTTGGTGCAGTTGCGACTGTCAGGACGCGCCGAACCGGAGGCGCTCGAGGAGTTGCGCCTGCTGGCGCTGTCCGCCGGTGCCGACGTCTGCGGCGCCATCCTCGGCAGCCGCCAGATACCGGATGCCGCGACCTTCGTCGGCAAGGGCAAGGCCGAGGAAATCCGCGATACCGTGGCACGCGAGCGCGCCGAGCTGGTGCTGGTCAATCACAATCTGTCCCCGGCCCAGGAACGCAACCTGGAGAAACTCGTCAATTGCCGCGTGCTCGACCGCACCGGCCTGATTCTGGACATCTTCGCGCAGCGCGCGCACTCCGCCGAGGGCAAGCTGCAGGTCGAGCTGGCCCAGCTCGAGCACATGTCCACGCGCCTGGTGCGCGGCTGGACCCACTTGGAACGGCAGAAGGGCGGCATCGGCCTGCGCGGTCCCGGCGAAACCCAGCTGGAAACCGACCGCCGCCTGATCCGTGACCGCATCAAGAAGCTGCACGAACGCCTGGAGCAGGTGTCCGTCCAGCGTCGCAGCCGGCGCAGGGCGCGCCACAAGGTGCCCATCCCCACCGTGTCCCTGGTGGGCTACACCAACGCCGGCAAGTCCTCGCTGTTCAACCGCCTCACCGCGTCCGCGGTGTACGCCGCGGATCAGTTGTTCGCCACGCTCGACCCCACCATGCGGCGCATCGAACTGCCGGGAAAGGCATCGGTGATCCTGGGGGATACCGTGGGTTTCATCCGCCATCTGCCGCACGACCTGGTGGAGGCCTTCAAGTCGACGCTGGAAGAGGTGGCCGGGGCGGATCTGCTGTTGCACGTGGTCGACGCCGCCAACCCCGAAAGGCTCGAACAGATCCAGCAGGTGAACACGGTGCTGGCGGAGATCGAGGCGCAGGCCATCCCGCAGCTCATGGTGTTCAACAAGATCGACCTGACCGGCGAGGCGCCGCGCTTCGAGCGCGACAGCAACGGGCAGATTTCGCGCATCTGGGCGTCGGCGCGCACCGGCGAGGGCATGGATCTGCTGTTGCAGGCGCTGGCGGAGCATTTTCGCCGCCACCGCCAACATCACTGGTTCCGCCTCCCTCCGGAGGCCGGCCGGCTGCGCGCCACGCTGTATGAACGCTTCGATGTGATCCGCGAAACGGTTCCGGAGTCCGGCGGCTGGATGCTGGAGCTGGCGCTGGAGCCGGCCCAGCTGGCGTGGTTGCGACAACAGAGCGATTTTCGCGAGTCCTATCAGATGCCGGAAGCCGAATCCATCCTTGCTCCCACCGGGTCCTGACCCTAAAATGCCGCTCGTTGCGGGGTTTTCGCTTTAAATCAATTCACCGAGGTCTGAATCGTGGCATGGAATGAACCTGGCAAGCCCGGGGACAAGGATCCCTGGGGTCAGCGCCGCAAGTCGGGCGCCGGCGGCCCTGACATCGATCGCATCGTGAAGGACATCCAGCAGAAGTTCGCCGGCCTCTTCGGTGGCTTGTTCGGCGGCCGTGGCGGGAGCGGCGGCGGCGCGCACGCCAGCGGTTTCGGTTTCGGACTGATCCTGGCGGTGGCGCTGCTCATCTGGCTCGCCACCGGTTTCTACATCGTCAACCAGGGCGAGCGCGGCGTGGTGCTGCGTTTCGGCAAGGAGACCCAGATCACGGACGCCGGCCTGCGCTGGCACCTGCCGTTCCCGCTGGAGAGCGTCGAGAAGGTGAACGTGGAAAAGGTTTCCACCATCGAGATCGGCTATCGCAGCAACCCCCGTACCGGCGGCAAGAGCAAGGTGCCGAAGGAGGCGCTGATGCTGACCGAGGACGAGAACATCATCGACATCGAGTTCGCGGTGCAATACAAGATCAAGGACGCCGCCGACTACCTGTTCAACGTGCGCGACCCCGAGACCACCATCGCCCAGGCCACCGAGTCCGCGGTGCGCGAGGTGGTCGGCAAGAGCACGCTCGATTTCGCGCTCACCGAAGGACGCGACCAGGTGTCGCGCAGTTCGCGCGAACTGCTGCAGCAGATCCTGGACCGTTACAAGACCGGCGTGCACATCGTGACGGTCGAAACCCAGAAGGCGCAGCCGCCGGACGAGGTCAAGCCGGCGTTCGACGACGCCGTCAAGGCGCGCGAGGACGAACAGCGCCTGATCAACGAGGCCGAGGCCTACGCCAACGACGTGATCCCGCGCGCCCGCGGCGGCGCGTCGCGCCTGCTGCAGGAGGCCGAGGGCTACAAGGCGAGCGTGATCGCGCGCGCCGACGGCGACGCGCGCCGCTTCAGCCAGATCGCCAACGAGTACGTGAAGGCGCCGAGCGTCACGCGCGAGCGTCTGTACATCGAGACCATGGAGCAGGTGCTGTCCAGCACCACCACGATTTTCATCGACCAGAAGGCCGGCAATAATCTTTTATACCTGCCGCTCGACAAGCTGGTGCCGATGGGCGAGGCGGCCGGGGCGGTGCCCTATGTCCCGCCGCTTACGGAGGCCGACGCCGCGGCGGGAACCGCGCGCGGCGGCGCCGCGGGCCGTGGCCGCACCGATCTTCGCAGCCGGGGGACGACGCCATGAACCAGAACAAGCTGATGGCGGTGCTGGGCATCGCGCTGCTGTCGTTGATCACGGTGCGATCCGCCGTGTATACGGTGGACGAGCGCGAGAAGGTCATCATCGTGCGTTTCGGCCAGGTGTTGCGCTATGACGACGGCCCGGGAATACATTTCAAGACGCCGTTCCTCGACGAGGCGCGCTATTTCGATGCGCGCATCCTGACGCTGGACTCCGAACCGCAGCCGTTCCTGACCAAGGAAAAGAAGTACGTGGTGGTGGACTCCTTCGTCAAATGGCGCATCGAGGACGCGCTCAAGTATTACCTCACCGTCGGCGGCCAGGAGGCGGATGCGCGCCGCCGGCTCGAGCAGGTCGTCAACAGCGGCCTGCGCGACGAATTCGGCAAGCGCGAGGTGAAAACCGTCATTTCCGCCGACCGCAACAAGATCATGCAGATCCTGACCGAATACACCGACCGCGAGGCGCGCAAGTTCGGTATCGTGGTCACGGACGTGCGCATCCAGCGCGTGGACCTGCCCGAGGAGGTCAGCCAGTCGGTGTACCAGCGCATGAAGGCGGAGCGCTCGCGCATCGCCAACGAGCTGCGCGCTCAGGGCGCGGAGGCGGCGGAAAAGATCCGCGCCAACGCCGAGCGCCAGCGCCAGGTGCTGCTGGCCGAGGCCTACGGCAAGGCCGAGCGCGTGCGCGGCGAGGGCGATGCCCGGGCCACGGCGCTGTACGGGGCCGCCTACGGGCGCGCGCCGGAATTCTATTCGCTGTATCGCAGCCTCGGCGCCTACAAGGAAAGCTTCCGGTCCAAGGAAGATATCCTGATCGTGGACCCGAGCTCGGATTTCTTCCGCTACATGAAGAAGCCCACCCGCTAGCCGCCCGGGGCCGGAGCGGGCTATGTGGCATGAACTGTGGATCGCGCTGGCGCTGCTGCTGATCGTGGAGGGCATTTTCCCTTTTCTCAGCCCGGACGGGGTGCGCAAGGCCCTCGCGGCCATACACCAGCTGAGCGACGCGCAGCTGCGTTTCGCGGGCATGACCAGCATGCTGACCGGTGTGGTGTTGCTCTACATCATAAATCGCTAACATAAGCATTTCCTGTTTCGAAACCGTTCCTATGTCCACGAAAGAACGCTGGCTGCTGCCCGATGGCGTCGAAGAGATCCTGCCCGCCGAGGCCCGGCGCGTGGAGCATCTGCGTCGCCGCCTGCTCGACCTGTTCGAGACCTGGGGCTACGAGCTGGTGATGCCGCCGCTGATCGAATACCTCGAGTCGCTGCTGGTCGGCGCCAGCCGCGACCTCGACACCCAGACGTTCAAGGTCACGGATCACCTGACCGGCCGTCTCATGGGCGTGCGCCCGGACATGACGCCGCAGGCGGCGCGCCTGGACGCGCACTACCTCAAGCGCGGCGCGCCGGTGCGCCTGTGCTATCTCGGCTCGGTGTTGCGCACCAAGCCGGACGGCTTCGGCGGTTCGCGCGAACCCTTGCAGCTCGGCGCCGAACTGTTCGGCCACGGCGGTCCGGAAGCGGATGCGGAAATTCTGGTCCTCATGATCGATGCATTGCGCCTGGCGGAGATCCGCGAGGCGCATTTCGATCTCGGTCACGTGGGCGTGTTTCGCGGACTGGCGGCGCAGGCGAAGCTCACTCCCGAGCAGGAAACCGATCTGTTCGACGCGCTGCAGCGCAAGGCCAGCAACGATGTCGAGGCCGTGCTGGCCGCGAGCGATGCGCCGACGGCGTCGAAGCGCATGCTGGCGGGGCTGCTCGATCTCAGCGGCGGGCGCGAGGTGCTGGCGCGCGCCCGCAAGCAGTGGCGCGATGCGCCCAGGCCGGTGACGCGCGCGCTCGACGAACTGGAGGCGGTGGCCGACCGGGTGGCGAAACGCTCCGGGGCGCCGGCGCTGTACTTCGATCTGGCCGAGCTTTCCGGTTATCACTATTACACCGGCGTGGTGTTTTCCGCGTTCGTGCCCGGCTACGGCCAGGCGATCGCGCGCGGCGGACGCTATGACGGCATCGGTCGTGCCTTCGGCCGCGATCGCGCCGCCACCGGATTCGGCGCCGACCTGCGCCAGTGGCTGCGGGTTTCGGCGGTGGCGGCGCCAGCGCTCACCGGCATCCTTGTGCCGAACAGCGACGACGCACTGTTGCAGGCCGAGATCGCGCGCCTGCGCGCCGAAGGTCAGCGTGTGGTGATGCGCCTGCCGGGCGACAAGTCGCCGGCGTCCGAGTTTGGTTGCGACCGCGAGCTGGTCAAGCGCGGCGGCAGATGGGTGGTGGAGACTGTCAGGAACCCATAACCAAAAAATTGGCCACAGAGATCACAGCGGGCGCAGAGTAAAAAACGGTTCCTTTCTATCTCTGTGTGCCCTGTGATCTCTGTGGCTGACATATTAAATTTCATTGGTGTTTTCAAAAATCATATAGAGAACTTTCATGGCCAAGAACGTCGTCGTGGTCGGCACCCAGTGGGGTGACGAAGGCAAGGGCAAGATCGTCGATCTGCTGACGGACAAGGCGCACGCCGTGGTGCGCTTCCAGGGCGGGCACAACGCCGGTCACACGCTGGTCATCAACGGCAAGAAAACGGTTTTGCACCTGATCCCGTCTGGCGTGCTGCGCGACGGCGTGATGTGCCTGATCGGCAACGGCGTGGTGCTGTCCGTGGCCGCGCTGTTCGAGGAAATGGACGAGCTTACCCGCAGCGGCGTGGACGTGGCCAGGCGTTTGCGCGTGAGCGAGGCCTGTCCGCTGATCCTGCCGCATCACGTGGCGCTCGACCACGCGCGCGAGAAGGCGCGCGGCAAGGCCGCCATCGGCACCACCGGGCGCGGCATCGGTCCGGCCTACGAGGACAAGGTTTCGCGCCGCGGCCTGCGCGTGGGCGACCTCATGGACACGAAGTCGTTCCCCGACAAGCTCAAGGGCGTGATGGAGTATCACAATCACGCGCTCAGGAATTATTTCCAGTTCGAGACCGTGGACTACGGCAAGACGCTGGACGAATGTCTCAAGCTGGCCGAACGCCTGCGTCCGCTGGTGGCGGACATCCCGGAGCTGCTGTACCAGTACGGGCGCGAGGGCAAGCGCGTGATGTTCGAGGGCGCGCAGGGCGTGCTGCTCGACATCGACCACGGCACCTATCCCTACGTCACGTCCTCCAACACCTGCGCCGGCGCGGCCGCCACCGGCAGCGGTGTCGGTCCCGGCAGCCTGGAGTACGTGCTCGGCATCACCAAGGCCTACACCACGCGCGTAGGCGCGGGGCCGTTCCCGACCGAGCTCAACGACGGCGTCGGCGACCGCCTGGGCGAGCGCGGCAAGGAATTCGGCGCCACCACCGGGCGCAAGCGCCGCTGCGGCTGGTACGACGCCGTGATCATGCGCCGCTCGAACCAGTTGAACGGCGTCACCGGCCTGTGCGTCACCAAGCTCGACGTGCTCGACGGCCTCGACAGCATCCGCATCTGCACCGCCTATCGCTACGACGGCAAGACCCGCACCACGCCGCCGAGCGGCGCCGAGGCGCTGGCGAAATGCGAGCCGGTGTACGAAGAGGTGCCGGGCTGGAGCGAATCCACCCTGGGCGTGCGCAGTTTCGACAAACTGCCGGTGAACGCGCAGAAGTACCTGAAAAAGATCGAGGAATGCACCGAGGCGCGCATCGACATCATTTCCACCGGCGCCGAACGCGACGACACCATTATCCTGCGGCATCCGTTCGCGTGACCGGCGTTCCCGCAGACTGAATCAAGATTGTCAGGTGCTGTCCAAGGAAACAGGATGTACCGGAAATCATGGGAGGTGACGCCATGGCTATCATGAAGTCCGCGAGAATTCTCCTGCTGCTGCCGATATTGTCCGTGCTGGCCGCCTGCGTCACCACCGCGCGCTTCGAGCAGATGATGGACAGCTATCTCGGCGTGCCGATCGGCGAGCTGCAGCAGCGTTTCGGCTACAACTATATCGAGCGGCAGTTGCCCGACGGCCTGCGCGCCTATACCTGGGTGTGGAAGGAGCAGGGCGTGTTCCCCGGTTACGAGACGCCGACCACCATCCAGACTTTTTCTTCGAGCTCGGGACAGCAACATGTGATCGTCATCCCCGGCACCTATTTCCCGTCGACCTCGTACGAAAGCAACTGCGAGTTCACTTTCGTCGCCGACGCGGCGGGCAAAACTGTGACCTGGCGCGCCCACGGCAACGGTTGCGCCCACTACACCGGCCCGGGCAAGGTCCTGGCGCCGGCCGCGAAGCCCTGAGTCCGCGCGCGACGACCAGGCCACCCCCTCTCCCCCACGGTCGTGGGGGAGAGGGGAGATTTTGATCAGTCAGCTTCAGGCTCACAACGCCAAATCCCTCGCCTTGCCGGCGAGGGTTATTTAACTGGAGGGAAAACAAGAAGCCGGCGCGCGGGCGTGGTACACTGCGCGCCGTTTCAAGGCTTATAAAAGGAACAAGGCTTCGTTCAAGACCCGAAGCAACCGGCGTCAACCCGCCGGAACGAGATGACGCTGATGGAAAAAGGTGGTACCGAGGAGAGGACTTGAACCTCCACGAGTTTCCCCACTAGAACCTGAATCTAGCGCGTCTACCAATTCCGCCACCTCGGCATGCAGTCCGTGAATTATACGGGACCCGGCAGGACGGCGCACTCTACCGATAGATAAATTTCATGTCAACGCGAAAACCCAAAAAAACGTTTCGAGACCCCATGGCGGAACGGGAACAGCAGAAATACGAACATCCCGTCCCCAGCCGCGAGGCCATTCTCGCGCAGCTGACCGAGCGCAACGAGCCCCTGGCTTTCCGCGAACTGGCGGACGCGCTGGATGTGCACGGCGAGCGTGACGAGGATGCCTTCGGCCGCCGCCTGCGTGCCATGGAGCGCGACGGCCAGATCCTCAAAAACCGCCGCGGCCTGTACGGGCTGGCGCACAAGATGGACATGGTGTCGGGGCGTGTCAGCGGCCACCCGGACGGTTTCGGTTTTCTCATTCCCGACGAGGAGGGCGAGGACCTGTTCCTGTCTCCCACCGAGATGCGTCAGGTGATGCACGGCGACCGCGTCATGGCGCGCGTGACCGGCGTCGATCAGCGCGGCCGGCGCGAAGGCGCGGTGGTGCAGGTGCTGGAGCGCGCGCACCCGACCGTGGTCGGGCGCTACGTCATGCAGCACGGCATGGGCTTCGTGGTGCCGTCGGACAAGCGCATCACCCAGGACATCGCGATCTCGCGCGGCGACGAGGGCGGCGCGAAGGAAAACCAGCTGGTGGTGGCGGAGATCACCATGCCGCCGACGCGCCACCGCCCGCCCGCGGGTCGCGTGGCGGAAGTGCTCGGCGATCACATGGCGCCGGGCATGGAGATCGAGGTCGCCATCCGCGCGCACAGCATTCCGCATGTCTGGCCGGGCGATGTGCTGGACGAAATCAG
>JBFMBB010000038.1:0-19250 GCA_040755435.1 Pseudomonadota bacterium | reverse complement strand
TGATTCTTCGCGGACCGGGATTTGTTTCGGGATTTGCCGCGCTTGCCGGCGGCCGACGGGGATGTGGACTTGTCGCCGGCGGACGCCGCGTCCGGGAGCACCGGCGGCGGCTGATGGATGGTGGGCGCCGCGGCGGCGGGATCGATCTCCGCGAAGCCCTTCACCAGCTCGCCCGAGGTGTCCTGCATCAGGCGGCGGGTGCTGTCCAGTTCCTGCTTGAGCTTGCGCAGTTCCGACAGTTCCTCGGCATTGATTTCGCGGTCGAGGTCCAGCTTGACGTCGCTGATGAAACGCCGCAACTGTCCCATCCAGCGGCCGGCGGTGCGCGCCACTTCCGGCAGGCGTTTCGGGCCCAGCACGATCAGCGCGATCAGGCCGACCACCACCAGTTCGGAAAAGCCGATGTCGAACATCGCGCGTGACCGTGGCGGCGGAAGGGATCAGCTCTTCTGTTTCTTCTTGGAGGTGACTTCGGCGTCGATTACGCGACCGGAATCGCTCTTGAGTTTCCTGGCTTCGTCATCTTCGCCGGCATCCGGCGAGTCAGGCTCGGCGCCTTCCTTCATCGACTGCTTGAAATTCTTGATGGCGCCGCCGAGGTCGCTGCCCAGGTTGCGCAACTTCTTGGTGCCGAAAATCAGCAACACGATGATCAGTACGACTATCCAGTGCCAGATGCTGAAAGTACCCATGTCATTTCTCCAGATAAATTCCGTTCGTCCCTGATCATAACCCGCCCGGATGGCGCGATCGCCCCGGGATTACTGACGCGGGCGCGAGGCCTTTTCATCCAGGCCGGACACGCCGAAGCGGCGCTCCAGCTCGGACAGGATATCATCCGGCTTCAGTCCCGTCTGCGCAAGCATAATCAGGGTGTGAAACCACAGGTCGGCAGTTTCGTGAATGATTTTCGCGCGCTCGCCGCTCTTGGCCGCGAGCACGGTCTCGGTCGCCTCTTCCCCGATTTTCTTGAGAATGGCGTCCAGGCCTTTGGCGTACAGTCCCGCGACGTAGGAAGAATCAGGCGCGGCAGTCTTGCGCGCTTCCAGGGTTTCAGCCAGTTTTTTGAGGATGTCGGACATTTGCTCGGTTTCGCGTTTCGGGTTTCGGGTTTCGGGTTTTTAACATGAAACCCGAAACCCGCAACTCGAAACTATTACCTTCCGTAGATCTCTTTCTCGCTCTTCAGGACAGGCTCAACCGTCACCCAGCGTTCGTCCTGCAGTTGCTGGTAAAAACAGCGCTCGCGTCCGGTGTGACAGGCAATGCCGCCCTTCTGTTCCACGATCAACAGCACGGCGTCGTTGTCGCAATCGAGACGGATGTCCTTTACCGCCTGCACGTGCCCGGATTCCTCGCCCTTGCGCCAGAGCTTGCGGCGCGAGCGCGACCAGTACACCGCGCGCTGCTCCCGCGCCGTCGCCGCCAGCGCCTCGCGGTTCATCCACGCCAGCGTCAGCACCTTGCCGCTGCCGGCCTCCTGCGCGATCGCGGGGACCAGGCCTTCGGCATTCCACTTTACCGCGTCGAGCCAGGAATCACTCATGGTTTCGGGTTTCGGGTTTCGGGTTTCGGGTTTCTGGAGTTTAACTCGAAACCAGAAACTCGTAACTAGAAACTAAAGCCGTACCTCTATCCCCGCCTGCGCCATGCGCTGCTTGGCCTGCGCCACGGTGTATTCGCCGAAGTGGAAAATGCTGGCCGCCAGCACGGCATCGGCGTGGCCGCGGGTGATGCCCTCGACCAGGTGATCGAGATTGCCGACGCCGCCGGAGGCGATCACGGGAATGCTGACGGCATCGCACACGGCGCGCGTCAGCCTGAGGTCGAAACCGTCCTTGGTGCCGTCGCGATCCATGCTGGTCAGCAGGATTTCGCCGGCGCCGTAGTCGGTCATTTTCCGGGCCCAGGCCAGCGCATCGAGGCCGGTGGCCTTGCGTCCGCCGTGGGTGAATACCTCCCACTTGTCCGGCCCGGTCTGCTTGGCGTCGATCGCCACCACGATGCACTGCGAGCCGAAATGATCCGAAGCCTCCTTCACGAATTCGGGGCGCGATACCGCGGCGGTGTTGATCGCCACCTTGTCGGCGCCGGCATTGAGCATGCGGCGCACGTCCTCGACCCGGCGGATGCCGCCGCCCACGGTGAGCGGAATAAACACCTCGGAGGCCATGGCCTCGACCACGTGCACCATGGTTTCACGGTTGTCAGAACTGGCGGTGATGTCGAGAAAGGTGATCTCGTCCGCGCCCTGCTCGTCGTAACGGCGCGCGATCTCGACCGGATCGCCGGCGTCGCGGATCTCGACGAACTTCACGCCCTTGACGACTCGGCCGTTGTCGACGTCGAGGCAGGGGATGATTCTTTTGGCTAGGCCCATATGATTGTTTTTGCCACAGAGTGCATAGAGGTCACGGAGGAAAAGCAGAATAATGGTTTTTACCTCTGTGTTCTCTGTGATCTCTGTGGCTATATTTTCTTTCCCAGTTCATCTGCAAGTTTTTGGGCCACGGCAAAGTCGAGCGTCCCTTCGTAGATGGCGCGGCCGGTGATGGCGCCGACGATGCCCGAATCCCCGGCCTCGCACAGCTTGCGGATGTCGTCGATGTTGGTGATGCCGCCGGAGGCGATGACGGGGATGGTAATGGCGTTCGCCAGCTTCACCGTGGCCTCGATGTTGACGCCCGTCATCATGCCGTCGCGGCCGATGTCGGTGTAGACGATGGCCTCGACGCCGTCGTCCTGGAATTTCTTCGCCAGGTCGATCACGTCGTGTCCCGAGAGCTTGGACCATCCGTCGATGGCGACCTTGCTGTCCCTGGCGTCGAGCCCGACGATGATGTGACCGGGAAATTCCGTGCACACGTCGCTCACGAAATGCGGCGCGTTCACCGCCTTGGTGCCGAGGATCACGTAGCGCACGCCCATGTCGAGATAGGCCTGGATCGTGTCCTCGTCGCGGATGCCGCCACCCACCTGCACCGGCGTCTCCGGGAACGCGGACAGGATGGCCTGGATGGCCTCGGCATTGACCGGCTTGCCGGCCACGGCGCCGTTGAGGTCGACGATGTGCAGGCGCCGCGCGCCGGCCGCCACCCAGCGCCGGGCCATGGCCACCGGGTCGTCGGAAAACACCGTTTCATCGTTCATGCGCCCCTGACGCAGGCGCACGCATTTGCCGTCTTTGATGTCGATCGCGGGGATTACGAGCATAGGGGAAATGATTTGCTGATAATGGTTGACCGCAGCGGTTTCAGAAAAAAATCAGCTGTTTCCGTCCCAGGACATGAAATTCTCCAGCAGGCGCAGCCCGGCGCGCTGGCTTTTTTCCGGATGAAACTGGACCGCGAAAATATTCGCATGCGCCGCGGCCGAGGTAAACCGCAGGGTGTAGTCGGTCTCGCCGGCGATGTCGGACTTGTCGGCCGAGTCGGCGTAATAGCTGTGCACGAAATAGAAGCGCGAATCCTGCGGTATGCCCTGCCACAACGGGTGCGGGGAGGTCTGGTGCACCTGGTTCCAGCCCATGTGCGGGATTTTCAGCGGCAGGCCGGTGGCCTGGTCGGTCATTTGCTCCGTGGAAAACCGCTTGACCGATCCCGCCAGCAGGCTCAGGCAGGGCGTGCCGCCGCCCTCCTCGCTGAAGTCGTACAGCGCCTGGAGGCCGAGGCAGATGCCGAGAAAGGGCCTGGCGTGCATCGCTTCCAGCACCGCGTCGCGCAACCCGCCGGTCTCGAGTGCCGTCATGCAGGCGCCGATGGCGCCCTGGCCGGGAAACACCACGCGCGCGGCGGCGCGGATGCCGGCGGCATCGGCGGTGAGCTGGACGCGCGCCTTCGGCGCTACATGCTCGATCGCCTTGCACACCGAGCGCAGGTTGCCCATGCCGTAATCAATGACCGCGACGGTATTCATATTTGGCATTTTGAAACCGCTGCTGGACCCGGATCAACGCTGATCAAGATAAAAGAAATTATGTTTCAAGCTTCTCATCTGCGTTCATCCGCGTTTATCTGCGGTTTCAAAGATAATAAATGAAGTTACAGGCTTCCCTTGGTGGACGGAACGGAATCCGGCGCGCGCGGGTCGACCTCGAGCGCCATGCGCAGCGCCCGCCCGAAGGCCTTGAAGATGGTCTCGGCATTGTGATGCGCGTTCTTGCCGCGCAGGCAGTCCACGTGCAGCGTGACCAGGGCATGGTTGCAGAAGCCCTGGAAAAACTCGTGCACCAGGTCCACGTCGAATTCACCCACGCGCGCGCGCGGAAAATCCACGTGGTATTCGAGGCCGGGACGTCCCGAGAAATCGACCACCACGCGCGACAGCGCCTCGTCGAGCGGCACGTAGGCATGGCCGTAGCGGCGGATGCCCTTCTTGTCGCCGGCCGCCTTGGCGAAGGCCTGGCCCAGGGTGATGCCGATATCCTCGACGGTGTGATGCGCGTCGATGTGCAGGTCGCCCTTGGCCACCAGGTCGAAATCGATCAGGCCGTGCCGCGCCACCTGCTCCAGCATGTGATCGAGAAACGGCAGGCCGGTGTCGATGCGCGACGCGCCGATGCCGTCCAGGTTCACGGACAGGGTGATCTGGGTTTCCTTGGTGTTACGCGTGACTTCCGCGCGCCGGCTGGACACGAAGATTCTCCGGGGGATTCGTGATTTTCATGGTATCACACCAATAATACATAGACGAATCAGAGACACGCCTCAAGCACCTTCAGGAAGGCGGCGTTCTCCGCCGGCGTGCCGACGGTCACGCGCAGGCAGTTCCCGAGCATGCCGCCGGACGGGTTCAGATTCTTGATCAGCACGCCGCGCGTCCGCAGGCAATCGAATACCCGGTCCGCCTTGCCCGGCTCCAACCGGAACAGGATGAAATTGGCCCGGCTCGGCCAGGCCTGCACGCCCTCAAGGGCGCTCAGGGCCTTGAACAGTTTTTCCCGCTCGGCGCGTATCTGTCCCGCCTGTTCTTCCATGAGCGCGAGCCGCGCCAGCGCGAACTCCGCGCTCGCCTGCGTCAGCACGCCGATGTTGTAGGGCAGCCGCACCTTGTCGAACTCCGCCAGCCAGGGTCGCGGACCGGCGAGCACGCCGAGGCGCAGTCCGGCCAGCCCCTGCTTGGACAGGGTGCGCATCACCAGCAGATTGTCATGCCGGCCGAGTTCGTCCATGAAGCTCTCGCCGGCAAAGGCGTTATACGCCTCGTCCAGCACCACCAGGCCCGGCGCCTGTTCGATCACGCGCAGGACATCCGCGCGCGCGAACAGATTGCCGGTCGGGTTGTTCGGCCAGGCCAGAAAAATCACCGCCGGTTTGTGTCTCTCCATCGCCGCGAACATGGCCGGCAGGTCGAGCGTGAAATCCGGCGTGAGCGGCACGCCCGCGAACTTCATGCCGGTGAAGGTCGCGATCATCTCGTACATCACGAACGTCGGCGTCGGCGCCAGCACCACCGCGCCGGGCTTTGCGACCGCCATGAGAATGATCTGGATCAGCTCGTCGGAGCCGTTGCCCAGCATCAGCTCCATGTCCGCCGGCACGCCGAGCGCGCCGCGCAGGCGCTCGCGCAGCCGGCGCGCCCCGGGATCGGGATAGCGATTGAGCGCGACCTGTTGCAGCGTGGCAAGCCATTCCTGTCTCACCGCCTCCGGCCAGGAATAGGGATTCTCCATGGCGTCGAGCTTGACCAGGCCGGCGGCGTCGGGCACGTGATAGGCCTTGAGCGCCCGGATTTCGGGACGGACGAGGCTGGCTACTTTCTCGGAAATGGATGCCATATCACCGTTTCGAGTTTCGTGTTTCGGGTCTCGGGTTGAACGCGAAACCCGAAACGCGAAACCCGAAACAATTTTTTGATCCGATACTCCGCCGAGCGAGCGTGCGCCGTCAGGCCCTCGCCGCGCGAGAGCACGGAGGCGGTGCGGCCGAGGCTGGAGGCGCCGTCGGCCGAGCACTGGATGATGCTCGAGCGCTTCTGGAAATCGTACACGCCCAGCGGCGAGGAGAAACGCGCGGTGCCGGAGGTCGGCAGCACGTGATTCGGCCCGGCGCAGTAATCGCCCACCGCCTCGGCGGTGTAGCGCCCGAGGAAGATCGCACCGGCATGGCGCACGCGCTTGGCGGCGGCTTCGGGATTCTCCAGCGACAGCTCCAGATGCTCCGGCGCAATGCGATTCACGAGCTGAATCGCCTCGTCGAGACTCGCCGCAGTGATCAGCGCGCCACGGGTTTCGAGCGAGGTGCGGATGATGTCGCGCCGTTCCATGCCGGGCAGCAGCTTTTCGATGGCCGCCAGCACTTTCGCGGTCCAGGCCGCGTCGAGGCTGATGAGAACGGATTGCGCGTCCTCGTCGTGCTCCGCCTGCGAGAACAGGTCCATGGCGATCCACTCGGGATCGGTGCCGCCGTCGCACACCACCACGATCTCGGACGGGCCGGCGATCATGTCGATGTCGACCGCGCCGAACACCAGGCGCTTGGCTTGCGCGACGTACACGTTGCCCGGGCCGACGATCT
Organism: Pseudomonadota bacterium; assembly: GCA_040755435.1. Lineage (GTDB taxonomy): Bacteria > Pseudomonadota > Gammaproteobacteria > Acidiferrobacterales > Sulfurifustaceae > Sulfuricaulis. The sequence goes on along the minus strand of JBFMBB010000038.1, from coordinate 12,735 downwards.
TGTCCACCTTGGGAACGCTGGCCGTGCCGTAGGCCAGCGCCGCCACCGCCTGCGCCCCGCCGATGGTGAATACCCGGTCCACGCCGCCCAGATGCGCTGCGGCCAGCACCAGCGGATTGAGCTCGCCCGCGGGCGCCGGCACCGCCATGATCAGCTCGTGTACCTCGGCCACCTTGGCCGGGATCGCGTTCATGAGCACCGACGAGGGATAGGCGGCCTTGCCGCCGGGGACGTACAGGCCGATGCGTTCGAGCGGGGTCACCTGCTGGCCCAGCACGGTGCCGTCGGGCTCGGCGTAGCTCCAGGACTCGGCGCGCTGGCGCTCGTGATAGGCGCGGATGCGCTCGGCGGCGTTGGCCAGCGCGTCGTACTGTTCCTTGCCCAGCGCGCGCGCGGCTTCGCGCAGGCGCGCGCGCGGAATCTCGAGCTCCGCCGCCGAAACCTGCTCGCGCCGGTCGAAACGCCGGGTGTACTCGACAAGGGCGTCATCGCCGCGGGCGCGCACGTCGGCGATGATCTGCTTGACCGTGGCCTCGACTTTGGGATCGGCCTCCGGCGTGCGGTCCAGCAGGCGCACGAATTCGCGCTCGAAACCGGCGTCGCGCGTGCTGAACTGGCGCAGATTGATGGAGCTCATGGATACGTCAGGCGACCGCCTGCTCCAGTTTTTCCACCAGGCTTTTGAGCGCCTGCTGCTTCATTTTCATCGAGGCGCGGTTGGCCACCAGCCAGGCGCTGATGTCGGCGATGTGCTCGACCTCGGCCAGGCCGTTGGCCTTGAGGGTGTTGCCGGTATCCACGAGATCGACAATCCGGTCGGACAGGCCCACGAGCGGCGCCAGTTCCATAGACCCGTAGAGCTTGATGATATCGGTCTGGATACCCTTGGCGGCGAAGTGGCGCTGCGTGGTCTTGACGTATTTGGTGGCGATGCGCAGCCGCGTCCAGCTGTCCGGGTCGTCGCGCGAGGCCAGGCTCCTGGGTTCGGCCACCATCATGCGGCAGCGCGCGATCTTGAGATCCAGCAGTTCATACAAGCCGTCACCCTCGTACTCCATGAGCACGTCCTTGCCGGCAATGCCGAGATCGGCGGCGCCGAACTGGACGTAGGTCGGCACGTCCGCGGCGCGAATGATGGTGAGCTTCACCTCGGGCAGGTTGGTGTCGAGGATGAGCTTGCGGCTCTTGAGGGGGTTCTCGGCGGGGCGGATGCCGGCGCGCTCAAGCAGCGGCAGACCCTCCTCGAGAATCCGCCCCTTGGACAGGGCGATATTGAGCGCGGTGGTCATGGTTCACGCCGTCTGCTGGCGCGCCGCCCGCGTCGCCTGCGTGCCCGGCACGCGGCGGATGCGCGCGCCCAGCTGCGCCAGCTTTTCCTCGATGCATTCGTAACCGCGATCGATGTGATAGATGCGGTCCACCACGGTCTCGCCGTCCGCCACCAGCGCCGCGAGCGCGAGGCTGGCCGAAGCGCGCAGATCGGTCGCCATCACCGGCGCGCCTTTCAGGCGCGGCACGCCGCTCACGATCGCGGTGTTGCCTTCCATCTCGATCTTCGCGCCCATGCGCTGCAATTCATACACGTGCATGAAGCGGTTCTCGAAGATCGTTTCCGTGACCGTGCCGCTGCCCTCCGCCACCGCGTTCATGGCGATGAATTGCGCCTGCATGTCCGTGGGGAAAGCCGGGTACGGCGCGGTGCGCACCGTGACCGCCCTGGGGCGCTTGCCCTGCATGTCGAGGCTGATCCAGTTCGACCCGGTCTCGATGACGGCGCCGGTCTCGCGCAGCTTGTCGAGCACCGCCTGCAGCAGGTCGGGGCGGGTGTTGCGCAGGCGTACGCTGCCGCCGGTCATGGCGCCGGCGACCAGGTAGGTCCCGGTTTCGATGCGGTCCGGGATGACCTCGTGCACGGCGCCGTGCAGACGCTGCACGCCCTCGATCGTGATTTCATCGGTGCCCGCGCCGGTGATGCGCGCGCCCATGGAGTTGAGGCAGCGCGCGAGATCGGCCACTTCCGGCTCGCGCGCGGCGTTTTCGATGATGGTGGTGCCGTCCGCCAGCGTCGCCGCCATCATGATGTTCTCCGTGCCCGTGACGGAAACCAGATCCATGAAGATGCGCGCGCCTTTCAGGCGTTTCGCCTTGGCGCGGATATAGCCGCCGTCCAGATTGATCTCCGCGCCCATGGCCTGGAGTCCCTTGATGTGCAGATTCACCGGGCGCGAGCCGATGGCGCAGCCGCCGGGCAGCGACACTTCGGCCTCGCCGAAACGCGCCAGCAGCGGGCCCAGCACCAGGATCGACGCGCGCATGGTTTTCACCAGCTCGTACGGGGCGCAGATCGAGGTGTTCTGGCTCGAGTCGGCCTCGATCACCATCTTGTCGCCGACCACCAGGCGCACGCCCATGCGGCCCAGCAGCTCCATGGTCGTGGTGATGTCCTGCAGGTGCGGCACGTTGCCGATGCTCACCGTCTCGCTGGTCAGCAGTGAGGCCACCAGCACCGGCAACGCGGCGTTCTTCGCGCCCGATATCTTGATCTCGCCGCGCAGCGCGCCGCCGCCCGTGACTATCAGTTTATCCATAATATTTTGTATCCGCAGATAAACGCGGATAAACGCAGATATAAAATCCCAACTGTCGCGATCCGTTTTCTATCCGCGTTAATCTGCGTTCATCTGCGGTTTCATAATTCATATAGTAAAAAATAAAAAAGGCCGCCCGAAGGCGGCCTCTTGCGTTCAGCATTGCCCCGGCCTAACCCGCGGCCTTGGCAACCAGCTTCTGCAGCTCGCCCTTCTGGAACAGCTCGGTCATGATATCACAGCCTCCGACCAGTTCGCCGTTGACGTAGAGCTGGGGAAAGGTCGGCCAGTTCGAGTATTCCTTGAGGCCCTGGCGGATCTCCGGGTCGGACAATATGTCGTAGCTGGTGTATTTCGCCCCGCAGGCGCCCAGCATTTGCGCCGCCTTGGCGGAAAAACCGCACTGCGGGAACTGCGGCGTGCCCTTCATGTAGAGCACGATCTTGTCGCCGGAAAGCTGTTCGCGGATTCTGTCCTGTACGCTCATACGGTCCTCTCGTCGCTTCGGTAAAGGGATGGTGCCTGGCCGGTCCCGCGTCATTCGGCGGGCGCCAGGGTGCGCAGGGAAAGCGCGTGAATCTCGTTGCCCATTTTGCCGCCCAGCGTGCGGTACACGATCTGGTGCTGCTGCAGCGTGCTCTTGCCGGCGAACTCGCGGGCGACCACCTCGGCCTCGAAATGATGGCCGTCGCCGGTCACCGACACGCGCGCGCCCGGCAGGCCGCGCTCGATCATCTGCTTGATGTCATCCGGCTGGATCATATCCGGCAATTATCCGGCCACTCCGGGCCAATTCAAGAGATATACCCTTAAGGGATAGAAACGGCGCGCGCGTGCCGCCAAATCACGATAATAGGACAACACGCCGGATGTCCCGTTCCCGCCGGCCCTGAACGCGGGGCCCCGTCCACTACGCCATCAATCCCGCAGCTTGTAGCCGGCCTTGAGCAACATGAGGGTGACAGCGGACAAAACCGCCAGAAACAGCGTCACGACGGCAAGGCTGTGGGCGGGCGCGATGTCGGAAACCCCGAAGAAGCCGTAACGGAAACCGTCGATCATGTAGAAAAACGGGTTGAAGTGCGACAGCTTCTGCCAGAATTCCGGCAGCGAATGGATCGAGTAGAACACCCCGGACAGGAACGACAGCGGCAGGATGATGAAGTTCTGGAAGCCGGCGAGCTGATCGAATTTCTCGGCCCAGATGCCGGCGATCACGCCGATGGCGCCCAGGGTGGCGCTGCTCAGGAACATGAACAGCAGCACGGTCAGTGGATGCTGCAGCGGCAACGGCGTGAACAGCAGCGCCACCAGCCAGACCCCCAGGCCCACGAGGACGCCGCGCACCACCGCCGCCAGCACGAACGCCAGGAAGAACTCCAGGTGCGACAGCGGCGTGAGCAGCATGAACACGATGTTGCCCGTGACCTTGGACTGGATCAGGCTCGAGGAACTGTTGGCGAAGGCGTTCTGGATCACCGACATCATGACCAGGCCGGGGATCAGGAACATGGTGTAACTCACGCCGGGAAAGGCCTGCACCCGCCCCTCGAACACGTGCCCGAACACCAGCAGGTACAGCAGAGCTGTGATGATCGGCGCGATCAGGGTCTGCAGCAGCACCTTGCCGAAGCGCAGCACCTCCTTGTAGAACAGCGTATACAGCCCGACCGGGTTCACGCGTTGTCCCTCCGCGTCAACTCGACGAACACGTCCTCGAGGTCGGCGCCCTCCATGTTGAGGTCGGTGATCACGGCGCCGTGGGCGCGCAGGGCGTCGAGCGCGGCCATGACGGAATCGCTGCCCTTGTCCAGTTGCAGCTCCACCATGTTGCCGTCGCGTCGCCGGACTTTCTGCTCCAGCGCGCCGGGCAGGCGCGCCAGTGGCTGTTCCGTGGTGATGCACACCCGGCGCGTGCCGCCGATGCCGCGCGCCAGCAGCGCCTGCTTGGTGTCCAGCGCGACGAGCCGGCCGCGATTCAGGATGGCGATGCGATGGCACAAGGCCTCGGCCTCTTCGAGGTAATGCGTGGTCAGCACGATGGTGTGGCCCTCGCCGTGCAGGCGGCGGATGAAAGTCCACAGCGACTTGCGCAGCTCCACGTCCACGCCCGCGGTCGGCTCGTCCAGCACCACCACCTCGGGCCGGTGCACCAGCGCCTGCGCGATCATCACGCGCCGCTTCATGCCGCCGGAAAGCGTGCGCATGTTGGCGCCGGCCTTTTCCGTCAGCATCAGCGCCGCCAGCAACTCGTCGATCCAGGCATCGTTTTTGCGCAGGCCGAAATAACCCGACTGGATGCGCAGCACCTCGCGCACGTTGAAAAAGGGATCGTAGGTCAGTTCCTGCGGCACGACTCCTATCAGCCGGCGCGTGCGGCGGTAGTCCGTCGCCACGTCGCCGCCCAGCACGCTGACGCGCCCGGCGTCGAAACGGGTCAGGCCCGCGACGATGTTGATCAGGGTGGATTTGCCGGCGCCGTTCGGGCCGAGCAGACCGAAGAATTCCCCGCGCCCGACCGTAAGGTCGATGCCGTCGAGGGCATGGACGCGGGGATAGCGCTTGTGCAGCCCGGAAATGGAGATCGCCGACACGGTTGGTGATGAGACGTAACCGCCAATGCGGTCCGGAGATTTTATTTCAAAGCGAAAACCTGGGTAAGGCCGTTCACGCGAATCAGCTGGCGCACCTGCTCCGGAACGTTGGCGAATACCAGCTCGCGCTGCGCGGCGCGCGCGCGTTGCTGCCATTCGATCATGAGCGCCAGGCCGGCGCTGTCGGCCAGCGAGATGTCCCGCATGTCTATCGTCAGGGCCTTGGCGCCGTCCTGAAGCACGCTGCCGATATGCCCCTGAAACCCGGGCACGGTCTGGAACGTCAGGCGCCCCGAGAGCCCGAACACCCCTGCGCCGCGGGAGGCAAACCCGTTCTCGCTCACGGCGTGGCGCCCGGCTTGGCGCCGCCCGCCTTGCCGCCGTTGGCGGCCGTCTTGCCGGCCGCGGCGGCCTTGTTGTCCTGCGCCAGGCTCGCGATCAGGGCGTCGAGGCCTTCCTTCTGCACGCGCGCGGCGTAGGTCGTTTGATACGTCGTGACCAGGCTCGCGCCCTCGATCGTCACGTCATACACCTTCCAGGCGTTGTCGGTGAGGTAGAAGCTGTACTGGATGGCGATCGGCGGCGCGCCGTCCTTGCGGCGCACCTCCGACCTGACCGCGGCGGTGCGGTTGTCGGGGTTGGCCCGGAACGGCAGGTACACGATCTCCTCGTCGTTGTACTTGAGCAGCGCCGTGGCGTAGGTACGCACCAGCAGCTCGCGGAACTCGGCGACGAAGCGCGCGCGCTGGTCCTCGCTGGCCGTGCGCCAGTGGCGCCCGAGCACGGTGCGCGACATGGCGCGGAAATCGAAATGCGGCAGCACGTGCTCGTCCACCATGGCGTAGAGCTTCTTGTGGTCGCGGTTGTATTCGGCGCGATTGGCCTTGAGCAGGGCCACGATCTTGTCCGTGGCGCCGCGCGCGATCGCGTCCGGCGCCGGCTCCGCGGCGTGAACCGGCACGGCCAGAACCAGAAACAGGATGACGGAAATAATTCTGCTCATGGACGCTCCTTGGCGACGCGCTATTTGGACGGCGCGGGCTCGTTGGCCTTGTTGAAGATCACCTGGCCGACCAGTTTCTCGAGCACCAGGGCCGATTGCGTGCGCAACACGGTCTCTCCACCCTTTAGATAGGTCTCCTCGCCGCCGGGTTCAAAACCGATGTACTGGTCGCCCAGCAGGCCGGAAGTCAGGATGCTGGCGGTGCTGTCCACCGGGATATTGCGGTAGCGCCCGTCGATGTCCATGGTAACCACGGCCTGGTAGCGTTCGGGATCGAAGCCGATGGCCGACACCCGGCCGATGCGCACGCCTGCCATGGTGACCGCGGCCTTGACCTTGAGGCCGCCGACGTTGTCGAAATGGGCCGTGACCTTGTAGGCGTCCAGCACGTCGGACGTGGTCAGGTTGCCGACCTTGAAGGCGAGCATGGCCAGCGCCAGGATGCCCGCTGCCACGAACAGGCCGACCCACAACTCCAGACTTTTTCTGCTGATCATTTCAGACTTCTCCCAGTGTCAGGGCGGTCAGGATGAAATCCAGGGCCAGTACCGCGAGCGAGGAATATACCACCGTGCGGTTGGTCGCGCTCGCCACGCCCTCCGAGGTCGGCACCGCGTCGTAACCCTCGAACACGGCGATCCAGCTCACCACCACCCCGAACACCACGCTCTTGATGACGCCGTTCAGGATATCGTCGTGGAAATCCACGCCGTTCTGCATCTGCGACCAGAAGGCGCCGGAGTCCACCCCCAGCAGGCCCACGCCGATCAGGTGCCCGCCGAGCACGCCGATGGCGGAAAACAGCGCCGCCAGCAGCGGCATGGCGATGACGCCGCCGAGGAAGCGCGGCGCGATTACGCGCGTGACCGGATTGACCGCCATCATCTCCATGCCGGCGAGCTGCTCGGTCGCCTTCATCAGGCCGATCTCGGCGGTCAGCGCCGAGCCGGCGCGACCGGCGAACAGCAGCGCCGTCACCACCGGGCCGAGCTCGCGCACCAGCGACAACGCCACCAGCAGCCCGAGCGAATTGGCCGAGCCGAACTTGACCAGCGTGTTGTAGCCCTGCAGGCCGAGCACCATGCCGACGAACAGGCCCGAGACCAGGATGATGAGCAGCGTGAGCACGCCCACGGCGTAGACCTGCTGCACCACCAGGTAAAAGCGCCGCAACAGCGTCCACGATCCGGCGACCACCTCGGACAGGAACATGGCGGCGCGACCGATGCGCTCGACGCCGTTGACGACGATACCGCCGAGCGTGCGCAGGGTGTTCATGACGCCCCCGCCATCAGGTCCTCGACGTAATCGCCGGCCGGGTACTGGTACGGCACCGGGCCGTCGGGCAGGCCGTCCATGAACTGGCGCACGTGCTCGGAGCCGGATTTCTGCACCTCGGACGGCGTGCCCTCGCCGATGATGCGCCCGTCGCCCACCAGGTAGGCGTAGTCGGAGATGGCGCAGGTCTCGGCCACGTCGTGCGACACCACGATCGAGGTGATGCCGAGGCTCTGGTTGAGCTCGCGGATGAGCTTGGCGATCACGCCCTTGGAGATCGGGTCGAGGCCGGTGAAGGGCTCGTCGTACATGATCATCATCGGCTCCAGCGCGATGGCGCGCGCCAGCGCCGCGCGCCGTGCCATGCCGCCCGAGAGCTCTGACGGCATCAGGTCGCGCGCGCCGCGCAGGCCCACCGCCTCCAGCTTCATCAGCACCACCTTGCGCAGCAGCGACTCCGGCAGCCGGGTGTGCTCGCGGATGGGAAAGGCCACGTTCTCGAACAGGGTGAGGTCGGTCAGCAGCGCGCCGGTCTGGAACAGCATGCCCATGCGCTTGCGCAGTTCGAACAGGTCGTTCGTGCTGAGATCAGGCACCGACTGGCCGTCCACCGTGAGCGTGCCACGGTCCGGCTTGATGCGGCCGCCGATGAGATTGAGCAGCGTGGTCTTGCCGCAGCCGCTGCCGCCCATGATGGCGGTGACCTGGCCGCGCCGGATCGGCAGGCTGATGCCCTTCAGGATGAGACGCTCGCCACGGGAGAAAAACACATCCCGTATATCCACCAGGACATCTGCGTCGGCTGCACCGTTACTGCGCGACTGACTCAATCCGCCTTCCTTTTCGCGATACCGGGGCGTCCGCCCGGATGAGAGCGCACATTCTATTCAATCCGGACGGCTCCTGTCAGCCATTCATCCGCCAGCGAGTCACGGAGCATTGCGCGCACCGCCGGCGCTACTGATGCACGCGATTCTTGATCAGGTCGTCCACCACCGAGGGATCGGCCAGGGTCGTGGTGTCGCCGAGATTGTCGAGTTCGTTGGCCGCGATCTTGCGCAGGATGCGGCGCATGATCTTGCCGGAGCGGGTCTTGGGCAGGCCCGGCGCCCACTGGATGGCGTCGGGCGTGGCCATGGGGCCGATCTCCTTGCGCACCTGCTGCACCAGTTCCTTGCGCAGGGCCTCGCTGGATTCCACGCCAACCTTGAGGGTGACGTAACAGTAAATGCCCTGGCCCTTGATGTCGTGCGGGCAGCCGACCACCGCCGCCTCGGCCACCGCGGCGTGCAGCACCAGCGCACTTTCCACTTCGGCCGTGCCCAGGCGATGCCCGGAAACGTTCAGCACGTCGTCGACGCGCCCGGTGATCCAGTAATAGCCGTCCTTGTCGCGGCGCGCGCCGTCGCCGGTGAAATACATGCCCGGGTAGGTCCGGAAATAGGTGTCGACGAAGCGCTGGTGATCGCCGTACACCGTGCGCATCTGCCCCGGCCAGGGGCGGGTGATGACCAGGTTGCCGCTGCACTCGCCCTCGAGCACCTTGCCCTTGTCGTCCACGATCGCCGGCACGATCCCGAAGAACGGGCGCGTCGCCGATCCCGGCTTGAGCCGGGTCGCACCCGGCAGCGGCGTGATGAGGATGCCGCCGGTCTCGGTCTGCCACCAGGTATCGACAATGGGCACGCGCGCGTCGCCGACCACGTGGTAATACCATTCCCAGGCCTCGGGATTGATCGGTTCGCCGACGGTGCCGAGCAGCTTCAGGGACTGGCGCGAAGTGCGCTTCACCGGCGCCTCGCCCTCGCGCATCAGCGCGCGGATCGCGGTCGGCGCGGTATAGAAGATGTTCACCTTGTGCTTGTCGATGACCTCCCAGAAGCGCGAGGCATTGGGGTAGGTCGGCACGCCCTCGAACATGAGCGTGATCGCGCCGTTGCACAGGGGTCCGTAGACTATATAAGTGTGTCCCGTGACCCAGCCGACGTCGGCGGTACACCAGTAGATGTCGCCATCGTGATAATCGAAGATGTGCTTGTGCGTGATGGCGGCATACACCAGGTAGCCGCCGGTAGTGTGCAGCACGCCCTTGGGCTTGCCGGTCGAGCCGGAGGTATAGAGGATGAACAGCGGATCCTCGGCATCCATCTCCTCCGGGGCGCAATCCGCGGAGCTCTGGGCCATCTGTTCGTGATACCACAGGTCGCGCTGCGCGTCCCAGGCGATGCTGCCGCCGGTGTGCCGGACGACGATCACGCTGTGCACGTTCGGACAGTGCGTGAGCGCGGCGTCGGTGTTGGCCTTGAGCGGCACCTTGCGGCCGCCGCGCACGCCCTCGTCGGCGGTGATCACGACGCGGCAGTCGGAGTCGAGGATGCGGTCCTTGAGCGACTCGGGCGAGAAGCCGCCGAACACCACCGAATGCACCGCGCCGATGCGCGCGCAGGCCAGCATGGCCGCCGCCGCCTCCGGAATCATGGGCATGTAGATGCAGACGCGGTCGCCCTTCTTCACGCCGCGGCTTTTCAGCACGTTCGCGAGCTTGCACACCTCGGCATGCAGTTCGCGGTAGGTAATTTTCTTGTCGTGTTTCGGATCGTCGCCTTCCCAGAGGATGGCGGTCTGGTTGCCGCGCTTTTCCAGGTGACGGTCGAGGCAGTTCCAGGACACGTTCAGCTTGCCGCCATCGAACCACTTGATGTGCAGGTTCTTGGCGTCGTAGTTCCAGTCGCTGACCCGGGTCCAGGGTTTGGACCAGGTGACAAAGGCCTTGGCCTGCTCGGCCCAGAAGCCGTCGGAGTCCTTGACCGAGCGCTCGTACAGCTCCATATATTTTTTGTTGTCGATGTGGGCCTTTTTGGCGACGTCGGCCGGGACATCGTAGATTTTTTCATCGGACATGGTTCACCCTCCTCCTGCTGTTTCCGCCGATTAACCCTGATTGTGCACAGGCGGGCGCGTTGGCTCAAGCCGTCGCGCCAAACCCTTGTCCGGCCACGCCGGGGGCCGCACAATGGACGCCCTTGCACTGCCGGATGACCGTCCCGTGAACCTGGATGCCTGGCGTCATTACCTGCGCGCCCGACTGTACCGGTTTCTCAAACAGCCCGAGCCGGCCATCGTCGAGCTGCGCGCGGCGCTGCGGCATGACCCGGACTTCGTGCGCGCGGCGCACCTGCTCGCCTACCTGCTGGGCGCGCAGGGACGGTTCGACCAGGTGCTGCCGCTGCTGGAGCGGAGCGTTTCCCTGCGACCGCGCGACGCCGGTGCCTGGTACAACCTCGGCTACGCGCGCGACCGCGGCAACGACCCGGCGCGCGCCATCGACGCCTTTCGCGAGGCCGTGCGCCTGAGCCCGCGGCTGGACCAGGCCTGGTACGGCCTGGGGCGCTGCCACGCGGCGCTCGACCAGCTCGACGACGCGGTCAAGGCCTTCGAGGAGGCGGCGCGCCTGCAACCCATGAAGGGCTTCGCCTGGTACGAACTCGGCCTGGTGCATCACCGCCGGCACGATGCCGAACAGGTACGTTACATCGCCGAGCATCTCAACCGCTTCGACCGCCACACGGCACGCCGGCTGATCCACGACACCGGGCGCACCGACCTGTCCCACCTCGTTTCCGATCTGCGTTCGCTGAACTGATTCAGCGCGGACCCGGCGGCGCCGGGTCGTGCCGCTGCAGCGCCTGGCAGGCCGGGTGGTCCGGCTGGCTGCCGCACTGCGCGAACTTTTCCACGGTCAGCGCCACCCATATTCCCGCCACCAGGAACAACGCCACGAACGGCACATGCGCGTCGGCGATGAAGCGCGGCGTGATCAGGCGCGTCACGCGCACCACGGGCGAGGTGATGACCTTGATGGTGCGGTAGAAAAAATTGGTTTCGCGGTTGGCGCCGGCCAGCACGTACAGCACGCCCTGCCCCAGCAGCGCGAGGCCGGCGATCTCCATCAGCGCCTTCAGTATCACGATTAAAGTCAGCATAGGATTTTTGTAACCGCAGATGAACGCGGATGAACGCAGATTAACGCGAAAAACCTGGCACCTCTATTGGCGTTCATCTGCGTTCATTCGCGGTTTCAACATTCTTGCAAGAAACAAAGGGCCCGCTCGCGCGGGCCCTTTGCGTTTCACGTCATAACGGCGCTCAGGTCGCGCGCGTGTCGATATCGCCCTTGAGGCTGGGATAACGCACGTGCTCGATGAACTCCTGCACCTTCTGCGACGGCGCCGGCGTCAACAGGCTCACGATGATGATCACCGCGAAGCCGACCGGCACGCCGAACACCCCGGCCGAGATCGGCTCGATCTCGAGCCATTTCATCTCGGAGATCGGCGCGGTCACGCCGAAGATGCCGCGCAGCCACGGCTGGGTGACGGCCATGTAGTAGAACGTCGTGCCGACGCCGGCGAGCATGCCGAGGATCGCGCCCCACTTGGTCGCCCGTTTCCAGAAGATGCCTAGCGTCAGCGCCGGGAAGAAACCGGCCGCCGCCAGCGAGAACGCCGCCGACACCAGGAACAGGATGTCCGCCGGTTTCTGCGACGCCACCCACGCGGCACAGATCGCCACCACCACCAGCAGCACGCGGGCCACGGTGAGACGGCGCAGCGTCGAGGCCTTGGGGTCGAGCATCTTGTAGTACACGTCGTGCGACAGCGCGTTCGCGATGGTGAGCAGCAGCCCGTCCGCGGTCGAAAGCGCCGCCGCCAGGCCGCCGGCCGCCACCAGGCCCGAGATCACGTACGGCAGGCCCGCGATCTCCGGCGTCGCCAGCACGATCATGTCGCCATGCATGCTGATCTCGGCCAGCTGCACCAGGCCGTCCTTGTTAAGATCCACGACCGATATCAGCGCCGTGTCCACCTCGCGCCAGCGCGCTATCCACGCCGGCAGCTCGGCGAAGGACGAGCCCACCAGGAAGTGGTAGACGTCGTATTTCACCAGCACCGCCAGGGCCGGGGCCGTGAAGTACAGCAGGAAGATGAAGAACAGCGACCATCCGACCGACTGACGCGCCTCGCGCACGCTGGGCGTGGTGTAGTAGCGCATCAGGATGTGTGGCAATGCCGCCGTTCCCACCATGAGACAGAAGATGAGCGCCAGGAAGTTCCAGCGCGCGACGTCCCGCGTCTTCTCATCCTTGCCCGGGAAGGCCTCGCCATGCGCCTTGACCGGCGCCGCCTTGGCGACGTTGCCGGCCTTTTCCGCGCGCCATTTCACGCCGGCGTTGGCGGCATCCGCCGGAAAGGCATCGAGCGCCTTTTGCGCG
>JBFMBB010000037.1:0-19290 GCA_040755435.1 Pseudomonadota bacterium | reverse complement strand
GAACCGCGCAGGGCCAGCGCCGTCATGTTGAAACCGCCCTGGTTGTCCGGGCTGGAACCGAGAGAAAACAGTTTTTCCTTGTCCAGGCCCAGGCCCTTGAGCTGATGGCCGAAATACCGCTCCATCAGCGAGTAGTCGAAGATGTCATGGCCGGCCGGCACCGGGGTGTGGGTGGTGAAGATGGTGTTGGCGGCCACCAGTTCCAGGGCGCTGTCGAAATCCAGGCCCTGGGCCACGGCTTCGCGGCAGCGTTCGAGAATCTGGAACGCGGCGTGGCCTTCGTTGATGTGCCAGACCGTCGGCTTGAGCCCCACCGCGGTCAGCGCCCGCACGCCGCCGATGCCGAGCACGATCTCCTGCTGCATGCGCGTGTTGATATCGCCGCCGTAGAGTTGATAGGTGATGCGCCGGTCGGCCTCGTCGTTTTCCGGCAGGTCGCTGTCGAGCAGGTAGATCGTGATATGGCCGGCCTTGGCCTTCCACACCTTGAGCGTGACGCGCTTGCCCGGCATGTCGACCTGCACGTGGATCTCCTTGCCGTTCGCGTCCAGCGCCGGGTTCACCGGCAGGTCGGCGAAGTGCATGGGGTGGTAGTGCGCGACCTGGCTGCCGCGCGCGTCGATGGTCTGCGTGAAGTAGCCCTGGCGGTAGAGCATGCCCACGGCCACGAACGGGAGGTTGAGGTCGCTCGCCGCCTTGCAGTGATCGCCGGCGAGGATGCCGAGGCCGCCGGAATAGATCTGGAAGCTTTCGTGCAGGCCGAATTCGGCGCAGAAATAGGCGACCAGGTCTTCCTTCGGGTCCAGATGCTGCAGGATGTCGGCGCGCGCGGTTTCCTGGTGATAGGTGTCGTACACCGACAGCACGCGGTTGTAGTCCTCCATGAACACGCGGTCTTCGGCGGCCTCGTTGATGCGCTTCTGCGCCACGCGCCGCAGGAACACCTTGGGGTTGTGCCCGCAGGATTCCCACAGTTCGCGGTCGAGGCGGAAGAACAGCGCGCGCACTTCGCGGTCCCAGCTGTAAAGCAGGTCGTTGGCCAGTTCCTTCAGGCGCTTCAGGCGTTCCGGAAGAACCGGTTGGACTTCAAGTGTGTAGCGTGTGCCGGGCATAAGCTCTCTTCGTTCGGAGACAATCTCAGGCTACATAGTATAGTATGACGGCCGGTTCAGGGTGACTGTATCGGTTTCATGCGGCCGATGCGGCAACCTGTCAACATCATGCGTAAATCCGATTTTAATTATTCCCTGCCTCCGGAACTGGTGGCGCAATATCCGGCGTCGCCGCGCAGCGCCAGCCGTCTGCTGCACCTCGATGGTGCAAGCGGCGCGTGCCGCGATATGAAATTCACCGACCTGCCCGCGCTGCTGCGCGCCGGCGATCTGCTGGTGTTCAACGACACGCGCGTGATTCCGGCGCGCCTGTTCGGGCAAAAGGACAGCGGCGGACGCATTGAAGTACTGATCGAGCGCCTGCTGGATGCGCACCGCGTGCTGGCGCAAGTGCGTTCCAGCAAGCCGCTCCGGCCGGGGCAAAAATTATTCCTGGACGGGGATGTCACGGCGGTGGCGCAGGACCGCCAGGGTGAGTTCCATGTGCTGGCCTTCGACACTCAAACGCCAGTCACCGACATTCTCGACCGCGTCGGTCATGTGCCCTTGCCGCCCTACATTGCGCGCCTCGACGAAGGCGCGGACCGGGAACGCTACCAGACGGTGTACGCGCGCCATCGCGGTGCAGTGGCGGCGCCCACGGCCGGGCTGCATTTCGACGAGGTCATGCTGTCGCAGCTGAAGGGCATGGGCGTGGACAGCGCTTTCGTCACGTTGCACGTCGGCGCCGGCACCTTCCAGCCGCTGCGGGTCGACGATATCCGCGAGCACCGCATGCACGCGGAATACCTGCGCGTGCCGGTGGAGGTGTGCGACAAGATTAACGCTGCGAGGCAGGAAGGGCGGCGCGTGGTGGCGGTGGGGACCACGGTGGTGCGGGCGCTGGAAACGACCGCCCGGCGCGGGCGTACGGAGCCCTTCGAAGGTGAAACGGAAATTTTTATTTATCCCGGGTATCGTTTCCAGGTCGTGGACGCGTTGCTGACCAACTTCCACTTGCCGGAGTCCACCTTGCTCATGCTGGCGTGCGCCTTCGGCGGAACCGAAAACGTGCTCGGCGCCTACCGCCACGCGGTAGAACAGAAGTACCGTTTTTACAGCTACGGGGATGCGATGTTTATTTCAAAGAGGATTCATGTTTAAAGTTTCAGGTTTCAGGTAAAAAAACTTGAAACCTGAAACTTGAAACCTGAAACTTTGCCAATGCATTTCGATCTTATAACCACCGACGGCAACGCCCGTCGCGCCCGATTGACGTTTCCCCGCGGCACCATCGAGACCCCGGCCTTCATGCCGGTCGGCACCTATGGCACGGTCAAAGGCATGACGCCGGAGGAGCTGCGCGAGACCGGCGCCGAGATCATCCTCGGCAATACCTTTCATTTGATGCTGCGTCCGGGCACGGAAGTCATCAGGGCGCACGGTGGCCTGCATCGCTTCATGCACTGGGACGGCCCCATCCTCACCGACTCCGGCGGGTTCCAGGTGTGGAGCCTGGGGCAGTTGCGCAAGCTGAGTGAGAAGGGCGTGTTGTTCCAGTCGCCGGTGGACGGCGCGAAGATTTTTCTCGGGCCGGAAGAGTCCATGGCGGTGCAGCAGGCGCTCGACGCCGACATCATCATGATATTCGACGAGTGCACACATCACCCGGCGACCGAGCCCGAGGCGCGCGCTTCGATGGAGTTGTCCTTGCGCTGGGCCGAGCGCTCGAAAACAGCGCACGGCGATCATCCCTCCGCGTTGTTCGGCATCGTGCAGGGCGGGATGTACGAGCATCTGCGCGATATCTCGCTCACCGGGCTCAGGCAGATCGGCTTCGATGGCTATGCCATCGGTGGCCTGTCGGTGGGCGAAACCAAGGAAGAGATGCTCCGCATCCTCGACCACCTGGCCCCACAGATGCCCGCCGACAAGCCGCGCTATCTCATGGGCGTGGGCACGCCGGAGGACCTGGTCGAGGCGGTACGGCGCGGCATGGACATGTTCGATTGCGTGCTGCCGACGCGCAATGCGCGCAATGGCTGGCTTTTCACCCATGACGGCGCGGTCAAGATAAAAAACAGCCGTTATGCCCGGGATACCGGGCCGATTGATCCCTTGTGCGACTGCTACACCTGCCGCCACTACAGCCGCGCCTACCTGCGCCACTTGCAGCAGGCCAACGAGATTCTGGGCGCCCGGCTGGCCACCATCCACAACCTGCACTATTACCAGCGCCTGATGCGGGGATTGCGCCAGGCCATCGCCGAAAAAAAACTGGATGATTTCGCCGAGAAGTTTTATCGTATGCGCCGCCCGGCCGCCTCCGCGGAGGCGCCGGAAGGACCAACTGACGCAAACTGAAGGAAAAACCCATGAACTTTCTGATTTCCGACGCCCTGGCCGAAGCCCCGGCCGCCGCCGCGGGCGCGCCGCCGCAGGGCAGCCCGTTCATGACGCTGATCATGCTCGGCGTGCTGTTCGCCGCATTCTATTTCATCCTGATCCGCCCGCAGGCCAAGCGCGCCAAGGAGCACAAGGCCATGGTCGCGGCGCTGGCCAAGGGTGACGAGGTCGTCACCGCCGGCGGCGTGCTCGGCAAGGTCACGGATCTCAGTGACGGCTACATCACGGTGGACGTCGCCAAGGGCGTCGAGATCAAGGTCCAGCGCCAGGCGGTGCAGACCGTCCTTCCCAAGGGCACCATCAAGTCGGCCTGAAACGTAAGAATTTCAGCCACAGAGATCACAGAGAACACAGAGTTAAAAAATAAAAGAAACCGATTGTATATCTGCTTTTCTCTGTAAACTCTGTGTTCTCTGTGGCAAAAAATATTAAATGAACAAATACCCGCTCTGGAAATACCTGCTGATTTTCGCCGTCGTCCTGGTCGGGTTCGTGTACGCCCTGCCGAACCTCTACGGCGAATATCCGGCGGTCCAGATCTCCCCGACGCGCACCACCAAGGTCGATCAGCCGCTGCTCACGCTCGTCGAGGAAAAGCTGAAGCAGGCGAACATCGCCTATGCCGCCGCGGCGCTGGACGAGCAGGGCGCGCGCATCCGTTTTGCCGACACCGAGACCCAGTTGCACGCGCGCGACCTGATCCAGAAGGCGCTGGGCGACAACTACGTGGTGGCGCTCAACCTGCTGCCGGCGACGCCGGCCTGGCTGGCGGCGATCAACGCCAGACCCATGTATCTCGGCCTCGACCTGCGCGGCGGCGTGCATTTCTTGATGCAGGTGGACACGGCGGCGGTGCTCAAGAAGGCCGAGGAGAATTACGCCGACGACATGCGCCGCGTCCTGCGCGAGAAAAAGGTGCAGTACCTGACGGTCAGCCGGCTGGAGCGCGGCGGCATCGAGGTCCGCTTCCGCGACGCGGCCGAGCGCGAGAAGGGGCTGGAGGTCGTGCGCAAGGAGCTGCCCGATCTTGAATTCACGGAAGTCGAACGCGGCAACGATCTCCTGCTCGCCGCCAGGATGAAACCGGAAGCGGTCACGGACAAGGGCCGCTTCGCGCTGGAACAGAACATCACCTCGCTGCAGAACCGCGTGAACGAGCTGGGCGTGGCCGAGCCGATCATCCAGCAGCAGGGAGCCGATCGCATCGTGGTGCAGTTGCCCGGCGTGCAGGACACGGCCAAGGCCAAGGAAATCCTCGGGCGCACCGCCACCCTTGAGATCATGCTGGTGGATGAGGAACACGACGTCGCGGGCGCGCTGACGGGCGCGGTGCCGGCCGGTTCCAAGCTCTATAAAATGCGCGACGGGCGGCCGATCCTGCTCAAGAACCGGCTGATCTACTCGGGTGACAACATCATTGATTCCGCCCCCGGTTTCGAGAGCCAGAGCAACACCCCGATCGTTTCCATCACCCTTGACGCCCGCGGCGCGGCCATCAACCAGCGCGTTACCGGGGAGAACGTCGGCAAGCGCATGGCGGTGATCTACATCGAGGTCAAGTCCGACCCGAAACTCGACGAACAGGGCAAGCCGGTGCTGGACGCCAACGGACGCCCGCTGCGCGTTAGCAAGCGCGTGGAAGAGGTGATCACGGCGCCGGTGATCCGCTCGCAGCTGGGCAAGCGCTTCCAGATCGAGGGCCTGGACTCGGTGCAGGAGGCGAACGAGCTGTCGCTGCTGCTGCGCGCCGGCGCCTTCGCCGCGCCGGTCGAGATCATCGAGGAACGCACCGTGGGACCGAGCCTCGGCGCCGACAACATCGCCAAGGGCTACCGCTCGATCTGGTACGGTTTCGCGGGTATCGCGGTGTTCATGATCATTTATTACCTCGTTTTCGGATTCATCTCGGTGGTGGCGCTGGCCGTGAACGTGGTGTTGCTGGTGGCCCTGCTGTCCATGCTGCAGGCCACGCTGACCCTGCCCGGCATGGCCGCGATCGCGCTGACCGTCGGCATGGCGATCGACGCCAACGTGCTCATCAACGAGCGCATCCGCGAGGAATTGCGCAACGGCAACACGCCGCAGGCCAGCATATACGCAGGCTACGAGCGCGCCTTCGGCACCATCCTCGATTCCAACGTCACCACCCTGATCGCCGGCCTGGTGCTGTTCAGCTTCGGCTCCGGCGCGGTGCGCGGGTTCGCAGTCGTGCTGTGCCTGGGCATCCTGACCTCGATGTTCAGTGCGGTCCTGGTGTCGCGCGCCATGGTCAACCTGATGTACGGCAACCGGCGCAAGCTCGAGAAGCTGCCGATCGGCAATACCGCCTGGAAAGAAGCCGCGGTGCACGGACAGGGATAACGTCATGGAATTCTTCAAGATCAAAAAAGACATTCCCTTCATGCGCTACGCGCTGGTGTTCAACGTGATTTCCGTGATCACGTTCGTCCTGGCGGTGTTCTTCCTGGTCACGAAGGGCCTGAATTTCGGCGTCGACTTTACCGGCGGCACGGTGATGGAAATCAGCTACAGCCAGCCGGCCGACGTCCCGAAAATCCGCGATTCGCTCTCCAAGCTGGGTTTTCAGGACGTGGCGGTGCAGAACTTCGGCACCGCGCGCGACGTGCTGGTGCGCCTGCCGCTGAAGGAGGGCGTCTCCAGCGCCCAGCTGTCCGAAACGGCCATGCAGGCGCTGCGGCAGGCCGACCCCACGGTCGAATTGCGGCGCGTGGAATTCGTCGGCCCCCAGGTGGGCCGCGAGCTGGTGGAGAACGGCGCGCTGGCACTGCTGTTCGTGTCCATCGGCATCGTGCTGTACCTGTGGTTCCGCTTCGAGTGGAAATTCGGCGTCGCCGCGATCATCGCCAACCTGCACGACATCGTGATCATCCTCGGCTGCTTCGCCCTGTTCCAGTGGGATTTCTCGCTGCCGGTGCTGGCGGCGGTGCTGGCCATTCTCGGCTACTCGGTTAACGAGTCGGTGGTGGTGTTCGACCGCGTGCGCGAGAATTTCCGCAAGCTGCGCAAGAGCAGCACGGTGCAGATCATCGACAACGCCATCACCCGCACCATGTCGCGCACCATCATCACCCACGGCAGCACCCAGATGGCGGTGATCGCGATGCTGCTGTTCGGCGGCGAGACCCTGCATTATTTCGCCCTCGCGCTCACCATCGGCATCATGTTCGGCATCTATTCCTCGGTGCTGGTGGCCAGCCCGATCGTCATGTGGCTCGGCGTGTCGCGCGAGGACCTCATGCCGGTCAAGAAAGATACCCTCGAAGACGGCCGTCCCTGAAACATCCGTACCCCTGAAATGTAGGGCGCGTATCACGCGCCGAACCATTATTGCCGGCGTTTAATGGCGCGTGGTACGCGCCCTACGGGAAACTTTGATGTAGGTTGGGGTGAGCGCAGTGACAAAATCGCTCCCGGCGATTTTGTCGCTGCGCCCCATCCAGGCTGCATAACTTCTCCCTATCCACGCACCAAACGCGGGCATTTCTCCCTCGCACTCACCATCGCTGTGCATCCGCGCGTCCGCGCGGATCGATGTAATGCGTTTGTTCCCCGCCGAATCAAGCAGTTAGCGTCTCCGGACATCATGGCACAGCGGTTGCTATATCACGCGTGACATACGAGATGGAAACGATGCGACTCCGAATTCTTTTGATGACCGATCAGCCCGACAGCAAGGTGCTGATCGAGCACGCGCTCGGTACGGCCCGGCATCAGGTCGTGACGGTGATACGCCCGGACGACGATCTGTGCTTCTACACGCGCCAGGCCCGACCCGACGCCGTGGTGGCGTCGCTGGCGGCGCCCGATCCGGCGGTGGTGCAGCAGCTGGAACAGCTGTCGCGCGAACATCCCCTGCCGGTCGTGGTGTTCACCGACCGTGGCGACAGCGCGCCCCTGCTGGCCGCGGTCAAGGCGGGTGTCAGCGCCTACGTGGTGGACGGCCTGGAGGCAGGGCGCGTCGAGCCGGTGCTGCAAACGGCATTGGCGCGATTCCAGGAGTTTCAGGCGCTGCGCCAGGAGCGCGACGCCGCGGTCGCGGAACTGGCCGAACGCAAGCTCGTCGAGCGCGCCAAGGGCATTCTGATGCGCCGGCGCAACCTGCCGGAGAACGTGGCCTATACCGCGCTGCGCAAGATGGCGATGGACCGCGGCAAGCGTCTGGCCGAAGTGGCGGAAAGCATCGTGACCGCGGAAGAGGCGCTGGCGCAGGGCTGACGATTTTCATGATTTCCGGCGGGCCAACGGCGGCCCGTCACCTGGACAACGGCGTCCATGGGCCGGAGGGAAACTCCGGTCGATGGACGCCTTTTTTTATGGCTTAAACACAGGAGAACAGCATGAAACGCAAGAAGTCGGGAGCAGGTGACAGGGCGGCGCGCGGGTTGTCGCGCCGGGATTTTCTGCGACTGGGCGCCGCCGGCGCGGCCGCGGGTCTGGCCGGGTGGCGCACCAGCGCCTGGGCCGCGGGCTCGGACGCGCCCGAGAAAACCGAGGTGAAAATCGGCTTCATCCCGCTCACCGACTGCGCCAGCGTCGTGATCGCCTCGGAGATGGGCTTCGACAAAAAGTACGGCATCAAGATTACTCCTTCGAAAGAAGCCAGCTGGGCCGCGGTGCGCGACAAGCTGGTGAACGGCGAGCTCGACGCGGCGCACGTGCTCTACGGCCTGATCTACGGCGTGCAACTCGGCATCGGCGGCCCGAAGAAGGACATGGCCGTGCTCATGGGCCTCAATCATAACGGCCAGGCCATCAGCCTCTCGAACCAGCTCAAGGAGAAGGGCGCCACCGACGGCGCCAGGCTCAAGGCGCTCATCACGAAGGAAAAGCGCGAGTACACCTTCGCCCAGACCTTTCCCACCGGCACGCATGCGATGGAGCTGTATTACTGGCTCGCCACCTATGGCATCAACCCGATGGCGGACGTCAAGACCATCGTGGTGCCGCCGCCGCAGATGGTGGCCAACATGCGCGTCGGCAACATGGACGGTTTCTGCGTCGGCGAGCCCTGGGGCGCGCGCGCCATCTACGACAAGATCGGCTTCACCGCCGTCACCACCCAGGAACTGTGGAAGGATCACCCGGAGAAGGTGCTCGGCACCAGCCTCGATTTCGTCAAGAAATACCCGAACACCACGCGCGCCATGATGGCGGCGGTGCTGGAGGCTTCGAAGTTCATCGACGCCACCGCCAACCGCGAGAAGGTGGCGAAGATCATCGCCAGCAAGTCCTACGTGAACGCCCCGGAGGAGGTGATCCTCGGACGCTTCCTCGGCAACTACGACAACGGCAACGGCAAGACCTGGAAGGACCCGAACTACATGAAGTTTTACAACGACGGGTACGTGAACTTCCCGCACCTGTCGGACGGCATGTGGTTCCTCACGCAACACAAGCGCTGGGGCCTGCTCCAGCAGGACCCGGATTACCTCGCCGTGGCCAAACAGGTGAACCAGATCGAGCTGTACAAGCAGGTGGCGGCGCAGCTGAAGGTGGCGGTGCCGGCCAGCCCGATGCGCACCAGCAAGCTCATCGACGGCGTGGTGTGGGACGGCAAGGACCCGAAGGCCTATGCCGCGGGCTTCAAGATCAAGGTCTGATGCAAGGAGGTCGACATGACGGTGGTGCACATGAGCAAGTCAAAGCCCAAGGCTGAGCCTGAAATCATTACCGAAGAAGAACCCTTGCCACCGTCGGCGCCGGTCGTGCCGCCGCCGTCACCGGTGGCGGGGCCGAGCCGGTGGAAACTGGCGGCGCAGGGCTTGCAGCGCAACGCCGTGCCGCCGATGTTCGGGTTGGTGTTGTTCGTGTCGCTGTGGGCGATCGTGTCCGTCTCCAGCGAATTGCCGGGCCCGGTCAAGACCTTCGATGCCGCGGTCAAGGTGTTCAGCGATCCGTTCTACGATCAGGGACCGAACGACCAGGGTATCGGCTGGAACATCCTGCACTCGCTGGCGCGCGTCGGCGTCGGTTTCGGCCTGGCAGCGCTGGTGGGCATTCCGCTCGGCTTCCTGATCGGCTATTCCGGTTTCCTCAACCGCATGATGGCGCCGATCATCAGTGTGCTGCGGCCGGTGTCGCCTCTGGCGTGGCTGCCGATCGGGCTGTACGTGTTCAAGCAGGCGCAGCCGGCGGCGATCTGGGTGATTTTCATCTCAAGCCTGTGGCCGATGGTGCTCAACACCGCCTCCGGCGTGACGCAGGTGCCGCAGGACTATCTTAACGTCGCGCGCGTGCTCAAGCTGTCGCCGTGGAAGATGTTCAGCCGCATCCTGTTCCCGGCGGTGCTGCCGTACATGCTCACCGGCGTGCGCCTGTCCATCGGCGTCGCCTGGCTGGTGATCGTGGCGGCCGAGATGCTCACCGGCGGCATCGGCCTCGGCTTCTGGGTGTGGGACGAGTGGAACAACCTGAACGTCGAGCACATCATCATCGCCATCTTCGTCGTCGGCATCGTCGGCCTGCTGCTGGAACAGGCAATCCTGCTGGTGGCGCGCCGGTTCCGGTATTAAGAAATCGCGCGGAGCGCGCTCGGCTCGCTTCCCTCTCCCGTAAACGGGAGAGGGAGTGAGGGAGAGGGCTAACTGAGGTGATACAGGAGCAAATCATGGAAAAATTCGTCCAAATCGAAAACGTGCACATGGTGTTCGACACCCGCGGCGGCCGCTACGTGGCGCTGCAGGACGTCAGCCTCAACATCCGCCAGGGCGAGTTCGTCTCCATCATCGGCCACTCGGGCTGCGGCAAATCCACGTTGCTGAACCTGGTGGCGGGGTTATACGCGCCCACGAGCGGCGTGCTGCTCGCCAGCGACCGCGAGATCGCCGGCCCCGGTCCGGATCGCGCCGTGGTGTTCCAGAACCACTCGCTGCTGCCGTGGCTGACCTGCTTCGGCAATGTCTATCTGGCCGTGGAGCGCGTGTTCGGCGATACCGAAAGCCGCGCCGACCTGAAGCGGCGCACGCGCGAGGCGCTGGCGCTGGTGGGCTTGTCGCACGCCGAGCAGAAATACCCGCACGAAATCTCCGGTGGCATGAAGCAGCGCGTCGGTATCGCGCGCGCCCTGTCGATGCAACCCAAGGTATTGCTGCTGGACGAGCCGCTGGGAGCGCTCGACGCGCTCACCCGCGCCAATCTCCAGGATGAGTTGATGCGTATCGTCGCCACCGCCGGCAGCACCACGCTCATGGTGACGCACGACGTGGACGAGGCGGTGTTGCTGTCGGACCGCATCGTCATGATGACCAACGGCCCGGCGGCGACCATCGGCGAGATCCTGGAAATCGACCTGCCGCGCCCGCGCGACCGGCTGGCGCTGGTGCAGGACGCGCATTACCTGCGCCTGCGCGGCGAGGTGCTCAAGTTCCTGTACGCACGCGAGGTCAAGGCGGCGTGATCAGTTCAAATATATGTGTAAAAAGTCAGATATGGTGTCCCCTCTCCCCTTGGGGGAGAGGGACAGGGAGAGGGGTAGGGCAATGTGAATGATGTAGGTTGGGCTGTGCGAAGCGAAGCCCAACAGCAGTTCGACCATTTTTCGTTGGGGTTCGCTGCGCTCACCCCAACCTACGGGCCGAATTAAAGGAAACCATGTTCACGCAAACCATGATGCAGAATCTGGGCGCGCTCAAGGTCGGATGGCACTGGCTGCTGCTGGCGCTCACGCGCGGTGTCCATGAAGTCAGGAGGCTGAGACAGGAATTAATGTAGGTTGGGCTGAGCGAAGCAAAGCCCAACGGTTGCATGGATATTCGTGACCGTGTTTCAAGGGAAGCAGCATGACCCGACGTTGGTTGCAGATACGTGGCGATCCCTCGGTGCGCCAGTTCGTGTTCGAACAGGCGCGCGTGGCGAACGAATTCGACCGGCACATCGACGAAGTGCTGGCGCGCGTCGAGGTGCTGCTGCTGGGGCACGGCGTGTTTCACGCCAAGGTGCATTTCTCCACCGGCCAGGTGACGCTGTGGCTGCTCAGCGACCCGCTGCGCTACCGCGTGCACATCAAGGAGGAGTTCCTCGACCCCGAGTTGTGCAGCATATACCGGCGCCAGCCCTACACCGATGAGGCCCTCGTGCCTTCCCTGGAAATCCCCCGGGTGCTCACCGAGTTCAAGCGCCTGCGCACGCTGGACAACCACATCTACCTGCGCGCCGGCTCGCTCAACGTGGTCAACGGTCTCGTCGGCCTCAATTTCTCCTGCGATGGCAGTCATTACCTCAATTACGCTGAATTTCTGGCCCGGGCTGGCGAGTTGTATGCCTGATGACGCAGTGAAATAATCTCTCCACCCGTGGCCCAGCGCGGGTTTTCCTACCACAAGCGAGGAGATGGCGATGATCCACGGATTCACGCGGGTGCGGCTGGGGCTTTTCCTGTTGTTTCTGTTTCTGCTATCCGGCTGTTCCGAAAAATTCGTTTATCCCGAAGACGAGAAGTCACAGACCGAGCCGGTGCGGTCGGCGGACTGGATCGCCATGCTGCCCGAGGGCGAGACCAGGCGGCAGGTGATACTGGGCTGCACGCCGTGCCACCAGATGGGCCCGCCGGTGGCCTACCGCAAGTCGCTCGAAGAATGGCGCGAAGTGATCGCGCGCATGAAGAAGACCGACGACAGCCTCGAGCTCAACCTCATCCGGCTGGAAACCGAGGAATTGGCGCAATGGCTCACGGCCAACGCGAAAATGCCGAAGCACGGGCGCTACTTTCCGACGGCGCGGGCGGAATACCGCGAATACCCTGCAGGAGCCAAGACTGGCTTCTATCACGACATGGCGGTGAGCGGCGGCCGCGCCTGGATCGCGGATTATTTCGGCAACAAGCTTTATGGCGTGGACATCGAGAACGGCGCCATCGAGAGTTTCGACATTCCCGTGACGGTCGAGCCGGGCAAGCCGGGTGGGGCGCACCAGATCGACACCACGCGCGACGGCATGATCTGGATGACCTTCACCAAATCCGAGCAGGTGATCCGCTTCGATCCCAAGACCAAGGAATTCAAGGTTTATTCGGATTTCCAGAAGGGCGCCAACATCCAGTATTTCGTGGTGGATGCCGAGCGTTACATCCACGAGGATGCGGACGGCGGCATCTGGATGACGAACTTCTCGCGCGAATTCCTGACCCGCCTCGACCCGAAAACCGGTGAAGTCAAAAACTTCACCACCCCGCGCACCACGAGCCTGCCGGAGAAGGGCGTGCACTTGTACGCCGCGGTGGCCGACAGCCAGGGCAATCTCTGGTACACCGAAACCCACGGCAACCGCCTCGGCATGCTCGACCCGAAGACCGGCGAGGCCTGGGAGCAGGACATGGAGGAGAAATCCGTCGGGCCGAAGCGCCTCGCCATCGACAAGGACGACGTGCTGTGGATACCGGAACTCGCAACCGGAAAGATCACGGTTTACGACACGAAGAAGCGTAAGGTCACGGATCGCATCGCGCTGCCGATTCCGGGGGATTTTCCCTACGGCATCCGGCGCAACCGCTACACCGGCGATTTCTGGATCACCGGTTCGGGCTCCGACAGTCTTTACCGGCTGGACCCGAAGACGAAGCAATTCACGATCTACCGCCTGCCACGCCGGGGCGCGTACACCCGCACCGTGAGCTTCACCGAGAACGGCGACATCTGGACCAACTACGCCTCGTTCCCGAACGCGCACACCCAGACGCCATTCGACTCCGGCGCGGTGGTGCGGTTGAGGCCGGCGGGTAAATGAGAAGGTAGGTTGGGGTAAGCGAAGCGAACCCCAACACGCGACGCTCAATGTTGGGGTTCGGCGTTTCACGCCTCACCCCAACCTACATCTATATCTCTACGGATGGCAAACGCGGTTGCGTCCGCCGTTCTTGGCGGCGTAAACCGCCTGGTCCGCTTTCTTCAGCAGGTCTTCCTGATTCTCCGTGTCCTGTGGGAAGGAGGCCGCGCCGATGCTGACGGTGATGCTGACCGTCTGTTGGCCGTCCACGACGATGGCGGTGGTGGCGACCTTGTGGCGGATGGACTCGGCCACTGTCAAGGCGCCGTGCCGATCCGTTTCCGGCAGCAGGATGACGAACTCCTCGCCACCGTAGCGATACAGCGTGTCGCTCGCGCGCAGCTGCGTGCCCATGGCCTCCGCCACGCTGCGCAACACGATGTCGCCGGCGGGATGGCCGTAGCTGTCGTTGACCGATTTGAAGAAATCGAGGTCCACCATCAGCAGGGACAGGTTGCCCCGATAGCGGCTCACGCGCAGGAATTCCCGGTCGAAATCCAGGATGAACTGCCGGTGATTGAGACAGCCGGTGAGGGCGTCATGGGTCGAGGTCTTTACCAGTTCGGCATGCTGGGCTTGCAGGTTTGCCGCCATGGCATTGAAACCCTCGGCCAGCTCGCGCAGCTCCACCGGCATGTTCCGCGAGATGCGGTGCGCGTGTTGCCCCTCGCTGAACAGCCGCATTCCCCGCGACAGGTCCTGCAACGGAGGGAAGAGCAGGCGGTTCAGCACGAAAAAGCCGGCGATGGCGATCAAGAGACCGATGACCAGAAACACCAGCACGATGGTGGTGGCCTCCAGCTTGAGGTCGTGCAATACCATGTGCGATTCCTCGGTTTCCGAATGGGCCACGTGGTGTATGGTGTCGAGCTGGGTGATGATGTCGTCGATCAGCCGGTCGAACTCCTCCATGCGCACGGCCGCCGCCCGGTTGCCGACCGGCGCGGGTATTTTCAGCATGGCTTCGCCCATTTCCCGGGCGCGGTCCCAGTCGCGCCGCGCCGCGGTCAGCACCTGGTGTTGCGTGGCAGTCATCGCCGTCATGGGGCCCAGGATGTTGAAATTCCGCTCCACCTCGGTGCTGCGCGCGCGGAATTCCTCGCGCGCCTTCGGATCGCCGTGAATCAGGTAATCGTTGGGCGGCATCGCCGCCTGCGACAGCGACATCTGCAGCAGCATGGCCTGGTGCATTTCGACGATGGAATGTTCCACCACCTGGTCGGTCAGGCGCAGCGCCTTGTAGAGATTGAACAGCGTGACGGCATTGGCCGCGATCAGCGCGACGAAGAACAGGGCGGCGCCGGACCGGAAAAAGACCTTGAGCGAGGGGTTTTTGCGGCGCGGGGAGGCCCGGGAGGTCGTGGCCGTGTTTTCGGTACCGCCGGATGGTGCGTTGCTCATGAACGTGCGAGCTGCGGCGATGGGTGTTTTTGATCAGATCAAGAATAGGACAGACGCCGCCGTTTTGCACTGCCGGAACCGCGGAAAACCCCGGCGCGACAAATATTCCCGCATATTTTTGGCGGCCTGCGACAATTCGTCCAAGGGCCATGCAGGACTTGACGGAATCGTATATCCTTGGCGGCTTTTCAGGCGGCCGTGATCCCCGGCCGGAAACGGGGAAGGGCGGGCGCGCGTCACCGACAGGAGTGCAGGAATAAATGTTCACCAAAGACATGACCATCAGGGGTTTCGACGATGAGCTGTGGAGCGCCATCCAGAACGAGGCTCGCCGCCAGGAACACCACATCGAACTGATCGCCTCCGAGAACTACGCCAGCCCGCGGGTGCTGGAGGCGCAGGGCTCGCAGCTCACCAACAAGTACGCCGAGGGCTATCCCGGCAAGCGTTATTACGGCGGCTGTGAATACGTGGACGTGGCCGAGCGCCTCGCCATCGACCGTGCCAAGCAGCTGTTCGGCGCGGCCTATGCCAACGTGCAGCCGCACTCCGGTTCGCAGGCGAACGCCGCGGTGTACATGGCGCTGCTCAACCCGGGTGATCACATCCTCGGCATGAGCCTGGCGCACGGCGGGCATCTCACGCACGGGGCCAAGGTGAATTTTTCCGGAAAGATTTATAACGCCGTGCAATATGGTCTGAACGAAAAGACCGGCGAAATCGATTACGATCAGGTCGAGCGCCTGGCCAATGAACACAAGCCCAAAATGATCGTCGCCGGTTTCTCGGCGTATTCGCGCGTCGTTGACTGGCAGCGTTTCCGCGACATCGCCGACAAGGTCGGCGCGTATCTGTTCGTGGACATGGCGCACGTGGCCGGGCTGGTGGCGGCGGGCATCTATCCCAATCCCTGTTCCATCGCCGACGTCACCACCACCACGACGCACAAGACCCTGCGCGGCCCGCGCGGCGGCATCATCCTGGCGCGCGCCAATCCGGACATCGAAAAGAAACTGAACTCGCTGGTGTTCCCCGGCACCCAGGGCGGCCCGCTGATGCACGTCATCGCCGCCAAGGCGGTCGCCTTCAAGGAGGCGCTGGAGCCAGCGTTCAAGACCTATCAGCAGCAGGTGTTGAATAACTCGCGCGCCATGGCCAAGGTCATGATGGAGCGCGGTTACCAGGTGGTGTCCAATGGCACCGACAATCACCTGTTCCTGGTGAGCTTCATCGACAAGGGCATCACCGGCAAGGACGTCGAGGCGGCGCTGGGCGAGGCCAACATCACGGTCAACAAGAACGCCGTGCCGAACGATCCCCAGTCCCCGTTCGTCACCAGCGGCATCCGCATCGGCACCCCGGCCATCACCACGCGCGGCTTCGGCGAGAAGGAGTCGCGCGACCTGGCCGGCTGGATCTGCGACATCCTCGACCGCCTGGGGGACGCGTCCGTGCGGGCCGCGGTGAAGGCCAAGGCGGAGGAGATTTGCCGCAAATTCCCGGTGTACGAGGCGTCCCGGCCGTAAAGAATCTCAGGGCGGGGCGTTCGCCTTTGATGCGCCGCTTGCTACTATTCCGCCATGCGCTGTCCGTTCTGCTCCGCCGATGAAACCCGCGTCGTCGATTCGCGCCTGTCCGACGACGGCGATTCCGTGCGCCGGCGGCGCGAGTGCGAGGTCTGCGGCGAGCGCTTCACCACCTTCGAACGCGCCGAGCTGCGCCTGCCGCAGATAATCAAATCGGACGGCCGGCGCGAGCCCTTCAACGAAAAGAAACTCAACAACGGCCTGTCGCGCGCGCTGGAGAAGCGCCCGGTGGACACCGACGCGGTCGAGAAAGTCATCGGGCGCATCCGCCACAAGCTGATGGCCAGCGGCGAGGGCGAGGTGCCCTCGCGCCAGATCGGCGAGTGGGTCATGGAGGAGCTGAAAGAGCTCGATCCGGTGGCCTATGTGCGTTTCGCCTCGGTGTATCGCAGCTTCGACGACCTGAACGCCTTTCGCGACGAGGTGCAGCGCCTGCAGAACGAGCCCAGCGCCGAGTTGCGCCGCAAGCAGCTGTCGCTGATCCCGGAACCGGAACCGCCGGCCAAACCGGCCGCCGGCGCCCGCAAGTCCCCCGGGAAAAAATCATGACCACCTCCGCCGCCGATGCGCGTTTCATGGCGCGCGCGCTGCAACTGGCGCGCCGCGGGATGTACACCACCGACCCCAACCCGCGCGTCGGCTGCGTCGTCGTCAAGGACGGCAAGATCGTCGGCGAAGGCTGGCACGAGCGCGCCGGTGAGCCGCACGCCGAGATCAACGCGCTCAACCAGGCCGGCAGGATGAACACCCACAGCGCCGGCGTGTATCTGACGCTGGAGCCCTGCTGCCACCAAGGACGTACGCCGCCCTGCACCCAGGCGCTGGTCAAGGCGGGCGTGCGGCGCGTGGTGGCGGCCATGCGCGATCCCAATCCGCTGGTGTCTGGCAAGGGACTCAGGGAGATCGAGGGCCACGGCATCCAGACCGAAGTCGGGTTGATGGAAGCGGAGGCCGCGGCGCTCAACCCCGGGTTCATCAGCCGCATGCAGCGTGGCCGGCCGTTCGTGCGCGTGAAGCTGGCCGCCAGTCTCGACGGCCGCACCGGCATGGCCAACGGCGAGAGCAAATGGATCACCGGCGAGGCGGCGCGCGCGGACGTGCAGAAATGGCGCGCGCGCAGTTCCGCCATACTGACCGGCGTGGGCACGGTGCTGGCGGACGATCCCTCGCTCAACGTGCGCGACTTCAAGACCGGGCGCCAACCGCTGCGCGTGGTGGTGGACAGCCGTCTGCGCATGCCGCCCCGGGCGCGCATGCTGCGCAACGAGGGCAAGACGCTGGTCGTTACCGCCAGCGGTGACATGGCCCTGGCGGAAACCTTGAAAAAGGCCGGGGCTGACGTGGCGCATTTTTCCACGCCGGAGAAGACCGTGGACCTGCCCGCGCTGCTCAAGCACCTGGCCTGGCTGGAAGTGAACGAAGTGCTGGTCGAGGCCGGCGCCACCCTGTGCGGCGCGCTGCTGCGTGCCGGTCTGGTGGATGAACTGGTGCTGTATTACGCCCCGCATGTCATGGGCAGCGCCGAACGCGGCATGTTCGCGCTGCCGCCGCTGCTGCGCATGTCCGATCGCATCAATCTGGAAATCACGGATGCGCGGGCGATAGGGAAGGACTGGCGCGTCATTGCCACGGTCAAGCAAGGGGAGTAGATCGTTCCAGGGATATGGACAACAGTTTTTTCCAGAACACGCTCAATTCGCTCGAGGAACAGCTTGCCATTATCGACAGGAATGGTTGCATTACTTTCGTCAACGACAGCTGGAAAAAATTTGGCGCGGAAAACGGTTTCGATCCGGAATACGACTGGATCGGCGTGAATTACCTCGATGTATGCCGGAACGCCGATCTGCATGGCGATACCAACGCCCACGCCGTGGCCGACGGGATAAATTCCGTGCTGTCCGGCGAGCTACGGCTGTTTGAATTCGAATATCCCTGCCACAGCCCGAAAGAACAGCGCTGGTTCATTCTGCGCGCCACGCCGGTCAAGGGCCTCGGCGACGCCGCGTTCGTCCTGACCCATCAGAATATCACCCGCCGCAAGCTGGCCGAGCAGGCCGTGATCCGTTCATCGCTGCACGATCCGCTGACCGATCTGGCGAACCGGCGGCATTTCGACAGCTTCCTGTCGGGCGAGTGGCGCCGGTGCCTCAGGGAGAATGCCTCCATTTGCGCCATGATGATCGACCTCGATCACTTCAAGAGATTCAACGATGAAAAAGGCCATCTCGACGGGGATCTCTGCCTGAAGGCGGTCGCCGATATTCTGCGTTCGCTGATCACCCGGGAATCCGACATCTCCGCCAGGTTCGGCGGTGACGAATTCTCGGTGGTTCTGGGCGATACCCCGAAGGAAGGGGCACTGTTGGTTGCCGACCGGATAATGACTAAAATCCGCGATCTGGGAATGAAACTCTCCACGGGCGATGCGGTGACCGCCAGCATCGGCCTGGCCTGCGGCATTCCCGGCATGCATGATTTCTCGGACGAGGCGGCGCTTCTCCGCCTGGCAGATTCGGCCCTCTACAAGGCCAAATCGGGCGGGAGAAACAGGATTGAAGTCATATGATTGGCATACTGCCGGATTTTCATCGTAGCCACCCGATTTGACATGTTCACCGGAATCATCCAGGCCGTGGGAAAAATCGCCGCCATCGAGCAGAAGGGCGGCGATGCGCGCCTGCGCATCGATTCCGGCGGATTGGACATGTCGAACGTGAACACTGGCGACAGCATCGCGGTCAGCGGCGTGTGCCTGACGGCGGTGGAGCATTCCGCCTCCGGGTTCACCGCCGATGTCTCGGGGGAAACGCTTTCCCGCACGACGCTGGGACAGCGGCGCCCCGGCGATGCCGTGAATTTGGAAAAGGCCCTGACGTTGAGCACGCCCCTCGGCGGCCATCTGGTCAGCGGCCATGTGGACGGGGTGGGAACGGTGATAAGCCGTGAAGCCGAAGGGAGATCGGTGCGGTTCGGGTTTCAGGCACCGGATGCGCTGGCACGTTATATCGCGGAAAAGGGTTCGA
>JBFMBB010000036.1:0-19385 GCA_040755435.1 Pseudomonadota bacterium | reverse complement strand
AGGTGCAGCAGCTGGTTCACGATGGGGCGCGGCAGGCGCACGGGGTTCATGGCTGGCCGCACACCGGACAGTCCGGGTCCTTGCGCAGGACCATGTCGTGCCACTCCATGGTTTGCGCATCGAGCAGCAGCAGGCGGCCGTGCAGGGTGCGGCCGACGCCGGTCAACACCTTGATGGTTTCGGTCGCCTGGATGCTGCCAATGATGCCGGGCACGGGCGAGAGCACGCCGGTTTCGGAACAGGTCTCGGCGATCTCGTCCATGTCCTGATACAGGCAGCGATAACAGGGGCTGCCCGGGATATCGGGGCGGAAGGTCGTCACCTGACCTTCCATGCGTATGGCCGCGCCCGAGACGAGCGGTTTTTTGTATTCCACGCACAGACGATTGAGACTGAAACGCGTCGCGAAGTTGTCGCTCGCGTCCACCACGGCGTCGGCGAGCCTCACCTGTTCGGCGAGCTCATCGGCCCCGAGGGTTTTATTGAAGGTCGTGACGCGGATATCGGGATTGAGCCGTTGCAGGCCGGCCTGCGCCGAGGCGGTCTTGTCCTGCCCGATGCTTTCGGTGTTGTGCACGATCTGACGCTGAAGATTGGAAAGCTCCACGCGGTCGTGGTCCACGATGACCAGATGCCCCACGCCGGAGGCGGCCAGATACATCGCCGCCGGCGAGCCGAGTCCGCCGAGGCCGATGATGAGCACGCGCGCGTCGAGCAGTTTCTGCTGGCCGTCCACGCCCACCTGCGGCAGCAGGATGTGCCGGCTGTAGCGCAGCAGTTGTTGGTCGTCCATGTGATTTATTTTACGGGTTGGCCTTATTCATTCCCATATTGATGTCTAGCTGAAACAAAATGACCCGGGCAAGCCGGGCCAACATTTGTATCTAACAGAATTATTTAACCTATTTTTTGCTTCGCCACCGGGTTATTCCCAGGAACCCGAGCAATCCTGAGCCGAAAAGCCAGACGGCGGGAGGAATCGGCACGGGCGTTGGCGTGAGGAGAAAAGCGTGTTCTTCGCCGTCAATGAACCCTGTCCCGACGATTTGTCCGTTATCGTTGATATCCTCGGCGTACATGAGAAACCATCCAGAAGAAGGATCGATCAATGAATTGAGATTCAGCATGGTGCCTGCGTTCCACAAAAAGGCGGAGCCACCGGACGAGCCAACAACCTGCCCCAGATTATTAAGGCCGGAGGCATCGCTGGACCAGTTGCCGAGGCTGCCAAGATCCAGCATCGAAACGCCATTCCAAATAAAGGCGTGGGTTAATGCATCGCCTGCCAAATTCGAGCGTCCGACGACAAAACCTTGGTCGTTGATGTCATAACCAAAACTGTTGGTTCCGCCCAGAGTGCCGAGATCGGACATGACTCCGGCCTGCCAGAGGAAGGCGCGTGCAGCCGCGTCGCCGGCGATGTCTGACCAGCCTGCGACCTGACCGTTGTTATTGATCCCAAAACCATAACTTGACATGCCTCCCAGAGTCCCGAGGTCCGACATGACACCTTCGCTCCAAAGAAAGGCGTGGTTTGACCCGCTGGTGGTGAAGGATTTGCCCGCGACTTGGCCCGAGTCGTTAATCCCATATGCGGTGCTAAAGCCGTCCAGACTGCCGAGATCCGTCATTACGCCGTTGCTCCAGAGAAAGGCGTGGCTAGTGGCATTCCCGGTGGTATAGGCTGACCCGACGACCTGCCCGTTGTTATTGATATCGTAAGCACGGCTGGATGTGCCGCCGAACGTGCCGAGATCCGCGGCGGCGCCTCCGCTGAAAAGGAAGGCATGTGAGTTGGTAGTGCCTGTTGTATACGATTCGCCCGCCACTTGACCGTTATTATTGACACCGTAACCGTAACTGCCGCTGCCACCCAAGGTGCCAAGGTCAGTGATGGTGTAGGCGGGTCCTGCTGCTAAGCCTGGCGCAGTCAGAACGCAAAGCATGACGGCGACAAAAAACCGACGGAGTGAAAATATCATTGTCCCTCCCCCTCGCATTATTTTTAGAGAGCCTTGACTGGTTTTGAGCCGGTCAAGTATTCAAATGCTAACCCCCGGTGATGAGTCCGACAAGGAAATATCACATGGTCAATCGCCGATGCTTTTTACAGATTGACTGAATTTCTTGATTGGAAAGAGATTATTTCTGTAGCGGTTTTCAGCGCTTGGCCTGGGTAACGCGACCATGCCCGCTCAAATCACGATGACAGGCGATTTCCTGCCAATCATGGCAAAGGACCTGATAAATCAAACCGGCCTGGTCCCACCCGTGTTCGAACAGCAGCCTACCACCGGGCCTGAGAAATTCCCTCGCATGCCGCGCGATATGACGGATGGCGTCGAGTCCGTCGGCACCGGCGACGAGCGCGGTTGCCGGCTCGTAGCGCAAATCGTCCTGTTGCAGATGCGGGTCGCCAGCGCGGACATAGGGCGGATTGCTCAGGATCATGTCGAAGCTTCCGCCGTCAAGCGCACTGAACCAGTCGCCGGCGCGGAATTCGATGTTGGTCAGGCCGAATTTTTCGGCATTGGAGCGGGCGACTTCCAGTGCCGCGGCTGAATTGTCGGTGGCGATCACGCGGCAGCGTGGACGTTCTTTGGCGATGGCCAGTGCAATGGCGCCGCTGCCGGTGCCGAGATCGGCGACGGTCCATGTCGCATCGCGCGGAATCCGCTCCAGCGCCTTTTCCACCAGCAATTCGGTTTCCGGGCGCGGGATCAGCGTCGCCGGCGTGACGTTCAGTTCCATGGACCAGAATTCGCGCGTGCCGGTGAGGTAGGCGACGGGCTCCCCGCGCTGGCGTCGTGCCAGCAGGTTTTCCAGCCTTTTCAGCTGTTCATCGGATATCGCCATCTCCTGCCGCGTGATCAACTCGCTGCGGCCGATGCCGCAGGCGTGCATCAGCAGCACTTCCGCGTCGAGGCGGGGGGTTGGGCTAGCTTCGCTCAATGCGCTCGAAACTTTTTGTAACGCGGCAACTATGTTCATGGCATGCATGGTTTCAGGTTTAAAGTTTCAGGTTTCAACCTGAAACCTGAAACCGTCATCAGGCATTCAGCGCCGCCAGCAGATCGGCCTGGTCGGCGGCGCGCAGCGCGTCGATGAGCTCGTCGAGCTTGCCTTCCATGACCTGGTCGAGCTTGTAGAGCGTGAGGTTGATGCGGTGGTCGGTCACGCGGCCCTGCGGAAAATTGTAGGTGCGGATGCGCTCGGAGCGGTCGCCGGTGCCGACCAGGCTCTTGCGCGTCGCGGCCTCCTGCTCGCGCTGCTTGCGCTGCTCGGCCTCGAGCAGGCGCGCCGACAGGATCGACATGGCGCGCGAGCGGTTCTTGTGCTGCGAGCGCTCGTCCTGGCATTCCACCACGATGCCGGTGGGCAGGTGCGTGATGCGGATGGCGGAATCGGTCTTGTTCACGTGCTGGCCGCCGGCGCCGGAGGCGCGGAAAGTGTCCACCTTCAGCTCCGCCGGATTGATGGCGATGGCGTCGATCTCCTCCGCCTCCGGCAGCACCGCCACGGTGCAGGTGGAGGTGTGAATGCGGCCCTGGGCCTCGGTGGCGGGTACGCGCTGCACGCGGTGCGCGCCGGACTCGAACTTGAGCCGCGAATACACGTCCTTGCCGGCGATGCGGGCGATGATTTCCTTGTAGCCGCCGTGTTCGCCGGGGCTCTGGTTCATCACCTCCACTTCCCAGCCGTGGTTGCCGGCGTAATAGTTGTACATGCGGAACAGGTCGCCGGCGAAAATCGCCGACTCGTCGCCGCCGGCGGCGGCGCGGATTTCGAGAAAGATGTTGCGGTTGTCGTTCGGGTCCTTCGGCAGCAGCAGGGTCTGGATTTCAGATTCCAGATTTTCGATGAGCTGTTGAGCCTCGGCGACTTCATCCTGTGCCATTTCCCGGATCGAGGCATCCTCGTCCTTCAGCATGGCGCGCGCGGATTCCAGCTGCTCGCTGGCCGCGCGGTAATCGCCGTACAGCTTCACCACCGGGTTGATCTCGGCGTACTCCTGCGACAGCTTGCGGAACTGCTCCTGCTTGCCGATGACCTTCGGGTCGGAAAGCAGGCGTTCGATTTCCTCAAAGCGCTGCGCAAGGCCGGTGAGCCTTGTTTCGATGGACGGGTTCATGGGCGATTCGGCATTTGAGATTGTATGACTTCAGCCACAGAGATCACAGAGTACACAGGGAAAGCAAAATAATCCCGCTCTGTGTTCTCTGTGCCCTCTGTGGCAAGAAAATTAATTTAATCTTCGTCGAGGTTGAACAGCCGGCGGGCGGCCTCGAGCAGGGCCTTGTTGCCCTCGTGATCGGCGCGGCGCAATACGTCGGTGGGCGTGTGCGTGAACTTGTTGGTGAGGGCGCGCGCGAGATGCTCGATCACCTTGGCCGGGTCGTCGCCGTGGGCCAGGCGCTTGCGCGCGTACTCGAGCTCGGCCTCGCGCACGGCGTTGGCGGATTCGCGCAGGGCGCGGATGGTCGGCACCGCGTTCAGCGATTTGACCCATTGCATGAAATCCACGACCTGGGTGTCGATGATCTTCTCCGCCTCGCGCGCCGCTTCCTGGCGCGATTCCATGTTTTCCTGCACCACTTCCTTGAGGTCGTCGATGCTGTAGAGATACACGTCGTCGAGCTCGCCGACCTCGGCCTCGATGTCGCGCGGCACGGCGATGTCCAGCATGAACATGGGCCGGTGCCGGCGCGCCTTGAGGGCGCTTTCCACCGCGCCCTTGCCCAGGATCGGCAGCTGGCTGGCGGTGGAGGAGATCACGATGTCGGCGTCGGCCAGGCGCGTCGGCATTTCCGCGAGCGCGATCGCCTCGGCGCCGAAGAGGGTGGCCAGCTGCTGGGCGCGCTCGACCGTGCGGTTGGCGACGATCATGTGGCCGATGCCGTGTTCCTTGAGGTGCCGCGCGCACAGCTCGATCATGTCGCCGGCGCCGATCAGCAGCACGGTCTGTTCCGACAGTTTGCTGAAAATCTGGCGCGCCAGCTGCACCGCGGCCGAGGCGACCGAGACGGCGCTGGCGCCGATGGCGGTGTCGGTGCGCACCTGCTTGGCCACGGTGAAGGTCTGCTGGAACAGCCGGTTCAGGATCTTGCCGGTGGCGCCGGCCTTGTGCGCGGTGGCGAAGGCCTCCTTCATCTGGCCGAGGATCTGCGGCTCGCCGAGGATCATCGAATCGAGCCCGGCGGCCACGCGGAAGGCGTGTTTGACCGCCGCCTGGTCCGGATGCCGGTACAGGTAGGGATGAATGTCGGAACGGTTGAGACGGTGATAGTGGCAGAACCAGTCGATGACATGGTCCTCCTGCGATGAATCCAGGCCGCAGTAAAGCTCGGTGCGGTTGCAGGTCGAGACGATGGCGGCCTCGGCGGCGCCACCGCCGGCGGTGACCTCGTGCAGCGCCCCGACCAGCTTGTCGGAAGCGAACGCCGCCTTCTCGCGGATGTCGACCGGCGCGGTGTGGTGGTTGATGCCAAAGGCGAGCAGATGCATGCAGGAACCGGAAATGACCCTCAATGCCCGGGATTTTGACCCATCGGGGTCCGGTGTCAAGCTGGGGGCGGCGCGGATGATTTCAACGTGCTCAGCGCAAGCCAAACCAGCACGAGCTCGACCAGCAGCAACAGCGTGCCGAGGCCGAGCAACAGCCAGTTTTGCGCCGACCACCACTGCGCCGCCAGCACGGCGAATCCCCAGTGGGCGACCACCGCCATGAACAGCAGCGGCGCGACCACCCAGGCCACGGGTTGGCTGCGGCTTCGCAGCGTCAGGGCCAGCAGCATGAAGCCGAGCACCGCCAGCAACTGGTCGGCCAGGCCGAACAGCGGCCACCACGCCAGGCCGCCGAGGCCGCGCACCTGGTGCAGCGCCAGCAGCGAGGACAGCAGCACAACGATGGCGATCTGCGATTTTTCGCCCGCCGGCAGCGCCGGCACCCGCTCCGCGACGCCGGTGAGCAGGTGTTTTTGCACGCGCAGGCCCGCCTCAAGCGTAGCCACCAGCAGCCCCAGCATGACCGTCGCGACGAGCGTGCGGGTGAATTCAGCAGCCACTCCGATGCCGGAGGCCAGGCCCGCAAAGCCGTTGATATAGAGGGCGAGGACCTCATGCAGGTCGGAGGATGATCTCCATGACCCGAAATGGCGGGTCCATTCCTCCGCGTCGGCGAAACCGGTGCTGCCGACAATGACGGCGCTCAGCGCCAGCAGTCCCAGCGCCAGCGCGCCGCCGTAGCCGGCATGGCGCGCGTCGGTCTCGCGCCGGATCTGGCGCGCCGTGATGCCGTTGGCGATCAGGAGATGGAACCCCGCCACCGCGCCCGAGGTGAGCGTGACGAACAGCCACGGCAGCGTCGCCGGCATATCCGATCCGGCGTGGAATTCCGGCGCCACCAGCACCGGGTGATCGATCACCACGGCGGCGTAGCCAAGCAGGAGCATGACACCCAGCAGCAGGGCGGTGAGGTACCCGCGCGGGCGGATGAGTTTCCACATCGGCTGGCGCGTGGCGTGATAACCGTAGACGAACAGGATCACGACCCAGACCACGGTGGCGTCGAATGCGATGAACGAATTCCCGCTTTCCAGGCTGAGCATGCCGATGAAGGCCAGCGGGAACTCTCCCAGCAGCCACACGGCCATCAGGCCCAGGGTCAGCGCGATCAGCGACGCCGGAAGGATTTCGAGATCCTTGCGGCCGCGCAGATATCCGCCGAGGAACCAGGCCAGCACGGCAATCGCCCAGAACGGCAGCACTGCCCGCGGGAAGTCCGACATCAGCTGCGCCGCGAGCGTGGCGCTGGCGGCATTCATGATCAGCAGCACCAGGAAGGCAAACAGGGCGAACGGCCCGTGCGCCGGCGCACCGAGCAGACGCGCCGCAATTTCCGCCGGGTTCAGGCCCGGATAACGCAGCGACAGCCACAGGGAGCCGAGGCCGTAGGTGCCGGCGGCGGTGACGGTGCCCACCACGACCCACAGAAACGCCGGAATCCACCCCCAAATCAGCGCGACCAGGCTTCCCATGACCGCGCTACCGGCCGCGAGGGACGCCAGGTGATGACCGAATATCAGCTGCCGCTTGAAACGCTGGGGTTCGTCGTCGGCGGGGCGCTCCGGAGCGGGTATACTATAATTGTTTTCAAGGCGGAAAACGCCGAACGCCAGAAGCCTGGAATAGAACCGGTAACCGAAGACAAAGGCCACGCCCGCAGCCAGCAGCAAAAACAGCGAATTCACGACTCGTTCCCGCTGCCGGATGCCGTGCGCCCGATCATTCCTAACCCGTCCTGTTGGCCCATTGCGTAATTTTCTGGATGTTAAGTTAAAGACCCTGATGACTATTTTACACGGTAGGCGAATCTCCACCCGCCGCGACGGTCACAGGGGTATTCGGATCGTCATCACGGATTCAGACATACTATATATATGATCACTCCCCGCATGCGTCGTTTATCTTCAATCCTGTTTCTATCCCTGCTGACGGCCTGTGCCGGCACGGTAAAGCCCGAGCCGGTGGTCGAGACGGCGCCAGCCGGCCCCGCCAGGGCGGACGCCACGCTGCCCGCGGTCGAGCTGGAGCCGGAGATTCTTTATAACCTGCTGCTGGGCGAGATCGCCGGGCAACGCGGACAGATCGGGGTGGCCGCGGCCACCCTCGGCGAGGTCGCCCAGCAGACGCGCGATCCGCGCGTCGCCGAGCGCGCCACCCTGGCCGCGCTCTACGGCAAGCGCTACGACGAGGCGCTGCGGTCGGCGCGGTTGTGGACCGAACTGCGCCCGCAGGACACCGAGGCGCGGGAGGCCCTGATCACGATCCTGCTCGAACTCGACCGGGTCGCGGAAGCGAAGGAACATTTTCAGGTGCTGTTCGCCGCCGAAGAAACCCGGCGCAACCTGGACCAGGCCTACCTGCGCGCGGCTGCCGTGCTGGGGCGCACCAGCAATCGCGCCGCGGCCATCGACGTGATGCAGTCGCTGGTGACGCTGAATCCGCAGCTGGCCGCGGCGCATTTTGCCATGGCGCACCTGATGGTCCGTGGCGGCGATCTGGAAAAGGCCCTCGTTTCCGCGGACGCGGCCCTGAAACTGCGCTCCGACTGGGAGGAGGCGGCGCTGTTCAAGGCGCGCATCCTGCTGTCGCAGAAGGAGCCGCAGAAGGCGCGCGCCTTTTACGAGACGTTTCTGAACGACAATCGCGGCGCCAACCAGGTGCGCCTGAACTATGCACGTTTCCTGGTGGACCAGAAGGAATGGCAGAAGGCGCTCGAGGAATTCAAGCGCGTGGCCGACAATGTGCCGGATGACGCCGACACCATTTATGCCGTGGGTCTGCTGTCGCTGCAGAACAACCGCCTGGACGAGGCCGATAAATATCTCCGGCGCGCGCTGGAGCTCCGGCCCCAGAACGATCAGGCGCGCCTCTACCTCGGTCAGGTCGCGGAACAGCGCAAGCAGTATGGTGCGGCGGCCGACTGGTATCTCCAGGTCAGAGAGGGCGAATACTATTTCGAGGCGCAGGCCCGCCTCGGCGTGGTCGTGGCCAGGCAGGGCGATCTCGCCCGCGCGCGCCGGCATCTGGACGGCATCCAGACCCAGAACGATTCCCAGCGCGTGCAGGTGGCGCTGGCGCACGAGCAGATCCTGCGCGATGCCCGCCAGTTCAACGAAGCGCTCACCATGCTGAATGCGGCGATCCGGACGGTCCCGGGTGACAAGGACCTGCTGTACGCACGCGCCCTGATTGCGGAAAAACTCAACCTGCTGGACGTCACCGAGCGCGACCTGCGCGAAATCCTGAAGAAGGATCCGAAGAACGTCAACGCCCTGAACGCGCTGGGTTACACCCTGACGGACCGCACCACCCGCTATGACGAGGCGCTCGAACTGTTGCAGCAGGCGATGCAGCTCAAGCCCGACGACGCCTATATCATGGACAGCATGGGGTGGCTGCAATACCGGCGCGGCAACACCGCCGAGGCGCTGAAGTACCTGCGGCGCGCGCTGGAAATCCGCAACGACGCCGAGATCGCGGCGCATCTCGGCGAGGTGTTGTGGGTGGCGGGCGACCGTCACGAGGCCGAGTCGGTTTGGGACCGCGCGCTGCGCGAGACTCCCGACAACGAAGCGCTGAACGGCGTCATCAAGAAATTCAAACCATGAGGCCGGTCCTCGGCCTCGTAATCATTTTCGTCTCGCTCATCTCCGGTTGCGCCACCGCGCCAACGCCGCCGGCCGCGGATCTCGATCCCGTCTGGCAGGCGCGGCAGGCCGCCCTGATGGCGGTCACGGCCTGGCAACTCCGCGGCAGGCTGGCCGTGCGCGCCGGCGAGCAGGGCGCGCATGCCACGCTGAACTGGAAGCGCGATGGCGAGCGCCATCGCCTGGATTTCACCGGCCCGCTGGGTCGCGGCCATCTGCGCCTGACCCGGGACAGCAAGGGCGCCGAGTTGCGTGACGCCGGCAAGCGCGTCTGGCGCGCGGCGGATGCCGGACGCCTGCTGTATCGCGCCACCGGCTGGATCGTGCCGCTCGACGAGATGAATTACTGGGTGCTTGGCCTGCCCGCCCCGGGTCCCGCCCCGGAACGACAGCTGGACGAGCAGGGACGCCTGAAACGGCTGGCGCAGTCGGGTTGGGACATCCAGTTCCTGGAATACACCCGGCATGGCGGCTTCGACCTGCCGGGCCGGATGTTCATCACCCGACAGGACAACCACGTGGAGGTGGGTCCCGCCGCGGGGGAGACGATCGAGGTGCGGCTCAGCATCGAGCGCTGGAGTTTGACGGACGTAACGGACAACAAGTGAGTCGGCGGAGGCGAAAGGTTATACTCTGCGCTTGCTGACTCCCTGTCCCGCGCGATGAAAACCTGGCCGGCGCCTGCCAAGCTGAACCTTTTCCTGCATGTCACCGGCCGCCGCGCGGACGGCTATCACACCCTGCAAACGGTTTTCCAGTTTCTCGATTACGGCGATGAGCTGGCGTTCATCGTGATCGACGACGGCCGGATCGCGCGCGCGGCCCCGGTAGCCGGCGTGGACGAGGACCGGGACCTGACATTACGTGCGGCGCGCCTGCTGCAGGAATCATGCGGCGTCACCAAGGGTGTGCAGATCCGTCTCATTAAGCGCCTGCCGGTCGGCGGAGGGCTCGGCGGCGGCAGCTCCGACGCCGCCACGACCCTGCTGGCCCTGAACCAGCTGTGGGGCACGCGCCTGTCCATCCCGGAGCTGGCGGCGCTGGGATTGAAGCTGGGGGCCGACGTACCGGTCTTCATTCACGGACATGCCGCCTGGGCCGAGGGAATCGGCGAGATTCTGACCCCGGTGGAGCCGGCGGAGGCGTGGTATCTGGTGCTGGTGCCGCCGGTGCAGGTCTCCACGGCCCAGGTTTTTGCCGCTCCCGAATTGACACGCTATAGCCCGCCCCTCACAATACGCGACTTTCACGAGGGGCGCGGCCTGCGAAACGACCTCGAACCGGTGGCGCGAAGCCGCTATCCGGAAGTGGATCGCGCCCTGCGGCTGCTGGCGGAGCATGGCGAGCCGCGCATGTCAGGTTCCGGCGGTTGCGTGTTCCTGAAGCTGAGGGATGCGGACCAGGGCAAGCAGATTCTGGAAAGAATTCCCAAGCCGTTTAGCGGTTTCGTGGCCCGAGGGCTCAACCGGCATCCGTTATCGGGCCAGCGCAGCGGCAGTTCACCCTGACATCGTGAGAGGCAGAATTCAGGGGCGCGCAGATTACTGGGGTGTCGCCAAGCGGTAAGGCACCGGATTTTGATTCCGGCATTCCCAGGTTCGAATCCTGGCACCCCAACCAGTAAAATGGTTCGGGATTGGCGGATCGGTATCGGCACCTCAACCGGATTTTGTCGTGGACCATCCGACTCACAGGGGAGATCACGTGTCCTTGGACAACATGGTGGTGTTTACCGGGAACGCCAATCCGGCGCTGGCGGAACTGGTGGTGCGGCACCTGGGACTGCCGCTCGGCAAGGCGGTGGTCGGGCGGTTCTCGGATGGCGAGGTCCAGACCGAGATCATGGAGCATGTGCGCGGCAAGGACGTGTTCATCCTCCAGCCGACCTGCGCGCCCAGCAACGACAACCTGATGGAGTTGCTGATCATGATCGACGCGGTGAAGCGCTCCTCGGCGCGGCGCATCACGGCGGTAATACCTTATTATGGTTACGCGCGCCAGGACCGCCGTCCGCGCACGGCGCGGGTGGCGATCACGGCCAAGCTGGTGGCGGACATGATCACCGTCGCCGGCGCCAACCGGGTGTTGACCATGGATCTGCATGCCGACCAGATCCAGGGGTTTTTCAACATCCCGACGGACAACGTGTACGCGTCGCTGGTGCTGTTGGGCGACATCTGGCGCCAGGAGTTTCAGGACCTGCTGGTGGTGTCGCCGGACGTGGGTGGCGTGGTGCGGGCGCGGGCGATGGCCAAGCACCTGGAGGCGGATCTCGCCATCATCGACAAGCGCCGCCCGAAGCCGAACGAGGCCAAGGTGATGCATATCATCGGCGAGGTCGAGGGCCGCACCTGCGTGCTGATGGACGACCTGGTGGACACCGCCGGCACGCTGTGCGAGGCGGCAGGGGCGCTGAAGGACCACGGCGCGAAGAAGGTATTGGCGTATTGCACGCACCCGGTGCTGTCGGGGAGCGCGGTGGAACGTATCAGCAAGTC
The DNA here is from genome assembly GCA_040755435.1 of Pseudomonadota bacterium. Taxonomy (GTDB): domain Bacteria; phylum Pseudomonadota; class Gammaproteobacteria; order Acidiferrobacterales; family Sulfurifustaceae; genus Sulfuricaulis. The sequence continues at coordinate 7,675 of JBFMBB010000036.1, read as the reverse complement.
CCGGCTCGATGAGCTGGTGGTGACCGATACGATTCCGCTCAAGCCGGAGGCCAAGGCCTGCCGGCGCATCCGCCAGCTGAGCGTGGCCGAATTGCTGGCCGAGTCCATGCGCCGCATCGCGCAGGAGGATTCGGTCAGCGAGCTGTTCATGGAATAAAGAACAGTTACGGGTTCAGAGTACAAGGTTCAAGGTTCCGGTTCTGTTCCTGAACTTTGAACCAGTAACTTTGTACCTTTAACCGTCTTTTCCTGGTCGCGGGAAGGGCGGTATTGTTTAACCTGATTGGAGACTGACAATGAGCGCTAAATTTGAACTGACTGCCGAGCCACGCTCAGCGAAAGGTACGGGTGCGAGCCGCCGCCTTCGCCGCAGTGGCAAAGTACCCGCCGTGCTGTATGGAGCGGGCAAGCAACCGACCATGGTTTCGCTGGACCACAACCTGATGTCGCGCCACCTGGCGAACGAGAAGTTTCACACCTCGATCCTGACCGTGACGGTCGGTGGCGAGACCGACCAGGCGATTCTGCGCGATTTCCACATGCATCCGTACAAGCCTATCGTGATGCACGTGGACCTGCAGCGCATCAGCGCCACCGAGAAGATCCACATGAAGGTGCCGATCCACTTCACGGGCGGCGACGTGGCCCCGGGCGTGAAGATCGACGGCGGCGTCGTGACGCACCTGATGAACGAAATCGATATCACCTGTCTGCCCAAGGACCTGCCGGAATTCCTCACGGCCGACCTGTCGAACCTGAAGCTCAACGAGTCGGTGCACTTGAAGGATATCAAGCTGCCGGAAGGCGTGGCGATCACGAGCCTGACGCACGGCGGCGATAACCTCGCGGTGGCGGCCATCTCGATGATCAAGGTCGTGGAAGAGGCCCCGGTGGCGGCAGCCCCGGCGGAAGGCGAAGCCGCGGCGGCGGCCCCGGCGGAAGGCGAGGCCAAGGCGGCCGAAGCCAAACCCGGCGAGGCCAAGAAGGGCGAGGCCCCCAAGGCCGAGGCGAAGAAACCGGAAGCCAAGAAAGAAGGCAAGTAATCTCCGGCGCGGAGCGACAACGTGGCGCAGGGGATTTCCCTCATCGTCGGCCTGGGAAACCCGGGCGCGGAGTACGCGGAGACCCGGCACAATGCCGGGTTCCGTTTTCTGGACGTCCTGCTGGATGCCACCGGCGGGAAGCTGCGCGCCGAACCCCGCTTCAACGCCAATGCCGGCAAGATCACCGTCAGCGGCAGGGAAGTCTGGCTGCTGGAGCCGCAGACCTTCATGAACCACAGTGGCGACGCGGTGTCGAAGTTCGCCCATTATTTCAAGATCCCGGTCGCGGAAATCCTGGTGGCGCATGACGAGCTGGACCTGCCGCCGGGAACCATCCGGTTGAAGATCGGCGGCGGCGACGGCGGGCACAACGGCCTGTCCGACGTTACCGCGAAGCTGGGCAGCTCCGATTACGCGCGACTGCGCATCGGCATCGGGCACCCCGGCAACGCCGCGCAAGTGGTGTCGTACGTGCTGAAGAAGGCGCCGGCGGCGGAACAGACCCTGATCGATGCCGCCATCGGTCACGGTAAGGCGCATCTGGCAGACATCGTTCACGGCGAGTTTCAGAAGGCCATGAACAGTTTGCATACGCACAAATAAACTCCATCCCCTCTCCCCCGCGAGCGGGGGAGAGGGCAGGGTGAGGGGGTGCCCGGGTTTTGCACCCTCTCCCCTTGCCCTCTCCCGCCTGCGCGGGGGAGGGGGAGTCGGAAGAAAAGAGATTTATATTTATGGGATTTAAATGCGGTATCGTCGGCCTGCCGAACGTAGGCAAATCCACGCTGTTCAACGCGCTCACCAAGGCGGGCATCGCGGCGGAGAACTATCCGTTCTGCACCATCGATCCGAACGTCGGCATCGTCGAGGTGCCGGATCCGCGCCTGCAGCAACTGGCCGCCATCGCCAAGCCGGAAAAAATCCTCCCGACCACGATCGAGTTCGTGGACATCGCCGGCCTGGTGGCCGGCGCCTCCAAGGGCGAGGGGCTGGGCAACAAGTTCCTGGCGCATATCCGCGAGGTGGACGCGATCGCGCACGTGGTGCGCTGTTTCGAGGACGAGAATATCGTGCACGTGGCGGGCGGCATCAACCCGCTGGCGGACATCGAAACCATCAACACCGAGCTGGCGCTGGCCGATCTCGAGGCCGCCGACAAGGGCGTGCAACGCGCCGAGAAGAACGCCAAGAGCGGCAGCAAGGACGACATCAAGTTGCGCGAATTGCTGGTGCGCGTGCACAAGCATCTGGATGGCGGCAAGCCGGTGCGCAGCATGGGGCTGAGCGAGGAGGAGCACAAGCTGTTGAAGCCGTTGTGCCTGCTCACCGACAAGCCGCTCATGTATATCGCCAACGTCAACGAGACGGGTTTCCACAACAACCCTCGCCTCGACCAGGTGGACCAGCTCGCGCGTTCGGAGAATTCCATCGTGGTGCCGATCTGCGCCCGCATCGAGGCGGAACTGGCCGACATGGACGCGGAGGAAAAACAGGTGTTTCTCGCCGACATGGGTCTGGAGGAACCGGGCCTGAACCGCGTCATCCGCGCCGGCTACCAGCTGCTCGGGCTGCAGACCTTCTTCACCGTCGGCCCCAAGGAAGTGCGCGCCTGGACCGTGCGCAAGGGCGCGCATGCGCCGCAGGCCGCGGGCGTGATCCACACCGATTTCGAGCGCGGGTTCATCCGCGCCGAAACCGTCGCCTACGAGGATTTCGTGCGGTTCAAGGGCGAGCAGGGCGCGCGCGAGGCCGGCAAACTGCGGCTGGAAGGCAAGGATTACGTGGTGCAGGACGGCGACGTCATGCATTTCCGATTCAACGTCTAGGCCGGCGGCGCTGAAATCGCGCGGGTCCCGGATTCCCCTTTATCCGCCGTCCCGAATCTTGTATCTTTTGCACCCTTTTTACGGCTAGGTAGCTCAGACGGTTAGAGCGCGGCACTCATAATGCTGAGGTCGGCGGTTCGATTCCGCCCCTAGCTACCATCTTTTCGCTGGTTCATCTGCTGTTCCGAACACCTGTTCCCTATTGGTGAACCGCCGACGTACTATTGCTGAGGTCGTCGCTTGATGCGCGCCATCCTTGGCGCGCACCCTGCGGGCGGCCTGCGGCCGTCCAATCCTGCTCCTGGCAGGATTGTCGATTCCGCCCCTAGCTACCATCTTCCCGGGGACAGGCCACGGTTTCCGCCCGAGAAAGAACCGTTCTCCTCCGAGAGAGCGAGATCTGACAGAAACCGTGGTCTGTCCCCCATCAACTAGCAACTCGCCATTCGTCGGTCACTACCAAACGTCTGTGAGGCACCGTTCATCCGGCTGAAAAAAGCGCGGCCCGGCCATCGCGGTCAATGCGCCATGCATCGGTGCCAGCTTGTGCTTTGAACCTCCCCGGCCAAGACTGTTCTCCAAGGGACGCTCTGCGGGCAGAAAGGAATGACGGGCCGGTGCCCCTCCCGCAGACTAAATTCCCCGAGGAGGAGCGCATCATGTTGAAGCTGAGCTTTTGGATCGGTACCCCGTCGGTAATCACGTACCTGGCGTCGACGTATTCCCAACTCCTGGAAAACATCATTTATATCTTTGCCCTGTCGGCGGCGGCGCTGATCGTGGCGATTCTGTCGCAGGTCAGCGAGAAGTCCGGGTCCTGACGATCACCGGCGGTCCTCCGGAATGCGGGCGGCGCGAGCCGCCCGCATTTTTTGAGTACTTTTTAATCACGCAGGCAATCAATCCTGTCGGGCGCTGGATTTTACCGCCCCCCTTGCGGTTTAATTCCACCCCATGTCCCGCAAGCTGCACATCAAGACCTTCGGCTGCCAGATGAACGAGTACGACTCCGCGCGCATGGCGGACGCGCTCGCGGCCAGTCACGGCCTGGAGACCACCGACGACCCGGCCGAGGCCGACGTGCTGCTGCTCAATACCTGCTCCATCCGCGAGAAGGCGCAGGAGAAGGTGTTTTCGCAGCTCGGCCTGTGGCGCGAACTCAAGACCGTCCGGCCCGATCTTGTTATTGGCGTGGGCGGCTGTGTTGCCAGCCAGGAGGGCGCGGCGATTATCCGGCGCGCGCCGTTCGTGAACCTGGTGTTCGGCCCGCAGACCCTGCACCGCCTGCCGCAGATGCTGGACAGCGTGCTGGCCACGCAGCGGCCGGCCGTGGATATTTCCTTCCCCGAGATCGAGAAATTCGACCGCCTGCCGGAGCCGCGCGTGGACGGCGTGCGCGCCTTCGTCTCGATCATGGAAGGCTGCAGCAAGTACTGCACGTTTTGCGTCGTGCCCTACACCCGCGGCGAGGAATTCAGCCGGCCGTTCGACGACGTGATCGCCGAGGTGGCGCATCTGGCGGAACACGGCGTGCGTGAAGTGGTTCTGCTCGGCCAGAACGTCAACGCGTATCGCGGTGCGATGCATACCGGCGAGTTCGCCGACCTGGCGCTGCTGATCCGTTACATCGCCGAAATCGACGGCATCGGCCGCATCCGTTTTACCACCTCGCATCCGCAGGTGTTTGGTGAGCGCCTGATTGCCGCTTACGCCGAAGTGCCGCAGCTCGCCGGCCACCTGCACCTGCCGGTGCAGAGCGGCTCGGACCGGATTCTGGCGCTGATGAAGCGCGGCCACACCGTGCTCGAATACAAATCCAGGATACGCCGGTTGCGCGAGGTGCGGCCGGACATCAGCGTGACGACGGATATCATCGTCGGGTTTCCGGGCGAGACCGAGACCGACTTTGCCGCCACCCTGAACCTCGTGGAGGAGATGAATTTCGACACCTCCTTCAGTTTTCTCTACAGCGCCCGCCCCGGCACGCCGGCGGCGGAACTGGCCGACGACACGCCGCGCGAAGTGAAGGAGGCGCGGCTGGCGCGCCTGCAGTCGCGCAACACCGAAATGGCCGCCGCCATCAGCCGGCGCATGGTGGGGACCGTGCAGCGCATCCTGGTCGAGGGCCCGGCGCGCAAGTCGCCGCGGCAGCTGTGCGGGCGCACCGAGAACAACCGCGTCGTCAATTTCGATTGCGCCGACTTTGCCATGATCGGCCGGTTTGCCGAGGTGGAAATCTCCGAGGCACTGACGAATTCCCTGCGCGGACGGCTGCTTGCAGGGACCCGGGCGCGAAGCGCTTGATTTATTACCCGCTTTTGTTCTTAACTATCGTTAATACCCTTTCCGGAACTGCATTGCACGTTTGAAACCCAAGCCCAAGTACGTCGAACTCAGCCTCACCCCCGCCGACAACCGCCGCCTGGCCAGCCTGTGCGGCAGCCATGACGAGCATCTCAAGCAGATCGAGGAATATCTGGGCGTGGAGATCGCCAACCGCGGCAATCTGTTCCGCGTCAGCGGCGGCCCGGAGGAAAGCCACGCCGCCTCGCAACTGCTGAAGGATCTCTATGATGTCACCGAAGGCAAGGGCGAGCTGACGCTGGCCGGCGTGCATGCCGCCCTGCAGCAGCTGGCCCTGCGTGCGCCGGACGCGGAGAGCGATCGCGAGAGCACGCTGCGCACGCCCAAGCGCATCGTGCGCGGGCGCGGCCCGCGCCAGCGCCAGTACATCCGCAATATTCTCACCCACGACATCAATTTCGGCATCGGCCCGGCCGGCACCGGCAAGACCTATCTCGCCGTCGCCTGCGCCGTGGAGGCGCTCGAGAGCAACCGCGTCGAGCGCATCCTGCTGGTGCGGCCGGTGGTGGAGGCGGGCGAGCGACTCGGCTTCCTGCCTGGAGCTATCGAACAGAAAATCGATCCCTATTTGCGCCCGCTGTACGACGCGCTGAATGAAATGCTCGGCTTCGAGAAGGTGGCGCGCCTGCTGGAGAAGAGCGTGATTGAACTGGCGCCGCTGGCCTACATGCGCGGCCGGACGCTGAACGAATCCTTCATCATCCTGGACGAGGCGCAGAACACCACGGCGGAGCAGATGAAAATGTTCCTCACACGCATCGGCTTCGGCACCACCGCGGTGATCACCGGCGACATCACCCAGATCGACCTGCGCCGCACGCAACTGTCCGGTCTCAAGCAGGCGATCGAAATTCTGCGCGGCGTGGACGGCATCACCTTCACCCATTTCACGCCTCAAGATGTCGTGCGCCACGCGCTGGTCCAGAAAATCGTCGAGGCCTACGAAAGCCACGACAAGGGCGGGGAAGGCCAGCCCCCCTTGAAATGAATCTGCAATTGAGCGTGCAGTATGGCCTCGCTCGCGCCGGTTTGCCCGCCAAGTCGTCATTCCGGCGCTGGGCCAATGCCGCGTTACGCGGCCTGGTCCGCGGGCGCGTCGCCGTGGGCGTGCGCATCGTGGGTGCCGCGGAATCCGCCGACCTGAACCGCCGGTTTCGCCGCAAGCAGGGTCCGACCAACGTGCTGTCGTTTCCCTTCGAGGCGCCGTCCGGGACGCGCAGCGAAGTGCTGGGCGACCTGGTCATCTGCGCGCCGGTGGTGCAACGCGAGGCGCACGCGCAGCGCAAGCCGGTGCGCGCGCATTGGGCACACATGGTGGTACACGGTATACTGCACCTGCGCGGCTACGATCATATGAACCGGCGTGACGCCGCCGTGATGGAAAAAAAGGAAATCCGCATTCTCAAGGAGCTGGGTTTCGCCAACCCCTATCTTTCATGAACAAGAAAACCGACGACAAGTCCGAGGATACCCAGGACGAAGCCCCTGCCGCGCCGCGCTCGCTGCTGGACCGCCTGAGCCTGGCGCTGCTGGGCGCGCCGGCCTCGCGCGAGGACCTGGTGCAGCTGCTGCGCGACGCGGCCGGGCGCGACCTGATCGACCGCGATTCGCTCGACATGATCGAGGGCGTGCTGCAGGTCTCGGAAATGAAGGTGCGCGACATCATGGTGCCGCGCTCACAGATGGACGTGGTGGACCGGAACAGCCGGCCGGAGGACTACCTGCCGATGGTGATCGAGTCCGGCCACTCGCGCTTCCCGATGGTGGACGCCGACAAGGACAAGGTGATCGGCATCCTGCTGGCCAAGGACCTGTTGCGTTACCTGTTTCTCGACAAGAAGAAGCGCGCCCAATTCAACATCCATGACATGCTGCGCCCGGCGGTGTTCGTGCCGGAGAGCAAGCGCCTGAACGTGCTGTTGCGCGAGTTCCGCACCAGCCGCAATCACATGGCCATCGTGGTGGACGAATACGGCGGCGTGGCCGGCCTGGTGACCATCGAGGACGTGCTCGAGCAGATCGTCGGTGAAATCTCCGACGAGTACGACATCGACGACGACGTCATGATCATGCCGCGCGACGGCGGCGAGTACGTGGTCAAGGCGCTGGTCACGCTGGCCGACTTCAATTCGCGTCTGAACGCGCATCTCGCGCACGATGAGATCGAGACCATCGGCGGACTGGTCATGAACCGCCTCGGGCACGTTCCGCGCCGCGGGGAAAAGGTCGAGATCGACAACCTGCGCTTCGAAATCCTGCGCGCCGACAGCCGCCGTGTTTACCTGCTGAAAGTGACTCCGGTTGAACTACCAGGCCGGCAGAAGACCAGGAAGTAGTATTTTTTCGCCGCCGCCGGCGTGGGCCGACGCCGCCGCCGGCGTCGCCGGCGCGCTGTTGCCGCTGGCGTTCTCTCCCTTCGATCTGTTTCCGCTCGCCGTGCTC
>JBFMBB010000035.1:0-19700 GCA_040755435.1 Pseudomonadota bacterium | reverse complement strand
AGCGGTAGCGACATTTCCGGCACCGCGCCCAACATGCCGCCCAGCACGTCCACGGCCGGGAGCTTGAAGGTTTTCTCGCCGGGGATGATTTTTTTCAGATGCCCGATCCACAAGGCGCCGTCACGCGTGGCGCGGCAGATGGCGCCGTGGCGGCGCGCGAGGATCTCTCCCGGCACGCCGCGCAGCTCGTCCTCGGCGCAGGCGTCATATAAATGATAAAGCTCGCCGTGGATGGCATCGGCCACGCCCGGTGCGCCGTCACCGGAGTTTATTTTACGCAGTATTGTGCGTGTGTCGTCCGCTGCCCAGTCGATCTGGCGGTCGGATTGGTTCATCAGCGGACGCCGCTGGCCACGCGCGGAAACATCCGGCAAGGCTGGCGTGAATTTTCCGGACGCGAAACGCTCGATCGCCTGCAACACCGCCGTGACCGCGGCCTCGGTCACTTCGTTTCGATACAGGCTGCTCTTGCGCGCCGCGCGCATTCTGAAATTCACTGTAGCCCACACCGGCCCGGCATCCATCTCGCCATTGGCCTGCAACACCGTGACGCCCCACTCCGGTTCGCCGTTCAGGATGGCCCAGTCGAGGGCCGAGGGTCCGCGGTCACCGACAATCCCGGGATGCACCACCAGGCACGGATAATGGCGCCAGACGGTTTCGGGAATGGCACGCCGCAGGTACGGCGCCAGGATCAGGTCCGGCCGGAACAGGCGCGCGGCCTCGATCGTGACGCTGTCGTTGATGTCGAACTCGATGGATATTTCGTGCCCGCGCTGCGTCAGTTCGACATACAGGCGTTGCGTCAGACTGTTGAAACTATGGGTGAGAAAAAGGATGCGCATGGGTCATCCGCCCGAGACAACTTGCGTGTTTGCACCGCTGCCTTCGTTTTCCGGCCTGCCGTCATGGCGCCGGTACTTGTAATACGCCGCGCACGCGCCCTCCGAGGACACCATGCAGGAGCCGATCGGATTCTGCGGCGTGCAGACGTTGCCGAAAATCCTGCAGTCGGTGGGTTTCTTCACGCCGCGCAGGATAGCGCCACATTCGCAGGCCTTGTTCTCCTGCACCGGTTTCTGCGCCAGCGGGAAACGCTTTTCGGCGTCGAAGGCGGCATACTGCCGTTTGATGCGCAGGCCGCTGTAAGGCACGACGCCCAGCCCGCGCCATTCGAACGAACGCCGCAACTCGAAAATCTCCGCCACCAGCGCCTGCGCCTTGACGTTGCCCGCGTGCGTGACGCCGCGGGTGAACTGGTTTTCCACCTCGGCGCGGCCTTCGTTCAGCTGGCGCACCAGCATGCCGATCGCCTGCAACACGTCGAGCGGCTCGAAACCGGCGATCACCACCGGGCGCTGGTACTCCTGCGCGAAGAAATCGTACGGCCGGCTGCCGATCACGGTGCTCACGTGCGACGGCCCGATGAAGCCGTCCACGCGCACGCTGCCGAGCTTGCGCACGTCGGGCGAGTCGAGGATGCTCTGGATCGCCGACGGCGTCAGCACGTGGTTGCAGAACACGCTGAAATTTTTCAGGCCCAGCAACTCCGCCTGCTTGATGGCCACGGCGGTGGGCGGCGTGGTGGTCTCGAAGCCGATGGCGAAGAACACCACTTCCTTGTCCGGATTGTCCTGCGCGATCTGTATCGCCTCGGCGCAGGAGTACACCATGCGCACGTCGCGCCCCTGCGCGCGCGATTTCAGCAGGCTGCGCTTGCGCGAACCGGGCACGCGCAGCATGTCGCCGTAGCTGCACAGGATGACATCCGGTACTTCCGCCAGCTCGATGGCCATGTCGAGGCGGCCGATCGGCAGCACGCACACCGGGCAGCCGGGTCCGTGCACCAGATGCACGTTGGGCGGGAGCAGATCCTGCACGCCGTAGCGGAAGATGGCGTGGGTGTGACCGCCGCAAAATTCCATGAGACTGTATTCGCGCGCCGGGTCGACCTCCCTGGCCAGGTCGGCGGCGAGCGCGGCCGCTACGCGACGGTCGCGGAATTCACTTATGTACTTCATTCGTTATCGATTCGAGTCGAAACGTCATGTCGTCGAACAGCGCGATCGACTTCTCGGCCTCTTCCGTGTCCAGTCGCGTGATGGCGAATCCCACGTGCACGATCACGTAGTCGCCAACTTCCACGCCGTCCACCAACATCAGCGAGATTTCATTGCGCACCCCGCCGACTTCCACCACGGCGCGATCGTCGTCGAGTTTCTCCACCACTTTTGCCGGAATTGCCAGACACATGCTTCGCGTTCTCCACTTTGGCCTGCCTGTCGGTATCGCAGGCATTATCTGATACAGATCATCCTCGCTCCGTGATTACCGGCTTTGACCCATGTCAACATCAGGCTGCCCGTTAAGCCGCTGAAAACAGCGGTTTGATCCATATCAACATTCCGCCACCCGGCGCGGGGTCGCCACGACCCGGCCGGACCGTCTGCCCGGATCGCCCTGCCGGCGGATACCGGGACGATGAACCCCGTCCGGTTTGAACCCATCACGCTCCGGGACATCCAAGGGACAGGCCGGAACACGCGGCGACAATCTCCGGTTATAATCCTCCGCCGCATGTCAGGGATTTCATGCGCCGCCTGTTGTCCCCGCCATCGATGCCCGAATGCTGAAATCATACATGACCAATTTCAGGGAGTTCTTCACGCGCAAGCGCGTGCGCCTGATCCTGTTGTCGCTGGCGCTGTTGCTGTCCGGGTTCGCGCTTTATCTCGACATCACCGTGCGCATGCACTTCGAGGGCAAGCGCTGGGCCATGCCGGCGCGCGTCTATGCGCGCCCGCTCGAACTCTATGCCGGCATGAAGCTGCGGCCGGAACAGCTGGTGCTGGAACTGTCCATGCTGGATTACCGCGTCGCGGCCGACCCGCGCGAACCCGGCAGCTACCGGCGCCAGGGCGACGATTTCACCATCGTGACGCGCCCCTTCACGTTCTGGGACGAGGCCCAGCCGTCCCTGGCGCTGCAGGCCGACTTCGACGGCATGCACCTGGGCGGGCTGACCAACCGCGACACCGGCGCCGGCGTGACGCTGGCGCGGCTGGACCCGGTGCTGATCGGCGGCATCTACCCGGCGCACAACGAAGACCGCGTGCTGGTGCGGTTCGACGAAATACCGCCGCACCTGGTCAAGGGCCTGATCGCCATCGAGGACCGCCAGTTCTATTCGCATCACGGTTTCTCCGTGCGCGGCACGGCGCGCGCGCTGGTGACGACCGTGCGCGGCGGCGGCATCCAGGGCGGCAGCACCCTGACCCAGCAGCTGGTGAAAAACTTTTTCCTGACGCCCGAGCGCACCCTGCGGCGCAAGTTCACGGAACTGCTCATGGCCATGCTGCTGGAGCTGCATTACTCGAAGGACGAAATCCTCGAGGCCTACGCCAACGAAATCTATCTCGGCCAGGACGGCAACCGCGCCATCCACGGCTTCGGCCTGGCCAGCCATTTTTATTTCGACCGCCCGCTGTCCCGCCTCGACCTGCCGCAGGCGGCGCTGCTGGTCGGCCTGGTGAAAGGACCGTCCTCCTACGATCCGCGACGCCAGCCGGCACGCGCGCTGGCGCGGCGCAACCTGGTGTTGCAGGAGATGCGCAAGCTGGATTTCATCACGCAGGCGCAATACGTCGCGGCCCGCGCCGCGCCGCTGGGCGTGGTGGAAAAAGCGCCGGAGGGCACTTCGCGCTACCCCGCGTTCGTGGAACTGGTGCATCGCCAGCTGCGGCGCGATTATCGCGAGGACGACCTGCGCTCCGAGGGCCTGCAGATTTTCACCACGCTCGATCCGCTGGCCCAGACCAGCGCCGAACGCGCGCTCACCGGCCGCCTGACGCAGCTGGAAAAGGACCGGCGGCTGCCGCCGAAGGTGCTGGAAGGCGCGATCGTCATCAGCAACTCGCAGAACGGCGAGGTGCAGGCGCTTGTGGGCGGCCGCAACACGCGCTTCGAGGGCTTCAACCGCGCGCTCGACGCCGCGCGCCCGATCGGCTCGCTGATCAAACCGGTAGTGTTCCTGGCCGCGCTGGAACGCCCGGACTCCTACACGCTCGCCACCTTGCTGGACGACAGCCCGCTGGTGTGGAAAAGCCGCGGTACCGACGACTGGAAGCCGGAGAATTACGACAAGGAATTCCACGGGCAGGTGCCGCTGCAGGTGGCGCTGGCCAACTCCTACAATGTTTCCACGGCGCGCCTGGGGCTGGCACTGGGAGTGCGTCACGTCGTGGACAAGGCGCATGATCTCGGCGTCGAGCGCGACATGCGCACTTTCGCCTCGACCCTGCTCGGCGCGGACAGCCTGAGCCCGCTGGAGGTCACGCAGATGTACCAGAGTATCGCCAGCGGCGGTTTCCGCGTGCCCTTGCGTGCCATTCGCGAGGTGATGATGGCGGACGGCCAGCCGCTGCAACGCTATCCGCTCTCGGTGGAACAGGTGATCGAACCGGGACCGGCCTACCTCGTGACCCACGCGTTGCAGACGGTGGTGCGGGAAGGCACGGCCGATGCGCTGAAATATTACCTGTCGCCGGATCTGCAGATCGCCGGGAAGACCGGCACCACCAACGACTTGCGCGACAGCTGGTTCGCGGGTTATACCGGAGACCGCCTGGCGGTGGTGTGGATCGGCCGTGACGACAACCAGCCGATCCAGATGACCGGCGCCGGCGGGGCCATGACCGTGTGGGGCGAAATGATGGCGCGGCTCGATCCCGATCCGCTCGTTCCGCCGGTGCCGGAGAACATCGAATCGGTCTGGATCGATCCGGCGACCGGCCTGCGCACCGACGCCGCCTGCGCGGGCGCGCTCGAGCTGCCCTTCATCCGCGGCTCGGCGCCGGTGGAAACCGCGCCCTGCGGAGCGGGCTCGCCGGTGCGCTCCATCAAAAGCTGGCTGGAGAGGTTATTCGAATGAGAAAACCGTATCGCATAGTTCTGTTCTTCATGAGCGCCTCGCTGCTGGCGGGCTGCGCCGGCATGCTCCCGTCGGCGCCGGAAGAGCGGCCGGTATCGGACAACAGCGCCGTGGTCGCGCTGATGGACAACGCGCGCAACGACGTGGCCGGCGGCAAACCCGATTCCGCGGTGGCGTCGCTGGAGCGGGCGCTGCGCATCGAACCGCGCAACCCGCGCCTGTGGCAGGAGCTGGCCCGGCTGCGCCTGCAGCAGGGTCAGTATCAGCAGGCGGAGGGCCTGGCCACCCGGTCAAACAGCTGGGCGGGAGAAGACAAGGTCTTGCGCGCCGAGAACTGGCGCCTGATCGGCGAGGCGCGCCTGAGACGCGGCGATCACCAGGGCGCCCAGGCCGCCTTCGACAAGGCGGCCACGCTGGCAAACTGAATTCCGGTGTTTCCGCGTGCCATCCGGCAACTCCTTCGGCATACCTGTCGCCTTGTGCATGCCCGGGCCATCAAGTGTCGGGAATGACCGCCACGAGCCGTAGCAATTTTATCTAGAGTTCATGCGGGTTTTCCGCATTCAAGGCATGGCTCGCCGCCACCCGCCGCGTTTTTGCCGGCACGACAACACCGGTTTTTCTGCCCTGCCGGAATTTTAAAGCTGACAACCGCCGGTCAGGGAATGACTACCGCTGGAGCGGAAACGCTGCTGAATGGGTTGTAATTCGCGCTGGATTAGGGAATTCTGCTACTGATATTTACACGGAGGGTAATTAATGAGCATTGATGCGCTTCTCATTATCCTGCTGGTATGGACAGTAGCCGGGCTGTTGGCCGCCATCGCCTTCGGCAAGGTGATCCGGGAAACCTCCCCGGATGATGAAGAAAATCTCGCCGCCCCGGCGGGCTCAGTCAAATATCTTCGCAAGACCAAAGACAAGTCGCGTGACGCCTCGGATAACGATACGCGCGCGCGTCACCACGGCAACAAACGCGCTTCCGGCTAGACCCTCCTCCGGATTTACTGATCGCTTCCCGCGTCGGCGGGAAGCGCCGGTCCGGGCAGCGCGTGCTTGTTGATATTCCACGACAAGGTAATGCGCGGTCGCGTCCCGACATAGGGATTGACCATGTGCACCAGCTGGCTGGGAAATATCAGCATGGTGCCAGCCGGCATCTCGGGGCAGAACGGCGTGGTCATGCAACCTTCCTGATCCGGACAGCAATTACGCAGGCGCGGGTCGACGAAACAGAACCGGCCGCTCCGGGAATCCTCCGCATCTTCGTCGCCGGCATCCAGACAATACAACACGCTCGCCGTTGAACGCAGGCGGCTTTGCGGCGGGCAATAATCCCCGTTGCGATAGACATTGGCCCAGCTCAGGTCGATGACCGCATGCTCGCAGTCGAGCACCTTCCGGAACAAAGCCCTGGCGCGCGCGGTGATGAGCTCAACCTCGATGCTGGCCCACTTCTCCAGATGGTGGATTTTCGTGCCGCACCCGCCGTCGTATTGACGCTTGCGCAGGCGGTGGTTTTCCTCGAGTTCGAGAATCTTGGCGATCAGACGCGGATGATATTCGCGGGTGTCGGTGAAGCTGAGCTTGTGAATGGTGGAATCGCCGCAGACTTCCGCCTCGAGATGCTTCGGCCAGATCTCGATCGGCTTCATGCCCAATTGGATGGTTTCGCCGCTCATTTCGCCCTGTAACACCACGCGTTGCCTCGCGACCTATTCTGGCATGTAACGCGGCGGGATGAAATCCCGGTCGTCGGGCCGTCAGGCGGTTTCGAGCGTCACGAAGGCGACGGCATGATCCTGCTCGTCCGCCAGGCTGATGTGGGAAACGGTGATGGATTTTTCACGCATGAACTCGCGCGCCCGGCCGTGGAATTCCAGCAAGGGTTTCCCCTGCGCGTCATGCCCAACCTCGATGTCGTGCAGTTGCACGCCCTGGCTGAAACCCGTGCCCAGCGCCTTGACCGCCGCCTCCTTGGCGGCGAAACGGCGCGCCAGAAAATTGGCCTTGCCGGCGTTGCGGCGGAATTCCTGCATTTCGTTGGCGGTCAGGATGCGCTCGGCGAAACGCTCGCCGAAGCGGTCGAGGTCCTGCTGCATGCGCTCCACGCGCACGATGTCGGTGCCGATGCCGAATATCACTTTAGAATCCTGAATAAAAGATTAACCGCCAAGACGCCAAGGTCGCCAAGAAAAACTGACTTCCAAGATTAAAAACTTGGCGACCTTGGCGTCTTGGCGGTTCAAAATCATATTCTTTTATGAACTCTTTACTGCCGCTTCGTTCATCAGGCGCTTCATCTCGCGCACCGCTTCGGACAGGCCGGTGAACAGGGCGCGCGCGATAATGGCATGGCCAATGTTCAGTTCCGCGATACCCGGGATCGCGGCTATCGCCTGGACATTGTGATAGTTGAGCCCGTGGCCGGCGTTGACCTGCAGCTTGAGACCGAGTCCCTGCTGCACCGCCTGTTCGATGCGCACCAGTTCCTGCCGGCCGGCGGCGACGGATTCCGCGTCCGCGTAGCGGCCGGTATGGATTTCGATCACCGGCGCGCCGGTTCTGGCCGCGGCCTCGATCTGGGCCGGTTCGGCATCCACGAACAGGGACACGCGGATGCCGGCATCGGCCAGCCTGGCGCAAGCCGCGCGGATCCTTTCGAAACCCCCGGCGACATCAAGCCCGCCCTCGGTGGTCAGCTCCTGGCGCCGTTCCGGCACCAGGCAGCACTCCTGCGGACGGATGCGGCAGGCGAAATCGACGATCTCGTCCGCCACGGCCATTTCCAGATTCATGCGGGTCTGAATCAGGCGCCGCAGCACCTCGACGTCCTGGTCCTGGATGTGCCGTCGATCCTCGCGCAGATGCAGCGTGATGGCGTCGGCACCGGCTTGTTCGGCCTCCAGCGCCGCCTGTATCGGATCGGGGTAGCGCGTGCCGCGCGCCTGGCGCAGGGTCGCGACGTGATCGATGTTAACGCCCAACTTCATCGAGTTCCGGTTCCTTCATGCCAGAGGGTTGAACGCGGCGAAAAAGTTTGCGGCTGTGCAGCGGCCGGTCGCCGAGATGACGCGCCAGCGCCGCGCGCATGAGCGTCTTGGCATCGCGCAGCGCCGCCGAGTCGTCCAGCGACTCGCGCGCCAGCGCGACCAGGCTGGCGCCACGAATACGCACGCCCTCGGTCGGCAGATTGAGGTCGGGGTGCGCCAGACGCACCGGCCCGCGGTCGAGGACATAATCATACATGGCCGCGGCATCGATCAGCGTGCGGTCGCCGATGTCGTGGTCCAGCACCAGCCCGTAGCCCAGTTCGCGCAGCAGGTTCTTTTCAAAAATTCGCAGCACCGGTTCGTTCAGGCCATCCGCCCGCAGACAGGGCAAGGCCGCCTGATAGGCATCGAACAATCCGGCGTGCGGATCGTGGCGATGCAACAACCGCATCAGCACTTCGTTCATGTAGAAACCGCAATAGAGCGCCGGGCCTTCGAGGGCGAAGCCCGGTCCGTCCATCTCCGCGGCGGTCAGCACGGCCAGCTCGCCTTTGCCGCTCCAGCCGATCAGCAGGCGCTGGAACGGTTTCAGCACGCCGCGCAGGCGGCTGCCGGCGCGACGCGCGCCCTTGGCGATCAATCCGATGCGCCCGTGGTTGGCCGTGAAAACCTCCAGCAACAGGCTGGTTTCGCTGTACTCGCGCTGGTGCAGGACGAAGGCTGGCTGCTGCTGGAAACGCATGAATCAGGTCTCGTCGCTGTAACCCAGGCTGCGCAGGGAGCGCTCGCTGTCGGACCAGCCTTCGCGCACCTTCACCCACAGATGCAGATGCACCTTGCCGCCAAACAGCTTCTGCATCGCCAGGCGCGCGCGGCTGCCGACGGTCTTGAGGCGCTGGCCGTCTTTGCCGATCAGGATCGGCTTCTGGCCCTCCTTCTCGACCCAGATGGTGGCCTCGACGTGCAGCGCCCCCTTGGCGCGCCGGAATTGCTCGATGCTCACCGCCGTCGCATACGGGACTTCCTGCTGGAAGCCGCGGAATATCTGCTCGCGGATGAGTTCCGAGGCGAGGAAACGCTCGCCGCGATCGGATATCTGGTCCGCGGGATACAGAAACGGCTGTTGCGGCAGGTGCCGGAGAATGGCGTTTTCCAGGTCGTCGGCATTGGCGCCGGTGCGCGCGGAGACCGGCACGATTTCGGCGAACTCCGCCTTGTGGCTCGATATTTCCATGAGCGGCAGCAATTCCGAACGGTCCTTGAGCAGGTCCAGCTTGTTGATGACGAGAATCACGGGAATGCCCTGGCCGGCCGCCAGCTGCAGCGGGTATTCATCCGCCCTGGTCCAACCGCTGGCGGCGATCAGGAGCAGGATGCAATCCACGCCCTGCAGACTGGCGCTGGCCACGCGATTCATCTGGCGGTTCATCATGCCTTTATTATCCGTGTGCAGGCCGGGCGTATCCACATAAACAATCTGGTGCTGCTCCGCGGTCCGGATGCCCAACAGGCGGTGGCGGGTGGTCTGGGCGCGGGGCGAGGTGATGCTGATCTTGTGACCGACGAGCCGGTTCAGCAGCGTGGACTTGCCGACGTTCGGGCGACCGGCGAGGGTCACGAGGCCGCTGCGCGTGCTGGTATCAGGCATCAGCGTTGGTGCAACAATTCAAGCGCCTGGGCCGCGGCCTGCTGCTCGGCGTGGCGCCGGCTGTTGCCTTCGCCCCGTACCGGCTGGTCGAGCCCCGCTACGAGGCATTCCACCACGAAGCTCTGGTTGTGCGGCTCGCCGGTGACGTCCCGGACCAGGTAGGTCGGCGTCGGCAGGGAATGTTTCTGCAGGTATTCCTGCAGCCGGGTCTTGGGATCCTTGGGAATGGAATGCGGATCCAGCCGGGCCAGCTTGTCGCGGTAAAGATGCAGGATCACTCGCGTGGCCTCCTCGACCGAGGCGTCGCGGCAGATGGCGCCGAAGATCGCTTCCAGGGCATCCGCCAGGATCGAATCGCGGTCGTATCCGCCGCTCTTGAGTTCGCCCTCCCCCAGATTCAGGTAATTTCCGAGATCGAGTTCGCGCGCCAGCGTCGCCAGGGTTTCCTTCTTGACCAGGCTGGCGCGCAGGCGCGTCAACTCGCCTTCGTACAGGTGCGGATAGCGGTTATACAGTTCGGAGGAAATGGCGAAGCCCAGAACGCTGTCGCCCAGAAACTCAAGTCGCTCGTAATTGACGACGCTCTTGCTGCGATGGGTCAAAGCCCGCTCGAGCAGCTCGGGACGCCGGAAACTGTACGCCAGCCGGCGGACGAGCTCGGCGGGGTTCTTATTCTCCGCCACGGACCTCGATGCTGTGGTCGAACGCGATCAAAACCGAAATATTGAAGAACATGGGCGTCACCGACTCATAATTGATGCGAATGACCTTGCTTTTCCCCCGCGGCGTGATGCTGAGGGCGGTGCCCAGATCAAAATCGTCGGCGCTGTCGATTTCAAGCCGCTTGCGGATCGCTTCCGTGATTTCCGGGGTGGACATGCTGCCGGCATCAGGCTGACGCCCCAGGCTCTCCAGCGCGCCCTTTATCTTCATGTCGGACAGATACGGTGGAAGCAGCTTGAAAGTCAGGAAAATAAAAAAGGCCAATGTGCCGAGCACGAACAGCATGCCCCACATGGTCATGCCCGATTGACGTTTTGGGTTTTGCATCATGATGCTCCTTCACTAATGCCGCGTCTGATGTCTGCGCTAATAGATCGAATTGCCGAGACGGTTCCAGACGATCCGTTCCCAGAACCACTTGTCATGCCCGGCCACGTCCCAGCTGAACCAGATCAGGAAGGCCTTGCCCACCAGGTTCCGGTCCGGCACGAAGCCCCAGTAACGGCTGTCGTTGCTGTGGTCGCGGTTGTCGCCCATGACGAAATATTGTCCCGCCGGCACCACGATCTCCGGCAACGGGACATCCGGACGTTGCGTCGTCAGGATGTCATGCCGGATGCCGTCGAGATTCTCCGACAGACGCAAGGTTTCCTGGCCATGCGCGTTGCTTTCCGGCGCGAAAAAATAAGGGCGCCCGTCCGCCTGCTCCACCGGCGTGCCGTTGATATAAAGCTTCTTATCCTTATATAGGATACGGTCGCCAGGAATGCCAACGATGCGCTTGATGTAGTTGATCGAGGGGTCGCCCGGGAAGCGGAACACCGCCACCTCCCCCCGCTTCGGCAGGCCCGTGTCGAGCACCTTGGCGTTGGCGACCGGGAGGCGCACCCCGTAGGAAAACTTGTTCACCAGGATGAAATCGCCGACATACAGGGTGGGCAACATCGATTCCGAGGGGATGCGAAACGGTTCCGCCAGGAACGAGCGGATGACGAACACGATCAGGATGACCGGGAAAAAGGCCCGTGCGTACTCGACGTAAATCGGCTCCTTGCGCGCCAGCGAGGCATCCTCGCTCCTGCCCGCCTCCGCCAGCGCCTGCGCGCGGCGCTCGCGGCCCGGCGCCCACAGCCAGCGGTCCAGGCCCCAGAGACCGCCGGTGCCGATCAGGATCAGCAGCATGATCAATGCGAAATCCATGACTTATTTCTGATCCACGCGCAGCACGGCAAGAAAGGCTTCCTGCGGAATTTCCACGGTACCCAGCTGTTTCATGCGTTTCTTTCCCTCTTTCTGCTTTTCCAGCAATTTGCGCTTGCGCGTGGCGTCACCGCCATAGCACTTGGCCGTCACGTTCTTGCGCATCGCCTTGACCGTCTCGCGCGCGATGATCTTGGAACCGATCGCCGCCTGGATCGCGACGTCGAACATCTGCCGCGGGATCAGCTCGCGCAGCTTGCTCGCCAGCTCGCGCCCCCGGTACTGGCTCTGCGCCCGGTGCACGATCACCGACAGGGCGTCCACTTTATCGCCATTGATCAGGACGTCAAGCTTGCACAGGTCGGCGGCGCGGAATTCCACGAAATCGTAGTCGAGCGAGGCATATCCGCGGCTGACCGACTTGAGCCGGTCGAAGAAATCCAGCACGACTTCATTGAGCGGCAGCTCGTACACCAGCATCGCCTGGCGGCCGTGGTAGGTCATGTCCTTCTGGATGCCGCGCTTTTCCACGCACAGGCCGATGACGTTGCCGACGTACTCCTGCGGCACCAGGATGGTGGCGCGGATGATCGGCTCGCGGATCTCGACGATGCGCGACGGGTCCGGCAGCTTCGCCGGGTTTTCCACCAGCTGCACCTCGTTCGCCGTCACCACTTCATAGACCACCGTCGGCGCGGTGGTGATGAGATTGATCCCGTATTCGCGCTCCAGCCGCTCCTGGATGATCTCCATGTGCAGCATGCCGAGAAAGCCGCAGCGAAAACCGAAACCGAGCGCCTCCGAGGATTCCGGTTCGTAATGCAGCGAGGCATCGTTCAGCTGCAGTTTCTCCAGCGCGTCGCGGAAGGTTTCGTATTCCGAGGATTCCACCGGGTACAGCCCGGCAAACACGCGCGGTTTGATTTCCTTGAAGCCGGGCAACGGCTTGTCCGCCGGCCGGTCCACGTGCGTGATGGTGTCGCCGACGCGCGCACTGCGCACGTCCTTGATGCCGGCGATGACATAACCCACCTCGCCCGGACCCAGCTCCTCCACCGGTTTGCGCTTCGGCGTGAAAATGCCGATCTGCTCGACCAGATGATCGCGCTGCATGGCCATGAGGCGGATTTTCTCCTTCGGCTTCAGGCGCCCTTCCATGACGCGCACCAGCGACACCGTTCCGAGGTAATTGTCGAACCAGGAATCGATGATCAACGCCTTGAGCGGCGCTTCGGCGTTGCCCTTGGGCGCGGGTATGCGCCGCACGATGGACTCGAGGATGTCCGTGATGCCCTCGCCGGTCTTGGCGCTGGCGCGGATGGCGTCCGCGGCGTGGATACCGATGATGTCCTCGATTTCCGCGCTCGCGCGCGCGGGATCGGCGGACGGCAGGTCGATCTTGTTCAGCACCGGCAGGATTTCCAGGTCGAGCTCGGCAGCGGTGTAGCAGTTCGCCACCGTCTGCGCCTGCACGCCCTGCGAGGCATCGACCACGAGCAGCGCGCCTTCGCAGGCGGTCAGCGAGCGCGATACTTCATAGGAAAAATCCACGTGACCGGGCGTGTCGATCATGTTCAGGCGGTAGGTTTGGCCGTCACGCGCCTTGTAATCGAGGGCCACGCTCTGGGCCTTGATGGTAATACCGCGCTCGCGCTCGAGGTCCATGGAATCCAGCACCTGCGCCTGCATCTCACGCGCCTCCAGGGCGCCGCAAGTCTGGATGAAACGATCGGCCAGCGTGGATTTGCCGTGATCGATATGCGCGATGATCGAGAAATTACGGATGCGTTCCTGGTTCCAGCTCATTAATATCGCGTCATCCAACACCGGCGGGTGGCGCCGGCCGTCTGTATCGGAGATATGAAAAAGGCGCCAACGGCGCCCGGGATTTCAGCCTGTGTCAAAGTGATCAGGGCCGTGGTCTGTGGTTCACGTCCGCCCTGTGCGGCGTAGCATACCTCATTTCAGGAACGGCATAAATAATCAGGGTACCGGCCGGCTGGCGGTGTCCAGGGCCATGAACAGCGTCGCCATGCCGCGCCGCACCCGCAGCACCGCGGCGCGCCCGGGGCGCACATGCGCCAGCAAGCGGTGAAAACCGGCCACGTCCGTGACGCGCTTGCCGTCCACTTCCAGGATCACGTCACCCGGCCGCAGGCCGGCGCCGCGTGCCAGGCCTTCATCCACGCCGATGACGCCGGCGCCATGGTCGATGTCCATGTCACGCCGTTGCGAGGTCGTTATCTCGCCCAGCGACAGGCCAAACCGGGTGCGGCTTTCCGGGCGTTGCTTCCGGGGCGGTGGCTGCTCCGGCGCTTCTTCCTTGAGTTCACCGAGCGTGACGACCACGTTTTGCATGCCCTGGTCGCGCCGAAACACGCGGAAGCGCGCGTGCGTGCCCGGCATGGACAGCCCGACCAGCGCCGGCAGATCGGAGGAGCGATTGATCGGCTTGCCTTCGTACTCCACCACGATGTCGCCGGGACGCAGGTCGGATTTGGCCGCCGGACCCTTGGGCAGCACGTCCGCCACCAGCGCGCCGCGCGGCTTGTTCAGCCCGTAGGCGCCTGCCAGCGCCAGCGACACGTCCTGCAGGCTGACGCCGAGCCAGCCGCGGCGCACGCGGCCCTCGCTCTTGAGCTGCGCGCCGATGTTCATGGCGGCATCGATCGGGATGGCGAACGACACGCCCATGAAACCGCCGGTGCCGCTGTAGATCTGCGAATTCACGCCCACGACCTCGCCGCGCAGGTTGAACAGCGGACCGCCGGAGTTGCCGGGATTGATCGGTACGTCGGTCTGGATGAAGGACACGTAATTCTCGTTCGGCAGCGTGCGGCCCTTGGCGGAAACGATGCCGGCGGTGGCGGAGCTGTCAAAGCCGAACGGCGAGCCGATGGCCAGCACCCACTCGCCCACCTGCAGCCGGTTGGCGTCGCCGATCACGATCACGGGCAGCCCGGTGGATTCGATTTTCAGCAAGGCGATGTCGCTGCGCCGGTCGGAACCGACGAGGCGCGCGCTGAATTCGCGCCGGTCGTTCAGGCGCACCAGAATTTCGCGTGCGTTCTCGGTGACATGGGCACAGGTGAGAATGTAACCATCGGACGAGATGATGGAACCCGATCCGAGCGAATTTTCCTCGTCGGCTTCCGCGCCTTCGCCGAAATAACGGCGGGTAAAATCACGGGCGGTGTCGTCTTCCGGCGCAGTGTCGTCCGCCGTAAAACCGGCGCGCTTCGGGTCGCGCGTCACGCTGATATTCACCACCGCCGTGGCATGCGCGCTGACCAGCCGGCTGAAATCCGGCAACCCGCGCGTGGCGGCGGCCAGTGGGGCCGACGCGAGCAGCAGAACGAAAAATAACGAATAACGAAATCTGGCTGTCACGGAATGGACGGGGTCGATGGAGCTCTTTCTATTGTAGTAATAATAAATGCAGGGCGGGTTAGCGCCGGTGTTTGGCGCGTAACCCGCCGCATGACGGCGGAATACGGCGGCGGCGCCTATTCCGCCCTACATTGACTGATTACTTCCCGGCCGGGGCCACCGAGCCCCCGATCAGGGCGATGGTTTCCGCCGGAACTTCGCCGACCGTGGTGATCTGGTAGTCCTGCACGCGCGAGCCCAGCGCGTTCACCGCGCCCATGCGGCTCGCGCCCAGCATGAAAGGCTTGGTGCCCTCGCCGCGCTTCTCCACGAACACCGACACCGCCGCCAGGCCGTCGGTGTACACCAGGTGCTCCACCGGGCGCTTGCGCATGAGCGTCTGGCGCGCGATGTGCGCCGAAAGCCGGAAACCCCGGGGCAGCTGCGTCGCCGCCCAGCCGGGCGCGGCCGAAACGGTTTTGCGGTCTTCGGCCTCCCGGTGCCACACCATGTCCTTGCCGGTCATGCCGGGCGCCAGCGCCGACGCCGGGATTTTCGCGCCGATGCTGATTTGCGTGAACATGAACTGTTCCAGAATCTTTCCCTGGGTATCGAGCAGATCCGCCTTCAGCAACAAGCCGGTTTCCTGGTCCGCCCACAGGTGATAACCGTAGCGATACTGGTCCGCCGGCTTGACGATCACGCGCTGCGCCGGGCGGCCGGTGATGCGCTCCACGCTGCCCAGCTGGATGACGTAATAATCGTCGAGGTCCTGCAGGCGCTCCGGCAGGATCGCCGGAAACGACTGGTTGTCGGCCTTGCGGTACTCCACCATCACCGAATTCTTGTCCGGCCAGTAACAGGTGACTTCGCGCTGGTCGCGGATGATTTCGCGCGGCGCGCCGTTGAGCGACACCAGCCGCTCGCGCGCCGAACCGTTCTCCACCTTGTGGACGATGCGCATGGCCTCGAGCTGCGACTCGTGCTGGTACACGAACACGCCCTCGTAGTCGAGCGTGCGTGCCGCCTTGTTGATTTTCATCAGCCAGTCATGCGCGGCGTCGCCGGCCAGGGCGGCGGTGCTGAAAACGAGACAGACGGCAATAAAGATAGGTCGGGTAAGCGCGCGAAAAATCATTTAGCAGGATTATCGTAACCGACGACGCGAACGTAAGGCATCATGCCCCCGATGCCGGAGGAAGACGCGAATTCATTATGCTCGACAAGGAAAGTGTTGAGCGTGCTTTCCGTTTCCGGCTCCTTCACGTCCCAGTGCGTGGCGCCGGCGCGGATGAAGTTGTCCGGCGCAGGCTGGCCCTCCGCCACGGAAGTAACCTGTGCCGCGACAAGATTGCCGGATGCAGGCTGACCCGCCACCAGCGCCGCCGTGGCAGACACCGGCGGACGGTTGAACCACTGCACCGCGGCCACCGCCACCACCGCCACCGAAGCTGCCATCGCCAGCGTCCCGACGATGCGCGCGGTGCGGCGACGTTGCGACAGCACCGAAGTGGCCGGCTCGCTCTCGATCTGCGCCGCCACGCGCGCCGCCATGTCTGATGCAACCATGGTATCCAGTTCCTGATGCAGGACCGAGTGCACCAGATGATAACGCTCCCAGGTCTGGCGCAATTCGGGGTCCTGTTCCAGCGCCTTCATGACGCGGCGCTCGTCCAGTTCGTCCAGTTCGTTGTCCACCAGCGCGGACAGTTTTTCCTTCATGTCATCAATGTTGCTCATGCTCATTTCTCCAGCAAAGGCCGCAGTTCCTGATCGACCGCCTCGCGCGCGCGGAAGATGCGCGAGCGCACGGTGCCGATCGGACAATCCATGACCTGCGCGATCTCCTCGTAGCTCATGCCCTCGATCTCGCGCAGGGTGATCGCCGTGCGCAGGTCCTCGGGCAGTTTCTCGATCACCCGGTGCACGGTATTGGCGATTTCATCTGTCAGCATCTGTCGCTCCGGTGTCGCCTGCTCGCGCAGGCTGGCGCCGCTGTCGGCCAGCTCGGCCGTTTCAATCTCCATGTCGGTTCCGGGCGGGCGGCGTCCCTGCGATTCCAGGTAATTCTTGGCCGTGTTCACGGCGATCCGGTACAGCCAAGTATAGAACGCGCTCTCGCCCCGAAACCCGCCGATGGCGCGGTAGGCCTTGATGAGGGCCTCCTGCGTCACGTCTTCGACCTCGCGCCGGTCACGCACGTAGCGCGAGATCAGTTTGGCGATCTTGTGCTGGTATTTCCGGACCAGCAGATCGAAGGCGGTTTTGTCGCCTTTCTGCACCCGGACAACCAGCTTCTGGTCAATGCTCCGCTCGCTCATGGGGTTCGGCCCCCCTGCGCACGCCGGGGCATTCCGGAATCAAGAGACCGCCGGGAAAGGCCAAAGTTCGCCGGGAAAGCCCGAAAAAAAAGGTATTTATTATTCAAATTTCCGTCCCTGAAGAGGCGCCGGCCCGGTCAATGCCGGCCGACTCGTGTGCTAGGATATCGCAATCGTCACCAACCTGCCCTCCCCTCGAGCACATCCCGCATGACCACGGCGCCGCCATCCGACGTCCTGATTATCGGCGGCGGCATTGCCGGCCTGAGCCTGGCCCTGCGCGTGGCGGACCGGGCGCAGGTCACCATCCTGGCCAAGGCCGCGCTCTCGGAAGGCGCCAGCCTCTACGCCCAGGGCGGCGTCGCCGCGGTGCTGAACGGCGAGGAAGACAGCTTCGAATCCCATATCCAGGACACGCTCGACGCCGGCGCCGGCCTGTGCCACCGCGACACCGTGGAATTCGCGGTGCGCGAAGGTCCGGCGGCGATCCGCTGGCTCATCGAGCGCGGCGTGCCCTTCAGCCGCGAGGAACATCCGCACAACGGACTGGAATACCACCTGACACGCGAAGGCGGCCACAGCCACCGGCGCGTGATCCACGCCGCCGACGCCACCGGCCGCGCCATGGAAACCACGCTCGAAGCCCAGGTGCGCCGCCACCCCAACATCACGCTGCACGAAAACCACATCGCCATCGACCTCATCACCAGCCAGAAACTCGGCCGCCCGGGGCCCAACCGCGTACTCGGTGCGTACGCGCTCAACAAGGCAGATGGCCATATCCGCGCCTACGGCGCCCGATTCGTGGTGCTGGCCACCGGCGGAGCCTGCAAGGCCTATCTCTACACCAGCAATCCCGACACCTCGACCGGCGACGGCATCGCCATGGCCTGGCGCGCCGGCTGCCGCGTGGCCAACATGGAGTTCGTGCAGTTTCATCCGACCTGCCTGTACCACATCCGCGCCAAATCCTTCCTGATTTCCGAGGCGGTACGCGGCGAAGGCGGCAAGCTCACCCTGCCCAACGGCAAGCCCTTCATGCAGCATCACGACCCGCGCGGCGAACTGGCCCCGCGCGACATCGTGGCGCGCGCCATCGACTACGAAATGAAACGCGGCGGCCTCGATTACGTGCACCTCGACATCAGCCACAAGCCGGCGGATTTCATCACCAGTCACTTCCCGACGATTTACGAGCGCTGCAAGGAATACGGCTATGACATCACGCGCGAGCCGATCCCGGTGGTGCCGGCGGCGCATTACACCTGCGGCGGCGTCATGACCGATCTTTCGGCCCGCACCGACCTCGAGCGGCTGTACGCCGTAGGCGAGTGCACTTTTACCGGCCTGCACGGGGCCAACCGCCTCGCCAGCAACTCGTTGCTGGAATGCCTGGTGTTCGCCAAGGCCGGAGCCGAGGATATTTTGAAACAGCTGCCTTCCGCCGGACCGGTCCCGGAAGGCCTGCCGGCCTGGGACGAAAGCCGCGTCACCGACCCGGACGAGCAGATCGTGGTGTCGCACAACTGGGACGAACTGCGCCGCGGCATGTGGAGCTACGTCGGCATCGTGCGCACCGGCAAGCGCCTGCAACGCGCGCTGCGCCGGGTGGAGTTGCTGAAAGAGGAAGTCCGCGAGTTCTACAGCAACTTCAAGGTTACCAACGATCTCATTGAATTGCGTAATCTATTACTGGTGTCCGAACTGATCATCCGCTCCGCGCTCGAGCGCAAGGAGTCGCGCGGCTTGCACTACACCCGCGACTATCCGCAGACGCTTGCGGGTACGCCGCAGGATACCATCCTCACCCCGGCACCACCTGAAGTCTCAGGGCGACGCGCCAACGCCTGAACGGCTCCGGCTCGACCGCATCGGCGGCGATGGCCAGATTCAGCGGCCGGCGGCGGTTTTCCAGGCGTAACGTCATCAGCGTCAGCCAAGGATGCACGAAACGGCTGGTAATCCGCACCGGCCGCCAGGTTTCGCTGCCGGCAAACCGCACTGACGCCGCTCCCTCGCTATCCAGTTCAATGGCTGCAATAGCGTGTCGGCCGGAGCGCCATGCATGAGTGATCAGGGAATAGTAAAGACTCCACCCCAGCAGCCCCCAGAGCACCAGTCGCACGCCCCATGCCATGGGCGTCACCGCCACCAGCGCCATGCCACCCAGATGTATGGCCAAAATAATCCCGGCCAAAAGACGGGAAACTTTTATGTTTAAAATCAGATTATTCCCTGATCTTATGGACAAGTTGCATCAACTCTTTTTCAGGTGGATTTTGCTTGCCCTGCACGTAGGCCAGCAGGGTTTCGTCCGGCATTGTCAGAAGTGTCTCGAATGCGTCCTGCTCGCCTGGAGTAAGACCGGGATAGCGCCGATCGAGAAAATCCTTGAGCACTACGTCCAGTTCCAGCAACCCGCGGCGGCAGCGCCAGCGTAACCGGTCATATCGGCGCGCGTCGTTTGCGCTTCGGCTTGGATCTAAATCCCCCCTCTCCCCTTGCGGGAGGCGAGA
>JBFMBB010000034.1:0-19813 GCA_040755435.1 Pseudomonadota bacterium | reverse complement strand
GCCGGTATCCGCAAAAAGGACCGGCGCGACCTGGTGGTGATGGAGTGCGCACCGGGCACGCTGGCGGCCGCCACGTTCACGCAAAACCGTTTCTGTGCCGCGCCGGTCACGGTGGCGCGCGAGCACCTGGCCATGACCGCGCCGCGCGCATTGCTCATCAATACCGGCTTTGCCAACGCCGGTACCGGCGAGCCGGGCCTGGAAGATGCGCGCGCTTGTTGTGCGGCGCTGGCGCGCCAATTGAATTGCCGGGCCGAGGAGGTTCTGCCGTTCTCCACGGGCGTGATCGGCGAGCGTCTTCCGCGTGAACGAATTGTCGCCGGTCTGCCTTCCTGTCTCGCCAGCATGAATTCCAGCGGCTGGAGCGAAGCCGCCCACGGCATCATGACGACTGATACCCTGCCGAAGGGAAGTTCGCGCCAGGTGAAAATCGGCGCGCACACGATCACGGTGACGGGCATCGCCAAGGGCGCCGGCATGATCCGGCCGGACATGGCGACCATGCTGGCCTTCGTGGCGACGGACGCCGCGGTGGCGCCGGCGGCGTTGCAGGCCTGCGTTGCCGCGGCGGTGAATCTGTCTTTTAACCGCATCACCGTGGACGGCGACACCTCCACCAACGATGCCTGCGTGCTGCTGGCCTCCGGCGCGGCGCGCAATCCCGTGATTGCCCGGGACGAAGGCGAAGCCTACGCCGCGCTGCTGGCGGCGGTCACCGGGGTGTTCACGGAACTGGCCCAGGCCATCGTGCGTGATGCCGAGGGCGCGACCAAGTTCATCACCGTCGAGGTGCGTGGCGGGCGCAGCGAGCCGGATTGCCTCGCGGTGGCCTATACCATCGCGCATTCGCCGCTGGTCAAAACCGCCTTTTTCGCCAGCGATCCCAACTGGGGGCGGATACTGGCCGCTATCGGGCGCGCGCCGGTCGGACAGCTGGATGTCACCAAAGTGGCAATTTATCTCAATGAATTATGCGTGGTGCGGAATGGTGCGCCGGATTCCGGCTACACCGAGGCGAAGGGACTTGCCGTGATGCGGCTGCCGGAGATCCGTATCGGCGTGAATCTGGGGGAAGGACCGGCATCGGCGCGCGTATGGACCTCGGATCTGTCGCACGATTACGTGCGCATCAATGCCGAGTATCGTAGTTAGAACCCTCAACAGACGAATTTCAAACCACGGGGGACGGGCGACAAGCACAAAGCACACGGTTCAGAGTACAGAGTGGCAAATTTCAAACTTTGTACATTGAACTCTGAACTTTGTGCTCGTTGCCCGCGCTCCCGGCAGTTCAAGATTTTCCTTTCGTCGTGGTCGCCAGCGACAGGTACCACTGGTGCATGCGTTCCACCTCGGCCTCGAGCTGCTTCCGGTCGCCGTTATTTTCAATCACGTCGTTCGCCAGCTGCAGCCGCTGCGCCCTGCTGGCCTGCGCCGCCATGATTTTGCGTATTTCCGGTTCGCTCAGTCCGCTGCGGATGGCGGTACGCTGGATCTGCACGTTTTCCAGGGTGTCCACCAGCAGCACACGGTCGACGAGGTCGGTAAAACCGGACTCGATCAGCAGCGGCACCACCACGACGACATAGGGCGCTTCGAGCACGGCCAGCCTGTCCCGGACGATGGCGCGTATGCGCGGGTGCAGAATGGCCTCGAGACGGTGACGTTCATCGGCATTGTCAAAAACCCGTTCACGCAATTTGCTCCGGTCGATCCGGCGGTTTGCATCCAGGATCCCGTCGCCGAAGATGCGGATGATTTCGTCATAACATTCCTGGCCGGGTTCGGTCAGGGCGCGCGCGATCTCGTCGGTATCGATGACCGGCATCCCGCGCATGGCGAACAGCGAGGCGATGGTGGACTTGCCACTGCCAATGCCGCCGGTAAGTCCTACGCGTAGCATGGGTGCGGGTTCAGGGACCGAGGCGGGCGAACTGCAGGTAGTAGCCCGTCAGCGTGTCCCCCCACAGCAGCGCGATCCATCCGGCCACGCACAGGAACGGGCCGAAGGGGATGGGCAGATGGCGATCACGACCGAAGAGCAGGATGAATGTGATTCCCGCGGCGGCGCCGACCAGCGACGAAAGCAGGATGATCAGGGGCAGGCTCTGCCACCCCAACCAGGCGCCCAGAGCGGCGAACAGTTTGAAATCGCCGTAACCCATGCCTTCCTTGCCGGTCACCAGTTTGAATAGCTGGTATACCAGCCAGAGAAAGACGTAACCGCCGGCGGCGCCGATGACCGCCGAGGACAGCGGCGTGAAAACCGCGAACACGTTCAGCAGCAGTCCGGACCACAGCAGGGGCAGGGTGATGTCATCCGGCAGCAGCTGCCGGTCGTAGTCAATGAAACTGAGCGCAATCAGGCACCAGGTCAACGCCATGCCGGCGAATGCGGCGATGCCGTAGCCGAAATACCAGGCGACCGCCGCCGTCATGACGGCCGTCAGCAGTTCCACCAGCGGGTAGCGCCAGGAAATGGGTTTGGCGCAGGCCGAGCATTTTCCGCGCAGCCAGAGAAAACTCAGTACCGGAATATTTTCGAGCGCCGTGATGGCGTGGCCGCAGTGCGGACAGCGCGAGCCGGGTTCTATCAGGTCAAATCTTTTGGCGGTACCCCGGATTTTTTTGTTTGGCTTGATGATCTCCTGGCACTGGTTGCGCCATTTCCGTTCCAGCATGACCGGGAGACGGTAAATCGCCACATTCAAAAAGCTGCCGATGACCAGTCCGAAAAGACCGGCGATCCAGGGAAAGGCGGCGGGATAGCCGGTGAAGAAGGCGGCGATATCGCTCATCGGGCGGCATTATGCCCGAAGGGACGCATAAAGCGGAACCGGATCGGAGGATTAAACGGTGGCCGCAAGCTTGAAGATCGGCAGGTACATGGCGATAACCAGGCCGCCGATGACGATGCCGAGAAAAGCCATGATGATGGGTTCCAGCAGGCTGGACAGGCCCGCCACGGCATCATCCACTTCCGCCTCGTAGAAATCGGCCACCTTGCTCAGCATTTTGTCGAGCTCGCCCGACTCCTCGCCGATCGCGACCATCTGCACCACCATGTTCGGGAACAGCCCGGTGGCGTTCATCGAGGCCTGCAACTGCATGCCGGTGCTGACGTCGGCCTTGATGGCCTGTGTGCCCTCGTAGTAGACGCGGTTGCCCGAAGCGCCCGCGACGGAATCCAGCGCCTCCACCAGCGGCACACCGGCGGCAAACATGGTCGCCAGCGTGCGCGCGAACCGGGCGATGGTAGCTTTCTTCACGATCTCGCCGATGACCGGCGCCTTCAGGAGAAGACGGTCGAGAGTGTGATGCATT
Organism: Pseudomonadota bacterium; assembly: GCA_040755435.1. Classification (GTDB taxonomy): domain Bacteria; phylum Pseudomonadota; class Gammaproteobacteria; order Acidiferrobacterales; family Sulfurifustaceae; genus Sulfuricaulis. The sequence continues at coordinate 16,489 of JBFMBB010000034.1, read as the reverse complement.
TTTTCGGAGCGCTTGTAGGTGTAGCTCAGGAACACCACTGAGCCGACGATGGTGCCGATAATCAGCCACCACCATTCCTGGAATGCCTTGGAAAGGTCGATGACCATTTTGGTCATGGCCGGCAGGTCGGCGCCGAATCCGGCGAACAGGCTTTCGAACTGCGGGATCACGAACACCAGCAGCACGGCGGTGATGATGAAGGCCACCACGATGACCGCGGTCGGGTAGAACAGGGCGGATTTGATCTTGCCCTTGATGGCCTCGATCTTTTCCTTGTAGGTGGCGACCTTGTCCAGAATGCCGTCCAGAATACCGGCCTGCTCGCCGGCCTGCACCAGGTTGCAGTACAGGGCATCGAAGTAAAGCGGGTGCTTGCCGAGGGCTTGGGTCAGGGCGGTGCCCGATTCCACGTCCTGTTTGATCGACATGATCACTTCCTGCATGGACGGGTTTTCGTGCCCCTTGCCGACGATGTCAAAGGACTGGGCGATGGGGATGCCCGAGGTCAGCATGGTAGCGAGCTGACGGGTAAAGACCGCGATATCCTTGGTGGTGATTTTTTTCTTGAACTTGAAGGCGGCCTTGCGCTGCTTGGCCACCTTGACGGGACTGATGCCCTGGCGGCGCAGCGTGGCGTTCACGAAGGCGACGCTGGCCGCTTCCATGATGCCCTTGACCTTCCTTCCCTGTTTGTCGACGCCTTCCCACGAGAAGGCATCGGACTTTGGTTTCTTTATCGCCGCTTCTGCCATGGTTTACTCGTTGGTTGCCGCCTCGACTTCTTCCATGCTGGTCACGCCCGCCTTGACCTTCATCAGGCCCGCCTGGCGCAGGTCGGGAACGCCTTCCTTCCGGGCCTGCTTTTCGATATCCAGCTGGTTGCCGCCGCGCATGATGATGGCGCCGATTTCTTCCGTTACCGGCATGACTTGATAGATACCCACACGTCCTTTATAGCCGCCGCTGCAGGCATCGCAACCGACCGGGCCATAAACGGTCAGGCCGGGAAGATCTTCCTCCCTGAAGCCGGCCTTGAGCAGCGCCGGTTTGGGGATATCGACGGGTTTCTTGCAATGGGCGCACAGGCGCCGCGCCAGACGCTGGGCAATGATCAGGTTGACCGCCGAGGCGATGTTGAATGGCGGGACCCCCATGTTGGCGAGACGGGTCAGCGTGGATGGCGCATCGTTGGTATGCAGGGTGGAAAGCACCATGTGGCCTGTTTGCGCCGCCTTGATGGCAATTTCGGCTGTTTCGAGGTCGCGAATTTCGCCGACCAGAATCACGTCCGGGTCCTGGCGCAGGAAGGCGCGCAGCGCCGAGGCAAAGTTGAGTCCGGCCTTGTCGTTGATGTTCACCTGGTTGACGCCGGAGAGGTTGATTTCCACCGGGTCTTCCGCCGTGGAAATATTGGTATCCGGGGTGTTGAGTATGTTGACAGCCGTGTAGAGGGTGACGGTTTTGCCGCTGCCGGTAGGGCCGGTAACCAGCACCATGCCGTAAGGGCGATGGATGGCTTCGAGAAACAGTTCTTTCTGGAAATCCTCGAATCCCAGTTTTTCCACGCCGAGCGTGGCGGAGGTGGGGTCGAGAATACGCATCACGATCTTCTCGCCCCAAAGTGTCGGCAAGGTGCTGACGCGGAAATCGATGGCGCGATTTTTCGAGATGCGCATCTTGATGCGACCGTCCTGCGGGACGCGTCGTTCCGCGATGTCGAGCCTGGAAAGGATCTTGATGCGCGCGGCAATGCGGGCGGACAGGGCTATCGGCGGATTGGCGACTTCGTGCAACATGCCGTCCTGCCGGTAACGCACGCGATAGATTTTTTCGTACGGCTCGATGTGAATATCCGAGGCGCCGCGATTGATGGCGTCCATCAACACCTTGTTGACGAACTTGACGACGGGAGCGTCGTTGACGCCTTCCTCGCCGCCGGCACTTTTTGCTTCGTCTTCCTCGCCCGCGACGATCTCGAGGTTTTCCAGGCTGTCGTCGCCGGACAGATCGGCCAGGCTCGTATCCTGTGCGTCCAGTGATTTCTCGATGATGACGGCGAGCTTGGCCTCTTCCACCAGGATCGGTTCCGTGCCCAGCCCCGTGTGAAACTTGATTTCATCCAGGGCCTGCAGGTTGGTGGGATCGGCGACGGCGACAAAAAGCCTGGTACCGCGCTTGAACAGGGGGAGGACGTGATGACGCCGGATGATCTTTTCGTCGACCAGCTTGACCGGGGCCATTTCCAGGTCGAGCGAGTTGATTTCATACAGCGGTATGCCGAAATCCTCGGATGCCACTTTGGCGATGGTGGCGCTGTCGAGTTTCTTGCTCTCGACCAGCTGTGACACGAAGGAAGTCTTTTTGGAGAGTGCCTCCGACTGAATGCGCTCCGCGTCCGCCGGACTGAGCAGATTGTCGCGCACCAGCCTCAGTGCGAGGCCGCTCAGGTTGCTTGCCGTGGTTGCGGTTGCCATCGTGGTGGATTCAGGTAAGCGTCACTGCTATGGCGCTGAATCTTTCAAATATAGTCGCAGATATCCGCAGGCGCCAAATCATTTTTCCCCCTGTTTTCCGGCAGTTGCATGCGTCTGTCATAATCTGGTTCATTCTTTTCCCGCAGGCATGCGACATGCCGGTCGTGATGAAGGATTGTGCTGTAGATATTGGCGCCCCGTGAGCTGTTCTCGCTTCCCTGCGAACGCTGGATGACGTCCAGACTTAAAGAATAGCCAGATTCTCTTTAATCTCCATCTGCCAGGTCAGTCGCGGTTAAACGCTGTTGACAGGGGTTTTCCCTTAATTTAGAATAATTCTAAATTGAGGTATTCGATTGTTGCTTGCTGGATTTTTGTTGCCTTAAATCAAAGTATTTTGATTTAAATTCCTTTTATATTCATCACATTAGTGTTAACCGTCTAAAAACGAGGAGTCAATCATGTCAAAACTCAAAGGAAGCAAAACCGAAGCCAGCCTGAAGGAAGCCTTTGCCGGCGAATCCCAGGCCAACCGCCGTTACCTGTATTTCGCCGCCAAGGCCGACGTGGAAGGCTTCAATGACGTGTCGGCCGTATTTCGCTCCACCGCGGAAGGCGAAACCGGCCACGCCCACGGGCACCTGGAGTATCTGGAGCAGTGTGGCGATCCGGCCACCGGACTGCCGATTGGCGCCACCTCGGACAACCTGAAGGCCGCCATTGCCGGCGAGACCCACGAGTACACCGACATGTACCCGGGCATGGCCAAGACCGCGCGCGACGAAGGCTTTGCCGAAATCGCCGACTGGTTCGAGACGCTGGCCAAGGCAGAGCGCTCGCACGCCAACCGGTTCCAGAAGGCCCTCGACACCCTGGGCAAGTAGTTGCAGCCATGGACAACGGGGCTGGGACTCCAGCCCCGTTGTTTCATTATTGCCGGCTTTGATTGCAATCAAAGTTGCGTGTATCTCCTGAGCGCAGGATGTTCTGAATTCATCATCAGGCAGACAAGATCATGAGCCAACCGACCGAAGGCCGACGCGAAGGCAGTCTCCAGGCACCAACAAGGCATCCGCTGGAATGGCGCGAAGCCGATTTTTATAACGAAGAAGCGCTCATGGAAGAACTCGAGCGCGTGTTCGATATCTGCCACGGTTGTCGCCGTTGCGTCAGCCTGTGCCATTCCTTCCCCACATTGTTCGATCTCGTCGACAACTCGCCGACGCTGGAAATGGACGGGGTGAAGAAGGAGGATTACTGGCAGGTCGTGGATCACTGCTATCTGTGTGACCTGTGTTTCATGACCAAGTGTCCGTACGTGCCGCCGCACGAGTGGAACATCGATTTTCCGCACCTGATGTTGCGCGCCAAGGCGGTGAAGTTCAGGAAGGGCGATGTCAAAAAGCGCGACAAGTTGCTCACCAATACCGACATGGTCGGCAAGCTGGCCGGGATACCGGTGATCGTGCAGACGGTGAATGCCGCCAACCGGTCCGGCGCCATGCGCAAGATGCTGGACAAGGTCCTGGGCGTGCACCCGGAAGCGATATTGCCGGAGTATCACAGCAAAACCCTGCGCAAGCGCGCGAAGCATCGCAAAGGCGACGGCGCGGCGGCGGTCCCGGCCGGACGCACGCGCGGCAAGGTTGCGCTGTTCGCCACCTGTTACGGCAATTACAACGAACCGCATGTGGGCGAAGACCTGATCGCGGTTTTCGAGCACAACGGCATTCCCGTGACGCTGGCCGAGAGAGAACGCTGCTGCGGCATGCCCAAGCTCGAGCTGGGCGACCTCGAGGCCGTGGTGCGCGCCAAGGAGGCCAACATCCCGGTGCTGGCGAAACTCGTGGACGCAGGCTGGGACATCGTCGCCCCGGTGCCGTCCTGCGTGCTGATGTTCAAGCAGGAACTGCCGCTCATGTTCCCCGACGATCCCGAGGTGGCCAAGGTCAAGCAGGCCATTTTCGACCCGTTCGAATACCTGATGCTGCGGCACAAAGAGGGAAAGTTGAAAACTGAATTCAAGAAGGAACTGGGCTCCGTGGCCTATCACGTGCCGTGCCACCTGCGCGTGCAGAACATCGGCCTCAAGACGCGCGAGGCACTGAGCCTCGTGCCCAACACGAAGATCGACACCATCGAGCGCTGCTCCGGGCATGACGGCACCTACGCGGTGAAAAGCGAGTGCCACAAGATTTCCATGAAGATCTGCAAGCCCGTGGTCAACCGGGTGGAACAGGCGAAGCCGGACCATTATTCCAGCGACTGCCCCATGGCCGGGCACCAGATCGAGAACGGCCTGCAGGGCGACATGAAGCCGGAGCACCCGATGTCGCTGCTGCGCCAGGCCTATGGCATTTGACGGGAGGACCCGATGAATTCTCAGACTTCGGCAAGGGAGAGCACCTTCATGAAAAAACTGAACCGCGAGGACCTTTATTCCCTCGAGAAGTACGCTGAAGTGCGCCCGCAGTTCCGTGCGCAGGTGATGGCGCACAAGCAAAACCGCCAGGTGGGCATCGGCCCGAACGCCAGGCTTTACTTCGAGGATCGGATGACCATGCAGTACCAGGTGCAGGAGATGCTGCGCATCGAACGCATATACGAGGCGGAGGGAATTAACGATGAACTCGCCGCCTACAACCCCCTCATCCCGGATGGCCATAACTGGAAGGCCACGTTCATGGTCGAGTTCCCGGACGTCGGAGAGCGGCGCGAGGCCCTGAAACGGCTGAAAGGCGTGGAAAACCATGTATGGGCGCGCGTGGCGGGTTTCGAGCCGGTGCGCCCGGTTGCCGATGAGGACCTGGAGCGCGAGGACGCGGAAAAAACCTCCTCGGTCCATTTCCTGCGCTTCGAGCTCACGCCCGAGATGGTTCGGGCGGTCAAGCAGGGCGCGGCAGTGGCCATGGGTATCGATCATCCGGCTTACATGCATCAGGTCGACCCCATCCCGGCCGCGACGCGCGACTCGCTGGCGCAGGACCTGTCGGACTGACGATCTGCCACCGCACGGGCAGTTGATCGCGCCCGTCGTTTGCGCGTCGTGATGTCTCGTGCGCCGCGCGCATCTGCTGTATACTCCGCGCCCGATGCAAGGAGCCGCTCGTTTTACCAACACCCGGATCGGAGAAAGAAGATTTTTCTTCGCCCGCCTGCTGCTCACCCTGCTGCTGTCCGCCGCGATTCATCCGCTCCACGCCGCGAGCGATTCATACGGAATGAAAAAGGAGTATTTCGATTTCGATGAAAGCAAGACGGAGAAGTGGAAGGAAAGCGGGATAACCCTGCCGGCCTGGCCCCGGGACGAGAATCTCCTGCCAGTCTCCCTGCTGGCGACGGACACGCTTAAAATCTATATCGACCGCGCCTCGCTGTCGCGCGGCCCGGACCGCGTGACCCGTTTTTCGCTGGTGGTGCAAAGCCCCTCCGGCGCGCGCAGCGTTTTTTATGACGGCCTGCGCTGCGAGACCCGCGAGTACAAGACCTACGCCATGGGCAGCCCGGAACAGGCGTTCACGCCGGTCAAGAACCCCGCGTGGCGGCCGATTCCGCGACCCGCGGCCAACGCCTTCCGTTATCATTTATATCGAGATTACATCTGCGATGAGCATGACTCCGCCCGGATGCCCGAGGATGTCGTGCGTCAGCTGACCCGGTAATGCCATGAACTCCATTTCCTGACTATCTGACCATCCATGAGCGCTGCCTACGATTCCTCCGCCATTGAAGTCCTGACCGGCCTTGAACCGGTGCGCCGCCGTCCGGGCATGTATACCCAGACGGACCGGCCCAATCACCTGGCCCAGGAAGTCATCGACAACAGCGTGGACGAGGCCATCGCCGGGCATTGCAGCGCCATCGACGTCACGCTGCACGGCGACGGCTCGCTGTCGGTGGCGGACAACGGCCGCGGCATGCCGGTGGACAGGCACAAGGAAGAGGGCGTGTCGGGCGTCGAGGTGATTCTCACGCGCCTGCACGCGGGCGGAAAATTCTCGAACAAGAATTACACCTATTCCGGCGGCCTGCACGGCGTCGGCGTGTCGGTGGTCAACGCGTTGTCGCACAAGCTCGAGGTCACGGTGCGGCGCGACGGCAAGGAATACCGCATGTCCTACGCCGACGGCCAGAAGACCTCCGAATTGAAAGCCGTCGGCAAGGCCGAGAAAAGCGTCACCGGCAGCATCATCCGTTTCTGGCCGGACGCGCAGTTTTTCGACACGGTCAAATTCCACGTCCCGCGCCTGAAGCACGTGCTGCGCGCCAAGGCGGTGCTGTGCCCGGGGCTCTATATCAGTTTTACCAACGAGGCCGACAAGAAGGACGACGAAGAATGGCACTACGAGGACGGCCTCAAGGATTACCTGCAGACGCAGCTGGAAGGCTGGGAATGCCTGCCCGCCGAACCCTTCGTCGGCCACCACAAGGGCGACGACGGCGAGGTCGACTGGGCCATCGTGTGGCTGCCCGCGGGTGGCGAGCCGATCATGGAGAGCTACGTCAACCTCATCCCGACCACGCAGGACGGCACGCACATCAACGGCTTCCGCGCCGGCCTGACCGACGCCATGCGCGAGTTCTGCGAGTTCCGCGATCTGCTGCCGCGCGGGGTGAAGCTCGCGCCCGAGGACATCTGGGGCAAGTCGAGCTACGTGTTCTCGCTCAAGATGCGCGACCCGCAGTTCTCGGGCCAGACCAAGGAACGCCTGACCTCGCGCGAAGCCGCCAATTTCGTGCAGGGCGTGACCAAGGATGCCTTCAGCCTGTGGCTCAATCATCACGTGGCCGACGCCGAGAAGATCGCGGCGCTCGCCATCGAGGCGGCGCAGGAACGGCAGCGCGCGGACAAGAAGGTGGCGCGCAAGAAGGTCGGCACCGGCCCGGCGCTGCCGGGAAAGCTCGCGGATTGCGTGGCCCAGGACCTGTCGCGCACCGAGTTGTTCCTGGTGGAGGGCGATTCCGCCGGCGGCTCGGCCAAGCAGGCGCGCGACCGCGAATACCAGGCCATCATGCCGCTGCGCGGCAAGATCCTGAATACATGGGAGGTTGATCCTGCTGAAGTATTGGGTTCGCAGGAGGTGCATGATATCGCCGTGGCGCTGGGCGTGGACCCGGGTTCGAGCAATCTCGAGGGCCTGCGTTACGGCAAGGTCTGCATCCTGGCCGACGCCGATTCCGACGGCGCCCACATCGCCACGCTGCTGTGCGCGCTGTTCGTGCGCCATTTCCGCCCGCTGGTGGCGGACGGACGCGTGTGCGTCGCCATGCCGCCGTTGTTCCGCGTCGATGTCGGCAAGGAGATTTATTACGCGCTCGACGAAGAAGAGAAAAAGGCGCTGCTCAAGCGCATCGAGTCGAGCGGCGCGCGCGCCAAACCGGTGGTGACGCGTTTCAAGGGTTTGGGCGAGATGAATCCCGAGCAGCTGCGCGAGACCACCATGGACCCGAAGACACGCCGGCTGGTGCAGCTCGAGATCGCGGCCGGCGACAACACCGGCAAGATGCTCGACATGCTGCTCGGCAAGAAGCGCGCGGCCGATCGCAAGAACTGGCTCGAGAAGAATGGCAACAAGGCGGAGGTGCTCTGATGCCGACCATCAAGACTGCCGTGGACGTGGCCACCTCGGCCGAGATCGTGTGGCGCGTGTTGACGCACTTCCCGCAATATCCGCACTGGAATCCCGTTCTGGTTTCGGTTTACGGCAGCGCGGTGCCGGGACAGCGCCTGAAGATCAACGCGCGTGATACGCGGGGACGCGTCCGCAAATTCACGGCGCGGGTGGTGAAGGCCATCCCCGCCAGCGAGTTGCGCTGGCGCCGCCGGCGCTTCATCGAGGGCATATTCGATCGCGAACAGGCGTTCTTCATCATCCCGAACGGCGTGAAGGGCGTGCGTTTCATCCAGCGCGAGCATTTCTCCGGCCTGCTGGCCGCGCTGATCATGCCCTTCATCTCCGGAGAGACCACCAAGGCGTTCAATCTGATGAATCTGGCACTCAAGCGCACCGCCGAGGCGAAACACTGATGGCGAAGAAATCCACGAGCAAGGGAAACGGCGCGGGCAGGAAGACCAAAGCCACGCGCGGCAAGGCGCAACCCGTCACGCGTCCGCGCGTGGCCTCGATCGAGCGGCTGCCGCTCGCCGCCTTCACCGAGAAGGCGTACCTGGACTACTCCATGTACGTCATTCTCGACCGCGCGCTGCCGCACATCGGCGACGGCCTGAAGCCGGTGCAGCGACGCATCGTCTATGCGATGTCGGAGCTGGGGCTCAGCGCCGCCAGCAAGCACAAGAAATCGGCGCGCACCGTAGGCGACGTGCTCGGCAAGTTCCATCCGCATGGCGACACCGCCTGCTACGAGGCCATGGTGCTGATGGCCCAGCCGTTCAGCTACCGTTATCCGCTCATCGACGGCCAGGGCAACTGGGGCTCGCCCGACGATCCCAAGTCCTTCGCCGCCATGCGCTACACCGAGTCGCGTCTGACGCGCTTCGCGCAGATCCTGCTGTCCGAGCTGGAGCAGGGCACGGTGGACTGGGTGCCCAATTTCGACGGCACGCTGCAGGAGCCGCGCGTCATGCCGGCGCGCCTGCCGCACGTGCTGCTCAACGGCACCACCGGCATCGCCGTCGGCATGGCCACCGACATCCCGCCGCACAACGTGCGCGAGGTGGCGGCGGCCTGCGTGCACCTGCTGGAGGATCCGGACGCCGGCCTCAAGGACCTGTTCAAGCACATCAAGGGCCCGGACTATCCCACCGAGGCGGAAATCATCAGTCCCAAGAGCGAGATCCGCGCCATTTACGAAACCGGCAACGGCTCGATCCGGGCGCGCGCCAAATGGGAGAGCGAGGACGGCAGCATCGTCATCACCGCGCTGCCGTACCAGGTGTCGGGCTCCAAGGTCATCGAGCAGATCGCGCAGCAGATGCAGCAGAAGAAGCTGCCCATGGTCGAGGACCTGCGCGACGAGTCCGACCACGAGAACCCGACGCGCCTGGTGATCGTGCCGCGCAGCAACCGCATCGATCCGGTGGAGCTGATGTCGCACCTGTTCGCCACCACCGACCTCGAACGCAGCTACCGCGTCAACCTGAACATGATCGGGCTCGACGGCCGGCCGCGGGTGTACAACCTCAAGGAACTGCTCAAGGAATGGCTCAGCTTCCGCACCGAGACCGTGCGCCGGCGCTTGCAGCACCGTTTCGAGCGCGTGGAGGCGCGGCTGCACATCCTCGACGGCCTGCTGGCCGCGTTCCTGAACCTGGACGAGGTCATCCGCATCATCCGCCGCGAGGACGAGCCCAAGCCGGTGCTGATGAAGCGTTTCAAGCTGACCGAGATCCAGGCGGACGCCATCCTCGAAACCAAATTACGCCACCTCGCCAAGCTCGAAGAGATGAAAATCCGCGGCGAGCAGGACGAGCTGACCCGCGAACGCCAGCATCTGGAGAAGACGCTCAAGTCCGCGCGCCTGCTGAAGCAGGTGGTGCGCGACGAGATCATGGCGGACGCGCAGGAATACGGCGACGCTCGCCGCTCGCCGCTTGTCGAGCGCGAGGCCGCGCAGCAGATCGACCAGACCGCGCTGCTGCCGACCGAGCCGGTGACCGTGATCCTGTCCGAGAAGGGCTGGGTGCGCGCCGCCAAGGGCCACGACATGGATCCGCGCGCGCTCGACTACAAGGCCGGCGACAAATTCCTGCAGGCCGCGCGCGGCAAGAGCAACCAGTTGGCGGTGTTCATCGATTCCACCGGCCGCACCTATTCATTGCCGGCGCACAAGCTGCCGTCGGCGCGCGGCCATGGCGAGCCGCTCAGTTCCAGCCTCAACCCGCCGCCGGGCGCCACCTGGGCCGGCGTGATGATGGGCGCGCCGGAAGATTTGTATCTGCTGGCGACCAACGCAGGTTATGGTTTCGTCGCGAAACTCGAGGACCTGATTTCAAACAAGAAAGCCGGCAAGACCGTGCTCAAGGCCACCAAGGACGCGAAAGTCCTGCCGCCGCAGCCGGTCAGCGAGCTTAACAAGGATCAACTCGCCGCCGTCACCACCACCGGCCAGATGCTGGTGTTCAAGGTGAAGGACCTGCCGCAGATGCCCAAGGGCAAGGGCAACAAGATCCTCAACGTGCCCACGGCGAAGTTCGCCAAGGGCGAAGAGGCCGTGGCCGGCGTGGTCGTGTTCAGCGAAGGCAAGTCGTTCACGGTCCACACCGCCAAGGGCGATCTCGCGGTATCGCGCGAGGAGGTTGAGCTGTACGAGGGCGAACGCGCCCAGCGTGGCTCGCGGTTGCCGAAGGGGTATCAGGAAGTAACCGGTATTGAAGTGAAGGAATAGTGGCTGTCATTCCCGCGAAGGCGGGAATCCAGTGTAGTAAATGATCAAAAGCCGCCTTTGGCGGCTTTTGACTTTAAAAGCAATATTTGCGGTTCTCGCACCGCGGGCGAGTAACTTCTCTTTGCTCGTGCAAAGAAAAGTCACCCAGGGTGCAGGGGCGGAGCCACCCGCACATAGCTTTTGAGTCGCGCGCGGAGCGCGCGAACCATTCAAGACCTGGATTCCGGCTTTCGCCGGAATGACAACCAGAGAGAACTTCCGCGTACAATGGCACTCATGGACTAAAGCACGGAGCGCACCGACCCATGGGCCCGCATTATCTCGACCGCTTGTTTGCTCCCCGCGCCATCGCGGTTTTCGGCGCGTCGGATCGCAAGGACTCGCTCGGTGGGCATGTGCTGGACAACGTGCTCAAGACCGGTTTCGAGGGGCCGGTGTTTCCTGTCAATCCCAAACACGAGAGCGTCGCGGGACGGCGCTGTTTCCGCTCGATCGCCGAAACCGATGCGCCCGTGGACCTCGCCGTCATCGCCACGCCGGCCGCCACGGTGCCGGCGATCATCCATGAATGCGGCGAGCATGGCGTGCGCGCGGCGATCATCCATTCCGCGGGGTTCGCCGAAGGCCAGGAAAAGTCCACCGGCATCGAACTCGAAACCGCGCTGCTGGCCGAGGCGCGGCGTTACCAGATGCGCCTGCTCGGGCCGAACTGTCTCGGGCTGATACGCCCCGCGTCCAAGCTCAACGCCACTTTCACCAACAATTCCGCGCGCCCCGGCTCGCTCGCGCTGGTGTCGCAATCCGGCGCGCTGTGCACGGCGATTCTCGACTGGGCCGAGGCGCACCAGGTGGGTTTCTCGGCGGTGGTGTCGCTCGGCGACGGCGCCGACATCGATTTCGGCGACCTGCTGGATTACCTGGCGGCGGACCCGGCGACGCGCAGCATCCTGCTCTACATCGAGGGCATCCGGCAACCGCGCCGGTTCCTGAGCGCGCTGCGCGTGGCCGCGCGCCTGAAGCCGGTCGTGGTCGTCAAGGCCGGCCGCCATACCGCCGGCTCGCGCGCCGCGCTGTCGCATACCGGCGCCCTGGTGGGTGCCGACGACGTGTTCGACGCCGCGCTGGCGCGCGCCGGCGCGGTGCGCGCCATGACCATCGAGCAGCTGTTTTCCGCCGCGGAATTGCTGGCCACCAAGTACCGCGCGCGCGGGCACCGGCTGGCGATCGTGACCAACGCCGGCGGACCCGGCGTGCTCGCCGCGGATCGCGCGGCCGATCTCGGTGTCGAGCTGGCGACCCTGTCGGAGGCCACCCTGACGCGGCTCAACCAGCTGCTGCCCTCGCACTGGTCGCACGGCAACCCGGTGGACATCCTCGGCGACGCCGACCCCCTGCGGTTTCGCGGCGCCGCCGAGGCCTGCCTGGCCGATCCCCATGTGGACGGCTTGCTGGTGATGCTGACCCCGCAGGCCATGACCGATCCGCTGGCGGTGGCGAAACACATCGTCGAACTCGCGGCCGGCAGCGACAAGATCGTGCTGACCTGCTGGATGGGTGAGGCGCACGTGCGGGTGGCGCGCGCGTACCTGACCGAGCACCGGCTCCCGGAATTTTCCAGCCCCGAGGCCTCGGTCGAGGCCTTCGCCTACCTGGCCAATTACCAGCGCAACCAGCAGTTGCTGCGCCAGGTGCCGGGCCCGCTGTCGCCGCACAGCAGCCCGGACGTCGAGGGGGCCCAGCTGATCATCGACACCGCGCTTGCCGAACGCCGCACGCTGCTGACCGGCATGGAGGCACGCGCGGTGCTGAGCGCGTTCGGTATTCCGCAGCTGCCGGCGATGGAGGCGCGCAGCGGCAACGAGGCGCTGGTGATGGCGGAGTCGATCGGCTACCCGGTGACGCTCAAGATCGCCTCGCCCGACATCACGCACAAGTCCGACGTCAACGGCGTGCGCCTCAACATCGGCAACGCCCAGGCGGTGCGCTCGGTGTACCACGAACTGGTCGAGTCGGTGCAACGCCAGCGGCCGCAGGCGCGCATCACCGGCGCGACCGTGGAACGCATGTACAAGAATCCGCATGGGCGCGAACTGCACGTGGGCGTGATACGCGACGAGGTTTTCGGTCCGGTGATCAGTTTCGGGCTGGGCGGCACGGCGATCGAGGTGCTGCGCGACCGCGCCTGCGCGCTGCCGCCGCTCAATACCTTCATCGTCCGGGACCTCGTCCGCAACACGCGCGCCGCCAAACTGATCGGGGCGTTCCGCCACATGCCGGCCGTGAATCACGCCGCGCTCGAGCAGGTGCTGCTGGCGGTGTCGGAAATGGTCTGCGAGCTGCCGCAGATCAGGGAGCTCGACATCAATCCGCTGGTGGCGGACGAATCGGGCGCGGTGGCGCTGGACGTGCGCATCGTGGTGGAAACGCCGCCGCCGCGGCGCGACCGCTACGGGCACATGTCGATTTACCCGTACCCGAGCCACCTGGTGACGAGCATGCAGCTGCCGGACGGGACCAACATCGTGCTGCGGCCGATCCGCCCGGAGGACGCCGACATCGAGGCCGCGTTCGTGCGCAACCTGTCGCCGCACGCGCGCTACATGCGCTTCATGCAGACGCTGGAGGAGCTCAGCCCGGAGATGCTCGTGCGCTTCACGCAGATCGACTACGACCGCGAGCTGGCGCTGATCGCCGTGGTGATGCAGGACGGCAAGGAGGTCGAAATCGCGGTGGCGCGTTACGGCGTCAACCCGGACGGTGACAGCTGCGAATTCGCCGTCGTGGTCGACGACGAATGGCAGACCCGGGGCGTCGGCGCGCGGCTGCTCACGCTGCTGATGGAAGCCGCCAAGGCCAGGGGCTTCAAGCTCATGGAGGGCGAGGTACTGGCCGAGAACGGCGCGATGCTGTCGCTGGTCAAGCGCCTCGGCTTCAGCGTGAGCGCCATGCCGGACGAACCGGCGATATTCATCGTGCAACGACGCCTGTGAATCCCCGCTCCATTCTCCCCGCGCGCGTGCCATGAACAAACCGACCCTGGTCTTCGTCTACAACGCCGACAGCGGTTTCGTGAACACTCTGCTCGACATCGGCCACAAGATCGTCGCGCCGCAAACCTACGCCTGTAATCTCTGCGCCATCACGCACTCCACGTTCAGTATGCGCGACGAATGGAAAAACTTCGTCGCCGGACTCGGGGCGCCGGTGGAATTCCTGCACCGGGACGAGCTGGCGCAGCGCCACGGCTTGCGCGACGCGAAGCTGCCGGCGATCTTCCTGAAAGCGGATGACGGGCTCAAGGAGTGGATCACCTCCGAGGAAATCAACCGTTGCCGCTCGCTCGATGAATTGAAACGGCTCGTGGAACAAAAACTCAAGGCATGAGACAGCGCGACCGGCGCGCTGAACATCGGAGGCAGGCATGTTCGACATTCCCATCGCTGATATCCTGAGCCTGGCCTGGTTCATAATCGTCTGGGTCGGCTACACCTGGTACGCGGATCGCGGCGTCTGGCGCCGGAACTCCTTGCGTGCCGTCATGCACGCGCACCGCGTGGAATGGATGCGCCAGATGGTGTTGCGCGACAACCGCGTCGCCGACGTCAACATCCTGCGCAACCTGCTGCAGGGCGTGTCGTTTTTCGCCTCGACCACGCTGCTGATCCTGGCCGGGCTGCTGGCCATTCTCGGCGCCAGCGACCGTGGCATCGAGATCGTGCGCGCCCTGCCGTTCGCGGCCGGCACCACGCCCGGGCAGTGGGAACTGAAACTGCTGGTGCTGGGCGTGATCTTCGTGCACGCGTTTTTCAAGTTCACCTGGGCGCTGCGCCAGTTCAATTACTGCTCGGTGCTGATCGGCGCCGCGCCGAAATCCGCCGACGGCGAGCACGCGCGCCGTGCCGCCGAGGTCAGCACCCATGCTTCGAAGGATTTCAACCAGGGGCTGCGCGCCTATTATTTCAGCCTTGCGGCCCTCGGCTGGTTCGTGCACCCGTGGGTATTCGTGGCCGCCACCACCCTCGTGACCCTGGTGCTGTACATGCGCGAATTTCATTCGGCGACCATGAAAATGCTGCTGCCCGGCGGCATCGACTGAAGGCACTGCGGCTTTAATTCCACCTGCGCAAGGTCGAGCAGGTAGAATACGCCCCCTATGCGCATCGCCGCGATTCTCGAATACGACGGTTCCGGTTTTTCCGGCTGGCAGCGCCAGGAACAGGCGCGCTCGGTGCAGCAATGCGTCGAGGAGGCGCTGGCGAAAGTCGCCGACGAGCCGATCCATGTCACCGTCGCCGGACGCACCGACGCCGGCGTGCACGCGCTGGCTCAGGTGATCCATTTCGACACCAGCGCCGTGCGCAGTGAGTATTCCTGGGTGCGCGGCGCCAACAGCAACCTGCCGCCGGACGCGGCGCTGCTGTGGGCCGGTCCGGTGGACGACGGGTTCCACGCGCGCTATACCGCCACCGGGCGACATTATCATTACATCATCCTGAATCGTCCCGTCCGGCCGACCTACCTGGCGCGGCGCGTGACGCACGAATACCGCCCGCTCGACGTGCCGCGCATGCGGCAGGCGGCGCGGCACCTGGTCGGCGAGCACGACTTCACCTCGTTCCGCGCCATCGAGTGCCAGGCGAAGAACCCGGTGCGCGAGCTGCGCGCGCTGGAAGTGGCGCGCCACGGCGAGTTCGTGCGCCTCCATGCCCACGCCAACGCCTTCCTGCATCACATGGTGCGCAACCTCGCGGGCGTGCTCATGAGCGTCGGCGCCGGCGAGCGCGAGCCGGACTGGGCGCGCGAGGTGCTGGAAGCGCGCGACCGCCGCGCCGGCGGCGTGACCGCGGCACCCGACGGGCTTTATCTGGCATCGGTGACCTATCCGGAGGCGGCGCGGATTCCCGGGATCGCCGGCGCCCTGCCGTTCCCGGACGTACGTTGAAATGACGCAAGGAGAGAAGCATGGCGAAGCAGACCTGGCATGACCTGGGACCGGCCGCGGAATTCCGCAAGAAGCCGGTCACCGAAGTCAGCGCGGACAACACCCGGCTCGCGATCACCTGGCAGGACGGAAAATTCGGCGCGGTCTCGGGCATCTGCAATCACGCCGGCGGCCCGCTGGGGCAGGGCCATCTGGACGGCGAGTATGTCGTCTGTCCCTGGCATCACTGGAAATTCCACTGCCGCACCGGGTTGGGCGAACCCGGATACGAAGAAGACGCCGTGCCCAGCCATGCCGTGAAGGAAGAGGGCGGTCATCTTTATGTGCAAGTGGAACCGCAGACACCGCGCCGCAAGAAGCCGCATCCGCCGCACCCGCTCGAACGTCCGATCCGGCGCCAGGAAGGACCGATACGCGTGGCGGGCATTTCCGCGACGAGCATGGACCGCGAGCATCCGCGCTATTCCACTTCCGAGGCGCTGTTGCAGGTGGCGCTCGATCATGCCGCCACCGAACTCCGGTGCGAGACGCGCCTGATCCGGCTGGATGAACTGCGCTTCCGCCATTGCGAGGGTTATTACTCCAAGAGCGCGCGCGCCTGCACCTGGCCGTGTTCCATCACGCAGATGGACCCGGACGACCAGATGGAGCAGGTGTACGAAGCACTGGTACACTGGGCCGACGTGGTGTTGCTGGCCACGCCGATCCGCTGGGGCGCCTCGGGTTC
>JBFMBB010000033.1:0-19952 GCA_040755435.1 Pseudomonadota bacterium | reverse complement strand
GGTCCCTTTTCCTCGGCGAGCTGGATGCCCACCTCCCAGCCGACCTCGGCCATCTCTCGCGCCACGCGCTCGGTGAACTCGAGCGACTCGGGCGAGCCGTATTTCATGCGCAGCATGGTGAGGGTCGAGCCCAGGCCCAGGAAGCCCATGCCGTGGCGGCGTTTGTGGTGGATCTCATGGCGCTGCTGCGGCAGCGGCAGGCCGTTGATCTCGACCACGTTGTCGAGCATGCGGGTGAAGGTGGCCACCACCTCGCGGTACTTGTCCCAGTTGAAACGGGTCGCGTCGGTGAAGGGCTCTTCCACGAACTTGGTCAGGTTGACCGAGCCCAGCAGGCAGGAGCCGTATTGCGGCAGGGGCTGCTCGCCGCAGGGGTTGGTGGCGCGGATGTTCTCGCAGAACCAGTTGTTGTTCATCTCGTTGATCTTGTCGATCAGGATGAACCCGGGCTCGGCATAGTCGTAGGTCGAGGCCATGATCAGGTCCCACAACCGGCGCGCCGGCAGGGTCTTGTACACCTTGCAGGCCACCTGGCCGAGGTTGTTGGTGACATAGCCCTCGGACACCGGCCAGTAGCGCCACACGATGCGCGCCTCGGGGTCCTCGTATTCGTGGCGGCTGACCGGGAACACCAGGTCCCAGGGGCCGTTTTTCTTCACCGCCTGCATGAATTCGTCGGTGATCAGGCACGACAGGTTGAACTGGCGCAGCCGCCCGTCCTCGCGCTTGGCCTTGATGAAGTCCATGACGTCCGGGTGGCTGATGTCGAAGGTGCCCATCTGCGCCCCGCGCCGGCCGCCGGCGGAGGACACGGTGAAACACATGGCATCGAAGATATCCATAAAAGAGAGGGGGCCGGAGGTATAAGCCCCGGCCCCGCTCACAAACGCCCCTTTGGGGCGGAGGGTAGAGAACTCGTAACCGATGCCGCAACCGGCCTTCAGGGTCAGGCCGGCCTCGTGGACCGAGGACAGGATGCCGTCCATGGAATCCGGAACCGCCCGGGACACGGTGCAGTTGATGGTGCTGGTGGCGGGCTTGTGCTCCAGGGCGCCGGCGTTGGAGATGATGCGGCCGGCCGGGATCGCCCCGTTTTGCAGGGCCCAGAAGAACTTTTCAAACCATTCCTCGCGTTTCTCCGGGATTTCCTCGACATCGGCCAGCGCCCGGGCCACGCGGGCGTAGGTCCCGGCGATATCCTGGTCGATGATCTCGCCGGTTTTGCTCTTGAGGCGGTATTTTTTGTCCCAGATGTCGAGGGAAGCGGGTTGTACGGGGATTTCGGTTACAACCGGCTCTTGGGCCTGTAATTGGACGACCTTCATCGATTCCTGTCCTCCGGGTCTGTCTTATGGGGCACTCACTGTGCCGTTTTTTTGGAAATCGCCTAAAAACCTGCTGCGCGCGCGTGATCCGGGTTCGGGCGGTGCCGGGAATTCCCGTGGACTGCCGTGTCCACACCGGTTCCTGCACCCTGTCCTGGCCCGGCTGACAGCCGCTTGCGGCGGTTTTGAGCCGATTTCTCGTTTAATACTATCTGATGTGCCTGTGACATTGGCCAACCACTACATGTTGTAGTTTTAGTCCCATAAGGCGGTTGGTGTCAAGCTTGTAAAAAATTTATGACGAGTTCTCTAAGGCGGCGGGAGAAATTACCTATATATATGTTCGGCCCGGCTCCCGGTCGCGGGCCGTTCCCGGCCCCCGTAAACCGGGGGCGATGCCAGCGGTTAACAAAATCAGCAGGGCCAAGCCTGGCCGTTTCAGGCCGAAGCCAGCCGTTCGCGCACCTGTTGTTCCAGCATGGACACATCCGGCGCGCCACCCTCCACGCACAGGGTCTGGCGCTGTTCCGTGTCCGTCAGCGGTTCCCGGGTGGCCAGCTGATGGTCCAGCACCGTCAGCCCGGCCTCGGACACCTCGTGCTCTTGCGCGGCGCGTTGCCGCAGGCGCTGGCGCAGGATGTCTTCCGGCGTGCGGATGTCGAGCATCACGAAGGGAACGCGCAGCTCCTCCGCCACCGCGCGCAGCTGATCGCGTTGGGCATGTTTGAGAAAGGCGGCATCCACGATGACGGTGTGACCCGCGTGCAGGATCGTGGCGGCGAGCTGCGCCAGATGCGCGTAGGTGCGTTGTCCGGCCTGCGCGGTGTAGATACCGCTATCGATGCCGGAGCCGCTGCGCGCAAGCGGGGCGAGCCCGTGCAGGCGCTTGCGCTCGATGTCGCTGCGCACGCGCACGGCGTCGAACGCTTCCAGTAGTTGTTGCGACAGCCAGGTCTTGCCGCTGCCGGAAAGACCGTGGGTGATGACGAGCGCCGGCGGCGCGGGTCGCGTGTAGCGTTCGGCGAGATCGATATAGCCCCGGTATTCCCCGCGCCCGCGGTTTTTTTCCGCGTCGCTCACGCCGCTCTGGCACAGGCGGATGCACGCCACCTTGGCGCGCACCAGCGCGCGATACACCTGGTAGAAGCGGAACACGGCGAGGCCGGCGTAATCGCCGCTGTGCTCGAGGTAGGCGTTCAATGTGCGCCGCGCGAGATCGGGGCGCCCGCGGTCGTCGAGGTCCATGACGACAAAGGCCAGCTCGCTCATGACGTCGATCCAGCGCAGGTTGGGGCTGAACTCGAGGCAGTCGAACAGCATGGCGCGTTCTTCGAGCCACACCATGTTGGCCAGGTGCGCGTCGCCGTGGCACTCGCGGATGAAGCCTTCGCGTTTGCGTTGTTCCAGCGTCTTGCGGAGTCCGGTGAAGCGCTGCTCGCTCCAGCTCTCCAGGCGCCGCAACGGCGCCTCGTCCCCGGCCTCGAGGCGCGAGCGGATCTGGATGAAATTCTCCCGCACCGGCTGGTACACATGCTCCGGATCGCCGAAGGGCTGGTCGCTGTCGGCGACGGCGATGCGGCCGTGGAAGCCGGCCAGCTCTTGCGCCAACAGGTCGACGTGGGACGGGCCCAGCTCGCCGCGCGCCAGTATCCGGTCGAGCCGGGCCTCCTCGGGAAACTGGACCATCTTGACCGCGTATTCGATGGCCGCGCCGGGGCCGTGCAGCACGGGTGCTTCCGGCGCGCCGGTGATGGCCACGACTTCGAGATACAGCGACGGCGCCAGGCGCCGGTTCAGGCGCAATTCCTCTTCGCAGAAGAAGCGGCGTTTTTCGAGGGTGCTGAAATCGAGGAAACCCAGGTCGACCGGCTTCTTGATCTTGTAGGCGTACGGGCCGGTCAGCAGCACCCAGGAAATATGGGTCTCGACCAGCCGGATGTCGCGCACCGGGTGGTCGTAGCAGGCAGGGCGGTGCAGCGCCTGGATCAGGGGTGGCAGTCCGGTGTCCGCCAAGGCCGTCCCTCCTTGCGTCGACAGCTCCGGCGCGGGACGCCGGAAAACCGTTACAGACTATACCCGAAACTTTCCTTGAACCGGGCCGCGAACTGCTCGCGGCTGAAGAAGTGGTTCTGGGTGCCGTGGCGCTCGATCTTGATCGCGCCGAGGAGCGCGGCGATGCGGCCGGTGGTTTCCCAGTCCATGCCCTGCGACAGGCCGTAGAGCAGGCCGGCGCGGTAGGCATCGCCGCAGCCGGTCGGGTCGTTGACCGCGGCGGCGTTGACGGCCGGGATTTCGATGACCTTGCCGTCGGTGTAAATGCAGGAGCCGCGCGCGCCGAGCGTGACGACGATCGCCTTCACGTAGCCGGCCAGCTCGCTCAGGCGCTTTTCGGTGCGCTCCTGCATCAGCTCGGCCTCGTAGTCGTTGAGCGTGACCCAGGTCGCCTGCTCCAGGAAGGCCAGCAGGTCGTCGCCGTCGAACAGCGGCATGCCCTGGCCGGGATCGAAGATGAACGGGATATTGGACTCGGCGAACTGGCGCGCGTGCTGGATCATGCCCTCGCGCCCGTCGGGCGAGACGATCCCGAGCTTGACGCCCTGGGCGTCGCCCACGCGGGTTTCGTGCGAGCGGTTCATGGCGCCGGGATGGAACGCGGTGATCTGGTTGTCGTCCCGGTCGGTGGTGATGAAGGCCTGGGCGGTGTAGGTGTCCTCGCAGACCTTGATATGGCGGCGGCGGATGCCGTGCTTGTCCATCCATTCGGCGTACGGGCCGAAATCCTTGCCCACGGTGCCCATCGGCAGCGGCTCGCCGCCGAGGAGTTTCAGGCTGTAGGCGATGTTGCCGGCGCAGCCGCCGTATTCGCGGCGCATCTGCGGCACCTGGAACGAGACGTTCAGGATGTGCACCTTGTCGGGCAGGATGTGGTTCTTGAACTGGTCCTGGAACACCATGATGGTGTCGTAGGCGAAGGAACCGCAGATGAGTGCCGCGCTCGCTGGTGTCGTCATGAAGCCATAACTCGCTGTTGCCGGGGTTGGATGGTGGCGCGAGTATACCCGCTCTTTGGGCGCCGGGGTTATTGTTCCGGCGGCGCCTTGTCCTTGCCATCCCGGTGCATCACCCCCGTGACCCGTTGCAGCGCGCGCTCGACCCGGTCGCGATAGATCATCACCAGCAAGATGATGGCCAGGCTGATCCCGACCACGGTGAAGAGCGCGCCGTAACGGGCGTCGCGGAAGAAGGTCCCGCCCACGGTCAGCAGCACGGTGCCGAGCAGCCGGCCGGCCGCCGAGACGATCAGGAAGTCGCGCTGGCGCATGTGGCCGAGGCCGAGGATGTAGCACAGGATGTCCTTGGGAAAGCCGGGAATGAGGAACATCAGGAACGCCAGCAGCAGGCCCTTGTGCTTCATCACGTAGTCGTAGCGCTCGATGGTCTCGCGGCTGGCGATGCGCTCCACGATCGGCCGCCCCAGCACCCGCGCCAGCATGAAGGCGATCCACGAGCCGATGGTCAGCCCGATGGTGGAATACACCACGCCCCACACCGGCCCGAACAGGATGCCGCCGACGAAGCCGGTGACCTCGCCGGGGATCGGCGCGGCCACCACCTGCGCGACCTGGAGGCCGATGAAAAGCGTCGCGGCGTGCATGCGGTTTTCCCGGATGAACTGCAGCAGCCGGTTCTTGCTGGTGAGCAGGTCCATCAGGCCGGTGGCGTACATGGCCCAGACCATGGCGCCCATGACCGCGACCGCCAGCAGGATCAGGAGTATGGTTTTTTTGTCCGGTCGGAACATGGTTTGGAGGATGCCTGCGTTAGGACCGGCGGTGGACCCTTTTATTCATTGTTGGGCGGGTCTGGTGTGTGTGGGTTGGCGCCATCCTATCATTCAGGCGCGGTCGCCAACAAAAAGCACGAAATTACGCATACAAAGCTCAAAAAAGAGGGCCCGGAAGGGGCCCTCGGAAACCGCAAATCACACCTGTTTCTGGCTATCGGCAGGCGCCAGTGACGACGTCGAACCAAGGCCCACCGCTACCACTACAGCTTCCGTTGTATACAAGCAGATGCGTTTCCGCGCCCGCAGTCTGGCACCCAACCGAAGAGCAGTCTGTTTCAATAAACATGTCGGCGCCCTTCTGGGAAATGATCGTAGGAGGTGTCGGTCCGTTGCCCCACAGGAACGGTACGCTTGCCTGAAATCCCGGCGCAAGACCCAGCACGCGACTTGCTGTGCCGGTCCCTTTTGGCTTTAGGACATACGCGGCTTCCAGTACATGTACCGTAGATGTTGAAATTGGTATACCGTCATCATCAATCTCCGTTAGTCCCTTGATTCCTTCGGCGCTCACGTTTGGGTTTCCGGCTGCCGTCGCATCCACCCCGATGGAACCTCCGTGGAGATGAAAGGCTTGGCCATGATCCACCTGAACCCCCCTAAGTACGCTCAATGTGGCTTCCGGATTAGCTTTGGAGCGGATCGCTGAGCCGTACATCTGGAGCTCGCCTGGGACTCCTGCATTACCAACATAGACTGCTTGGGCGCCATTTCCAACAGCAGTCAAATTTACCTCGCCCCCATAAAACCGGTGAACTGAGCCATAGACCTGAAACGTTGACTGACCACTGTTGCTCGTCGAGTTCAGAACCGCATTCCACCAGTAATGTTGGCTGCGATTTGCGTAAGTAATGTCCCACCACGCAGCAATTGTCCCCGTTAACTCGACATTGACATGCGAGGCGCTACCGGAACCGTTCCATTGAAAGGCAAAGCCATTGTTGTTAACGATGGATAAATCTTGAAACGAAAGCTGCGTACATCCCGGCCCTCCGCCGATGAGACCAACCACGGTAGGTCCAAGGACGGTATTATGGCGGCCCGCCCCCCTCAGAGTGATGTATCCGCTTGCGTTACATGTAAACCCGCCAAAAGATCCGGGGCCGATATCAACGAACAAGGGCAACGATGCACTCGGAAGTCGTGTGCCATAAGTCCAGTTGAGCAGGTCTGCCATGGTAGTGAAACAGTTGTCGAGTGTGATGGAGCCCTCTTGGCAACTGGTTCGCAGTTTTACGACGGGAGCTTGAGAGTCGATTGCCGCGGACAGTCCAGTTGAGAAAATGAAAGAAAACAAGACAGCAACAACAGCAGAAAAAATACGAAACGACTTCATGTCTCCTCCTATCCTTGGTGAGTTTGATGAAGATTGTTGGTGTGAAGCCGGATGATTCTTCTTGAAATACCGGCCCGGGGAGAGTCTATCTGCCAGAGGAAGCAGGGACAAGAATGGTTCTAAAACAGCCCCGGGTCTGAGAAAACCGGGTTCGCGGGTTACAGCGTCAACCGCCGGTAAATATCCGAAACCTTCAGCGGCAGCTTGCGCACGTCGTCCACCAGCGTCCAGTTCACCGCGCCGTACATGTGCGGCAGGTAATCGCGTGCCGCCTCGTCGATCGTGATGCAGAACGGATGGATGCCGGCACGCTTGGCCTCGATCAGGCTCATGCGCGTGTCCTCGATGCCGTACTCGCCGCGGTAGCCGTCGTAGTCGTCGGGCTTGCCGTCAGAGAGCGTGATCAGCAGTTTGGTGCGCGCCTCGATGTCGTTCAGCAGTTTGGTGAGATGGCGGATGGTCACGCCCATGCGCGTGTAGTCCTGCGGCCGGATGCCGGCGATGCGACGGCGCACGTCCTCGCTGTACGGCTCGTCGAAGCGCTTGATGCGGTACAGCTCGCAGCGCTTGCGCGTCATGCCGGAGAAGCCGTAGATGGCGTAGCGGTCGCCGAGGATCTCCAGCGCTTCGCACAGCAGCACCAGCGACTCGCGCTCGGCGTCGTTGATCCAGCCCTTGGTGGAGCCGCTCATGTCGACCATGAACATCACCGCGATGTCGCGTTCGAACTTGTGCAGCTTGGTGAACAGCCGTTCCGACAGCTCCATGCCGCTCTTCATGTCGGCGCGCGCCTCCACCAGGGCGTCGAAGTCGACGTCGTCGCCGTTGATCTGTTTCTTGAGCAGTTTGTTCTCGCCGCGCAGGGCCTCGAAGGTTTTGCGCAACTGTGGCAGCACCCCGCGGTACTTGGCCAGCGTGCGCGCCACGAACGGTTCCGGCACGGGATGTACCTCGAGCTCGCGCAGCACGCACCAGTGCTTGCGGTAATGGTTGCGCCGGTGGTCCCACTCGTTGTACAGGAACGCGCCCTCCTCGTGGTAGGTGCCCTTCCACACGTCCTCCGGGCGCTTCTCGTCGGCCTGTTTGCGGTAGCCGCCGGCGCCGGCCGCGACCAGGTAGTCTTCCGGGATCTGCCCGAGGTCCTGCACGATCGAATCCATCAGCGCGCGCATGTCCGCCAGCGGCTGCAGCGGCTGGCCGTCGAGGAACAGCTGGAAAATGAATTTGCCGGGGTGATCCGGATCGGGAACCTGCTCGATGGTGTATTGCCGGGAATTTTCCGGCGTGGCGGTTTCGGTTTTTTCCTGCGGCGTTTCCCCGCCCAATTGCGAGAGCGCCTCGCGGAACAGTTCCTTCTCGTGTGCCAGCCGCTCCTGCATGGTCTGCTGCGCGCGCTCCGGCGCGAGTATTCCCTGGAAACAGAACGGCGGGGGGATCTCGCTATCGTAGAGCGCTGGCAACAGGGCGAGGCTGTCGGTCACGCCGGCTTGCGGTTGCATCAGGCGCGCGAGCGCCGGCTCCCAGGCAGCGGGATAACGCACCGCGCCGATCAGCCGCTGCACCTCCAGCATGTCGCGATGCAACCCCGGCAGCTCGCGCGCGATGCAGGCGTTGAGGCGCGCGGTTTCGAGCGCATGAAACAGGTGCAGCGCCCGGGCCGGATCGCGGAAGCCCGCCAGCGTCTCCGTCAGCAACGGCATTCCCGGTGCCGCGCGCCAGGTGCCGTACCAGGTCTGGGCCCACAGGTGCGCGGCCATGGCCTTGTACAGCCGGAAGTTGTCATGCCGCTCGACGAACTGGTGGAGGCGCTGGGGTAGAAACAGTACAGCAGTGTCGGTATAAATCTCCGCCGCTTCCTCGACCTTGAGCGCCCGCCCGGCCAGGCCCTGCACGAACAGTTCCAGCACGTGCCGGATCTCCTCCAGCGCCATGCTGTGCGCCGCCACCGCGGTTTCGGCGGCGAAGTCCTGCAACTGGCCCAGCGCCGACACGCCGGGGTACAGGCCCTGCCTGTCGTATACGTCCATGGCGCGGATGACCCAGTCCTCGATCGCCGCCGGGGGCATGAGGCGGAACGCCTCGGGCGCGCGCGCCGCGAACTGGTAGGCCATCTCGGCATTGGTCTTGACGATGATGTCCACCCACCTGAGCACGAAATCCTGTTGCGCGCGCTCCACCTCCGCCAGCGCCCGCGCCAGCGGCGCCGCGGTGCGGCGCGAGGACAATACCGGGTCGAGCGCCTCGTCGAGGCGCGCCTCTAACTCCGCGACAGTGAGTGCTTGAGCAGACATAGGAATTCAGCCACAGAAAACACAGAGGGCACAGAGATCAAAGAATGAAATTTTCTCTGTGTACTCTGTGGCCTCTGTGGCAAAAATTAAAATAACGAAGAACTTAATTCGTTGACCGCGGCGATCATCTCGGGATCGTCGGTGAGCGCCTCGGCGATGGCGGTGCGGCAGGCGGTGCGCGGGTCGATGCCCGCGCTCATCAGCTTGCCGGCGTGCACCAGCAGGCGCGTGCTGGCGCCCTCGTCGAGGCCGCTGCCCTTGAGGTTGCGCGTCATGCCGGCGAATTTCACCAGGCGCTCGGCCATGGCCTCGTCCACGCCGGTCTCGCGCCGGACGATCTTCTTCTCCAGCGCCGCCGCGGGGTAATTGAACTCGACCGCGACGAAGCGCTGGCGCGTGCTCTGCTTCAGGTCCTTGAGCACGCTCTGGTAGCCCGGGTTGTAGGAGATGGCGAGGCAGAACTCGGGGCCGGCGGTGAGCAGCTCGCCGGTCTTCTCGATCGGCAGCACGCGCCGGTCGTCGGCCAGCGGGTGGATCACCACGGTGGTGTCCTTGCGCGCCTCGACAATTTCATCAAGGTAGAGCATGGCGTTGGTGCGCACCGCGCGCGCCATCGGCCCGTCGACCCACACGGTCTCGTTGGCGGTGATGAGGTAGCGCCCCACGAGGTCGGTGGCGGTGAGGTCGTCGTGGCACGACACCGTAATCAGCGGGCGCTTCAGGCGCCAGGCCATGTGCTGCATGAAGCGCGTCTTGCCGCAGCCGGTCGGCCCCTTCAGCAGCACCGGCAGTTGCTGGCGGTACGCGGCCTCGAACACGGCGATCTCCTGGCCGACGGGCTCGTAGTAAGGCTCATCTTTTATGAGGTATTCCTCGACCTGGGTGGCGCGAGCGGTATTTTTGGATACTGACATGATCTGTGGCCCTACTCAGTTCGTCCCGTCATAAAGACGTTCCATGGATACTGGCTAATCGTTGACCGCGCCAGTATGCCAAATTTGCCCAAGCACTCAAAAACATATTGACGCTCGCGGCGGGGTTACCGAAAATGCCTGTGTTTATACGCTTGGTTCGCGTGCGCGCGCCCCGTGTACATATAAACACTCTATCCGCGCATACGAAACTTCAATCCAGATGAATCGGTGTACCGGTGGCACCCCGCGCGCAGGCGGGGTATTGTTGCCGTCCCGCGATTCCGGCGGTGTTGGATTCATAATAATTCCGCAGTGGGGCAGGAAATTCTCATGAAAAGACGAACGAGCGGAGCAAGAGGGCTACAGATATGACGGATGTCGTCGCGACAAACGAAACCATTCTGGTGGTCGGCGGGGGAATCAGCGGCATGACCGCGGCCCTGGAAGCCGCCGAATGCGGCAAGGACGTGGTGCTGGTCGAGAAAAACCCGAGCCTCGGCGGTCGGGTGAGCCAGCTCTACAAGTATTTCCCCAAGCTGTGCCATCCCACCTGCGGCCTCGAGATCAATCTCAAACGCCTCAAGGCCAACAAGCGCATCCGCGTGCTGACGCTGGCCGAGGTGAGCGCGGTGACCGGCAAGGCCGGCGATTACACCGCCACGATCAAAATTTCCCCGCGTTACGTCAACGAAAACTGCACCGCCTGCGGCGCCTGCGCCGAGGCCGTCACGGCCGAATTCGACAACGAGTTCAACTACGGCATGGGCAAGCGCAAGGGCGCGTATCTCACCTCCGCCATGGCCTACCCGCAGCGCTACGTGATCGACCCGCGCATCCTCGGCACGCCCGACGCCGACAAGGCCAAGGCCGCGTGCAAGTACAACGCCGTCGATCTCGGCATGAAGGAAGAAACCGTCAACCTCAAGGTCGGCGCCGTGGTCTGGGCCACCGGCTGGAAACCGTACGACGCCAACAAGATCCAGCCCTACGGCTACGACCGCTACGACAACGTCATCACCAGCGTCGAGTTCGAGCGCCTGATGGACCCGTTCGGCCCCACCGGCGGCAAGCTGATCCGCCCGTCCGACGGGAAGGAAGCGAAGAACGTCGCCTTCATCCAGTGCGCCGGCAGCCGCGACCGCAATCACCTGAAGCACTGCTCGCGCATCTGCTGCATGGCCTCGCTCAAGCAGTCCACCTACGTGCGCGAGAAGTTCGCCGACGACGCCAACGTCTCGATCTATTACATCGATATCCGCGCCATCGACCGCTTCGAGGACTTCTACAAGAAGGTCCAGGCCGACCCCAAGGTAAAGTTCATCAAGTCCAAGGTGGCCAACATCACCGCGGACAAGGACGGCAATCCGATCCTGCACGGCGTGGACACCGAGGGCTATCACCGCTACGACAACACCCATGATCTGGTCGTGCTCGCCATCGGCATGGAGCCGTCGGTCGACGCCTCGAAGATCATGAAGGGCGTGGCGGCGGACGCCAGCGGCTTCATCGACGTCAACGCCACCACCGAGGCGGTGTTCGGCGCCGGCTGCGCGTCCAACGCGCTCGACGTCAACCGCTCGGTGCAAAGCGCCACGGCCGGCGCGCTGCGGGCGATTCAAGTGGTTAACCGCGTATCACGGGCGGAGGCTTAAGAAACATGGCAGACACCAAAATAGGCGCCTACATCTGCAAGGGCTGCGGCATCGGCGAGCGCCTCGACACCGCGCAACTGGCGATGATCGCGCAGAAGGAAGGCAAGGCCCAGGTCGTGCGCGAGCACGAGTTCCTGTGCAACCAGTCGGGCGTGGAGCTGATCAGGAACGACATCGCCAACGAGGGCGTGAACCACGTGGTGATCGCGGCCTGCTCGCGGCGTTCCAAGGCCGAGACCTTCAATTTCGACAACGTCGCCATCTCGCGCGCCAACCTGCGCGAGGGCGTGATCTGGATCACCCCGGCGGACGAGGACAAGAAGGAAATCGTGCAGGAAATGGCGGCGGATTACGTGCGCATGGGCTGCGCCGAGTCGCAGAAAATGCTGATCCCGCGCACCAACCCCAACGTCGGCCACAACAAGCGCATCCTGGTGGTGGGCGGCGGCATCAGCGGCATGACCGCGGCGATCGAGTCCTCCAAAACCGGTTACGACGTGCTGCTGGTTGAGAAATCCGGCAGCCTCGGCGGCTGGGCCGCCAAGCTGCACAAGCGCGTGCCGAACCGCGAACCCTACGCCGATCCGATGGATACCGGCATCGCCGGGCTGATCAAGCAGATCGAGTCGGACAAGCACATCAAGGTGCATCTCAACTCGACCATCACCAAGACCAGCGGCGCCCCGGGCCAGTTCAGCGTGGACATCTCCACCGAGTCCGGCTCAACCGCCACCGAAAATGTCGGCGGCATCATCATGGCCTCCGGCTTCACGCCGTACGACATGAACAAGCTGCCGCACCTGGGCGCCGGCAAGAGCAAGGACGTGGTCGACCAGCTCGGCCTGGAAGCGCTGGCCAGGGCCGCCAACGGCGGGCCGATCAAGCGCCCGTCCGACGGCAAGGAAGTGAAGAGCGTGGTGTTCATCCAGTGCGCCGGTCAGCGTTCCGACAAGGAAGGCGAGCTGCCGTACTGCTCCGGCCATTGCTGCAACACCTCGATCAAGCAGGCGATGTATTTCAAGGATCAGAATCCGGCCGTCGACACGGTGGTGATGTACACCGACCTGCGCACGCCGGGCAACGGCGAGGACTTCTACCGCAGTGCCCAGAAGAAGGGTGTGATCTTCACCAAGGGCGTGGCCAGCGAGGTCGTGCCCGGCGCCGAATTGCAGGTGAAGTTCAAGGACAAGATCCTGAACGAGGACGCCATCGCCAAGGCCGACCTGGTGGTGCTGGCCACCGGCCAGGTCGCCAACTCCGGCGTGGATATCGAAACGGTGCCGCAGGACGAGCCCGGCAAGTGGGCCAGCAACCAGCAGTCGGTGCTCAATATGGTTTATCGCCAGGGCAAGGACCTGCCGCTGCTGAAACACGGCTTCAACGATTCGCACTTCATCTGCTTCCCGTACGAGACCCGCCGCACCGGCATCTACACCGCCGGCCCGGTGCGCCGCCCGATGGACATGGTGCAGGCGATCGAGGACGCCACCGGCGCCGCGCTCAAGGCGATCCAGGCGGTGGAAAACGCCGGCCTCGGCCGCGCCGCGCATCCGCGCTCCGGCGACCTGTCGTTCCCCGAGTTCCGCCGCGAGGGCTGCACCCAGTGCAAGCGCTGCACCGTGGAGTGCCCGTTCGGCGCCATCGACGAGGACGAGGCGCGCTACCCGGTGTTCAACGAGTCCCGCTGCCGCCGCTGCGGCACCTGCATGGGCGCCTGCCCGGTGCGCGTGATCTCGTTCGAGAACTACTCGGTGGACACGGTCGGTTCGCAGATCAAGGGCGTGGACATGCCGGACCAGTTCTCCGAGAAGCCGCGCATCCTGGTGCTGGCCTGCGAGAACGACGCCTACCCGGCGCTCGACATGGCGGCCATGAACCACATCCAGTACAGCGCCTTCACGCGCGTGATCCCGGTGCGCTGCCTCGGTTCGGTCAACACCATCTGGGTGACCGACGCGCTCAACAGCGGCTACGACGGCGTGATCCTGATGGGTTGCCAGAAGGGCGAGAACTACCAGTGCCACTTCGTGAAGGGCTCGGAGATCGCGCACGTACGCATGAGCAAGATCGACGACACGCTGAAGCAGCTCTCGCTCGAGGTCGAACGCGTCAAGACCTACGAGATCGCGATCACCGACATCCAGCGCGCGCCGGCGCTGATCAACGAGATGGCCGAGACGATCCAGAAGATCGGACTCAGCCCCTTGAAGTTTTAGCGCAGTGCTTGTGACCCTCTCCCCTTGCCCTCTCCCGCAAGCGGGAGAGGGGGAGCAGGAAGAAATAGATACATCGGACAGGTTCAAACGAGGAACCCGTAATGACTGATTTAAATACTGCAATGGTGGAGAAGTACCGCAACGACTTCCTCAAGGAGGTCGAAGCGAACGTGGAGCAGGGCAACTGGGTCAAGATGTGCATGCAGTGCGGCGTGTGCTCCGGTTCCTGCCCGCTCGGCCCGGCCTGGGAGCATCCGCCCCAGGAGATCTTCATGATGATCCGCGCCGGCAAGCGCGACGAGGTGCTGAAAAGCGAATCCATGTGGATGTGCACCAGCTGCTACAACTGCATCGTGCGCTGCCCGCGCGAGCTGCCGATCACCCACATCATGCACGGCCTGGCGAATTACGCGCACCGTCTCGGCATCGCGCCGAAGATGAACCCGACGCGCCGTTTCGCCAAGCTGTTCTGGAAGAACATCTCCAGCGCCGGGCGGGTGAACGAGCTGAAGCTGTCGGTCGGCCTGTATTTCATGGACGGTTTCGCGTCCGGCATCAAGAAGGGCCTGGAGATGCTGCCGGTGGGCCTGGGCATGCTCAAGACCGGCCGCCTGAATCCGTTCGGCCTGTTCAGCGGCGGGCACTGCAAGGGCGCCGGTGACATCCGCAAGATGATCAAGAAGGCCAAAGAGATCGAAGACAAGCGCAAAGGTTTTGCGGCGTAAAGGGTCAAACCATGGCAAGAAAAGAATATTCGTTTTATCCCGGCTGTTCGTCCGAGCGCAAGGCCTCGGCCTCGAATTACATGGTTTCGGTCGAATCCATGTGCAAGACGCTGGACATCAAGCTCAACGAGATCCCGGACTGGAACTGCTGCGCCGCCTCCATCGGCTATGCCGAGGGCGGCGAACTGCCGCGCCACGTGATGAACGCGCGCAACATCGCGCTGTCCGAAAAGAACGTCGGCAACCAGGACATCGTCGCCACCTGCGCCGCCTGCTGGCTGGGCGCCAAGGAATCGCAGGAGCGCATCAACCATTCCCCCACCATGCTGGCGGACGTCAACGAGATCCTCAAGGAAGCCGGCCTGAAGTACGAAGGCAAGCAGAAGATCCGCCACATGGTCGAGGTGCTGATCGAGGACCTGGGCTACGAGGAACTGGGCAAGCCGGTGAAGAAGCCGCTCGAGGGCATCAAGATCGCGGGCTACGTCGGCTGCCAGACCAACCGCCCGTTCGGCGTGGCCGGCGAGTCGTTCGAGAACCCGAAGTACCTCGACAAGCTGGTCGAGACCGTTGGCGGCACCGCGCTCGACAAGTACGAGCAGAAGGTCACCTGCTGTGGCGGCGCGCTGGCGTTCTCCGAGCCGGAGAAGAGCCAGGCGCAGATCAAGAAGATCATCGAGTCGGCCTACGACCACGGCGCCGACATGATCGTCACGCCCTGCCCGGTGTGCCAGATGAACGTCGAGGTGTACCAGGGCCAGATCAACAAGAAGTACGGCACCAAGTTCAAGATCCCGGTGGTGTACTACTCGCAGCTCATGGCAGTGGCCTACGGCGCCAGCGCCAAGGAAGCGGCGCTCGACGGCAACATCATCCGCGCCACCCAGCTCGAGGAGATCGCGGCGAAGAAGTAAGGCCGATCGGTTGTTGTAAACAAAAAAGCCCGCGAAAGCGGGCTTTTTTGCATTTGTAATCAACGGTTCCAGTCGTGTCATTGCCCTGCCACGCCGATGGTGGCATTGTGAGCGCTCTAGGAGGAGGGGCTAAAAACACACCTGCATCGAAATCAAAACAAAAGGCGTGATTATTTCCCTCATTGTTATTCCAGCTGGAATTCAAGATTTACCGAATCGTTGCTCTCACGATTAAGAGCAATATGTGCGGACTTGAGTGCGGGTGACATCCAATAACAGTCAAGAGGAGGGGTGTTATGAATTTCCTTGCGTGCAAGAAAAAAATCATTTTCTTTCTCATCCTGCTTCTGAGTGGTTTTAATGCACAAGCAGAAATTCTTCTGGACTCCAGTTTTACGGGATCATCTCCCTCTCTGAATACGCCATGGACGGCCACGGATAGCATCGATCCCAATCTCAATTATTCCGGCTGGGATGTGATTTCACCGGCGTTGGCTGACATCTACAACAGGGCGATTCCATGGCCACAATCGTGGCAGTCATCGCAGGGAACGGGAGACAATGTCTTTGCTTTTCAGCTCTGCAATAATACTCAAGTTGTGAATGGCCAGGCGGTTCCCTCTTCACTTGCCGATGCAATAAATCACAACCAGTATATTCATTTCACCATTGCTCCCACGTCCGGCCCCCTCAACTTAAATAACAAGAAGATCATATTTAAGATACAAAGACTGAACGACGGGACTACCGCGGCGCCGCGGGAATATTCCATTTTTACGAGCGTTGGCGGTTTTCAGGTCGATTACGAGCTTTCCACAGTATCCATTCCAGCGAACAACTATGCCGTTAATGAATTTTCCTTCATCATGCCAGCAGCCGGCTATGACAACATCATGGGCGCCATAGAATTCAGAATTTACGCCTATGGAACGACCTACTGTTGGCATCCGACTTCTTTAACAGATTTTGTAATTCAGGATCCCCTGCCTTTATATAGCCTGTCCTTGACCGGCACCTCCGGCGGGTCAGTAACGTCGACTCCAAATACGCAGAGCATGCGTTTTGAAGAAGGCACAGCCGTGCAACTCATAGCCACCCCGGACCCCGGGTATCACTTCACCGGTTGGTCGGGAGATGTTACCGGCAAGGGAAATCCGCGCACCATAACAATGACCTCCGACAAAGCGGTAACAGCGAATTTTGCCGCGAATGTCGACAGCAGGATGCAGATTGGAATGAATCTGTCGATGGTAAACGATTGGGCCACCAGCAAGGCTTTTGTTGACGTATTCAAGATGACCAGGCCATGGGTTACCAAGGACACGGCCTGGACGTACGAATGGGAGTGCTGGGACAGCGGCAAGGCTGGCCAAATCCCGCTCGATGTGAACGGCTGGCCGACTTATCTTCCTTTCGTGGCTGGTGCCACCAACTGCGTGAGCGGGACAGTGTCCAACGTTCAGAACGCCAATTCAACGCACTATGTTCATACCATTCTGTCCGAACCGCTGGCTGCGGGTGATCACAAAGTTTTAGTTACCGGGACCGGGAAAATAAAATTCAGGGGGGCCGTTAACACGATCATATTCGAATTAACCGGAGGGACAACCGAGATTCCATTGACGATACCCCCGGCTAACAACACGAATCTACAGCTGCTTGTTTATGAATCTCAAGGCAGCGACCCTATTCGCGACATCAGGATTATCCGACCCGGACATGCGTCAACCTATGAGACCCAACCATTCAACCCTGCATATCTGGATCGACTGGAACCTTTTGGCGTGTTGAGATTTGTGCATTGGGGTCTGACAAATGGCTCGCCCGTTGCTACATGGGAAAATCGCACAAGCAAGACAACCTATACGCAAGCACGTGCCGAGGGCGTAGCGCTCGAATACATGGTGGAGCTGGCAAACACCCTGCAGAAGGATTTGTGGATCAATATTCCTCACAAGGCTGACGATAATTATGTCCGACAGACGGCCCGGTTACTGCGCGACACGGTAGGCGCGAATCAGAAAATATACATTGAGTACTCGAATGAAACCTGGAACGCCGGCCAGTCTTACCCGCAAACGGGTTACGTCCGGAGTCAGGGAGTAAATCTGTGGCCGGAACTGACGAGTACGCCATGGGTGGCCGGAGACAAATATACCGCCTTGCGCTCCATCCGGATTTGGGAAATCTTCCAGGAAGAATTTGGCGCCGACCCAAGGGTCAGACGTGTTTTGGCGACCCAGGTTGGAAGTGCATCGGTAACGCAAAACCGGATAGCTGCTGTTAACGATCCGGCGATCAATCCCAGCTACCTGATGCCCGATGTCCTGGCGATCGCGCCATATTTTGGTCGTACCTACACGCCCAATGATATTCCACCGGAAGCCGCAAGTTATCCGACGATCGATGACGTTCTGAACACCGCACCCGCGAGCATTATCGAGCAACAATCATCTGTGAGGAACCACAAGATCATGGCCGATACCCAAGGGCTGGAACTGGTCTGTTACGAGGCGGGGCAACATTTCGTCGGCATATTCGGCGCACAGGGCGACGTTAACCTTACAAATATCTTGGTTGCAGCAAACCGCGACAACAGGATGTATCAGTATTATACCGATTACCTGGCCATGCTGGATGCCGAGGGCGTCAGCAACTGTGCATTCTTCGATGACATCGAGAAACCCGGCAATCACGGTTCCTGGGGAGCCCTGGAATATCTGGAACAACCCGTGTCGCAGGCGCCCAAGTACCGCGCGCTGATTGACTTCATTACAGAGCCCGCGGACTTGTCGGTTGTCGCGTCGGTCAATCCAGATACGGTGTATCTGAATGACGCGATGACTTATACCTTCATCGTCGTCAATAACGGCCCCACGACCGTTGCCCAGGTAACCTTCAGCGACCCATTACCAGCTGGTATTTCCTTCGTTTCGGTGGTTCCTCAGCAAGGCAGTTGCGCTTACGCCGCGGGCACGGTGACCTGTAACCTGGGCAGTCTCGCGAGTGGCGCTAACACCTCTGTGACGATTAACGCTACCGCGACTGCCGCCGGAGTCATTCCCAATACCGCCACGGTCTCCGGCAGCGGATCGGATACTGATCCTGGCAACAATTCCACTACCGCGACAATCACGGTCAATGCGTCCGCTGATCTGTCGTTGAGCGTGGTTGATGCCCCCGACCCGGCCCTTACCGGCAGCCCGTTGAGCTACACCGTCACGGCAACCAACGCTGGACCTTCCGCCGCAACCAGCGTCGTGGTTACGCACACCTTGCCTGGTGGCGTGACCGGCAGTGGCGCACCCAGCCAGGGCAGTTGTACCGGAACCAGCGTCATCAGCTGCAACCTGGGAACGCTCAACAACGGCCAGAGCGCTACCGTCACGGTGACCGCCACCCCCGGAGCCGAGGCGTTGTTTGACCCCACGCCAAGCAGCACCTTCAATGTCAATGTCAGTGCCAGCACCATGATATCCGCTGCGGAGACCGATCTCGTCCCGGCCAATAACTCCGCGACAATGAGCACCAATGTGCGTTTGGCCTGCCTCGGCCAAGTTGTCACCAAACGTGGCACCTCCGGCAGTGACGGCACCAGCAGCAAGCGCTTTGCCGGCGGCAGCAACGCCGACGTGATCCACACCCTGGGCGGTGACGACTGGATCGACGGCAAGGGGGGCAACGACACCCTCTGCGGCGGCGCCGGCAACGACAATATTAATGGCAGCGGTGGCGCTGATACGTTATCCGGTGGCGCCGGCACGGATACCTGCAACGGCGGCAGCGGCACCGACAGCGCCGACGGGAGTTGCGAGACGGTGAACAGCGTTCCCTGAGAGACTGTGAGTGTTGTGGAAGGCATAACGCCAGCAGAAGGCCCGCGCAAGCGGGCCTTCTGTTTTTTGACGCACGTCAAACAATGCCGGTGCGCGCCGGGATGATTTCCCGAAAAACCGCGCAAGAATCAAGGGAGTGCCGGGGATGACGCCCGTCATTGACAGCATTTGGTCGCGGGAGTAATTGTTAAAGTATGGAGGCATAGTGCCTGCATGTATTGTTGCCAAACCAAAGGAGCATGCCATGCGTGTATCAACGACTGACCCCATCTCCGGCGCCGATGTCAAAAATCCCGAGAAATCTCCGTTTGTCATTGAGGGAGAAGGCGAAGGCGCGCTCAAAATCTGTTTCGAGAACGAGGACAACAAGAAGGCGTATCTTGAAATCCAGACCGAGCATCCAGGCAAGGATTTCACCACGAATCTCACCAACCCGGTCTGATCGCCCGGGAACGGCGGCGCACACCCTGGACCCGCCGCCGTTCCGTCATTCGCGCCGTCACCGGCGCGGATGACGCTGCGCGTTACCTCCGGACCTTTCCATCCATTTGTCTTTTTGCGAAACTCGCGGGATGAGTTCCTCCCGCGGGTCCGAGCGCCGTTTCGCCTGCACCGGCTGCGGCCAATGCTGCACCGGTCGCGGCAGCTACGTGATCGAGGTCAGCCGCCGTGAGCAGGAACGCATCCGGCGCTTCCTCGGCATCGGCCGGGACTGGCTGCGCCGGCGCTACGTGTTCCGTTTCGACGACGAACGCGAGAGCGTGCGCATGCACGCCAACGGCGACTGCGTGTTCCTCGACGCGGGCAGGCGCTGCCGCATCTACGCGGTACGCCCGGCCCAGTGCCGCAGCTACCCGTTCTGGCCGGAACTGGCGAGGCGCCCGGCCGGGCGCGCCCCG
>JBFMBB010000032.1:0-20242 GCA_040755435.1 Pseudomonadota bacterium | reverse complement strand
CCATTCAAGACCTGGATTCCGGCTTTCGCCGGAATGACGGCAAACGAAGAGAGTCAACGATATGCTGATATTCGAACAATCGCAAAAAGACCGCCGCAATTACTCCCAGGCGCCCTTGGCCAAAGTCGAGGTCAAGGACGTTCCGGAAAAATTCCTCCGGAAAAAACGTCCGTTGCTGCCGGAAGTCTCCGAAATGCAGGCGGTGCGGCATTACACGAAACTGTCGCAGCTGAATTTCTCGATCGACACGCATTTCTACCCGCTCGGTTCCTGCACCATGAAGTACAACCCGCGCGCCTGCAACAAGCTGGCGATGCTGCCGAACCTGCTCGGGCGTCATCCGTATGCGCCGGAATCCACCGGCCAGGGGTTTCTGGCCTGCATGTATGAATTGCAGGAAATGCTGAAGGACGTCACCGGCATGAAAGCGGTGTCGCTCACGCCGCTCGCCGGCGCGCAGGGCGAGTTCGCGGGCGTGGCCATGATCCGCGCCTATCACGATTCGCGCGGCGACAAGGGCCGCACCGAGATCCTGGTTCCGGACGCGGCGCATGGCACCAACCCGGCCACGGCGGTGATGTGCGGCTACGCTGTGCGCGAGATCCCGACCGATGCCAACGGCGACGTCGAAATCGAGGCGCTCAAGGCCGCGGTGGGGCCGCAGACGGCGGGCCTCATGCTGACCAATCCTTCGACGCTCGGCGTGTTCGAGCGCAAGATCACCGAGATCGCCAAAATCGTGCACGAGGCCGGTGGCCTGCTGTATTACGACGGCGCCAACCTCAACGCCATCCTCGGGCGCGTGAAGCCGGGCGACATGGGCTTCGACGTGATCCACATGAACCTGCACAAAACCTTCTCCACGCCGCATGGCGGCGGCGGCCCGGGCGCGGGGCCGGTGGCGGCGAACGACCGTCTCACGCCGTTCCTGCCGGTGCCGGTCGTGGGCAGGGTGCAGGACAAGTACCTGTGGGAAACCGAGAAGACGCGTCCGCAGACGATCGGCCGGTTATCGGCCAACATGGGCAACGCCGGTGTGTTGCTGCGTGCTTACGTATACGCCCGGCTGCTCGGGCGCGATGGCATGCACCGCGTCGCCGAGTACTCCACGCTCAACGCCAACTACATCATGGCCGAGCTGGCGAAGCGCGGTTTCGACATGGCGTTCCCGAAGCGGCGCGCGACGCACGAGTTCGTGCTGACTTTCAAAAAGCTCAAGGAGGAAACCGGAGTGAGCGCCATGGACGTGGCCAAGCGCCTGCTCGACAAGGGCTTTCACGCGCCGACGACCTACTTCCCGCTGCTGGTGCCGGAGTGCCACCTGATCGAGCCGACCGAGACCGAGGCCAAGGAGGAGCTCGACCGTTTTATCG
Source organism: Pseudomonadota bacterium (assembly GCA_040755435.1). GTDB lineage: Bacteria > Pseudomonadota > Gammaproteobacteria > Acidiferrobacterales > Sulfurifustaceae > Sulfuricaulis. The sequence continues at coordinate 18,869 of JBFMBB010000032.1, read as the reverse complement.
CGGCCATGGACGAGATCGTGAAGGAGGCGCGCGCGAGCGCCGAGGTGGTCAAGGGCGCGCCGCACACGCTGCCGGTGAAGCGGCTCGACGACGTGCGTGCCGCGCGCGAGCTCGATCTCGCCTGGAAGCGGGCCGGCTGAGGCCGCGCACCATGAAAGGCCTGTTCGACCTGGGACGGGTTTGGCGCGCCGCGGGCTATTCCGCCGCCGGCTTCCGGGCGGCGCTGAGGAACGAGGCGGCGTTCCGCCAGGAGCTGGCGCTGTTCATCATTCTCGCGCCGCTCGGGTTCTGGCTCGGGCGCGACGGCGTGGAGCAGTCATTGCTGGTCGGCAGCCTGATGCTGGTATTGCTGACCGAACTGCTGAACTCGGCGATCGAGGCGGTGGTGAATCGCATCGGCCAGGACCGGCATGCGCTGTCCGGGCAGGCCAAGGACATCGCCTCGGCGGCGGTGTTCGTTTCCTTGATGCTGGTCGTGATGGTCTGGGCGCTGATACTGACCGACCATTATTTCTGATCAAACGAAAATCATGCTCGATACCATCCACGGCCTTTTCAATCATCCGCTGGCGCGGAAAATTTTTCTCACGCTGCGTTACCCGCTGATTCTGGCGGCGCTGGTGCTGCTGGCACGCTATGCGGACGCCGCGCTGCTGCCCGCGGCGTTTCTGGTGTCGCTGCTGGGCGAGCTCATCCAGCTGTGGTCCTTCGCCTCGCTGGTCAAGAACGAGCAGCTGACCGCGCGCGGGCCGTACGTGCTGGTGCGCAACCCGATGTATCTGGGGCGCTTCTTCCTGATGCTGGGCGTGGTGCTGCTGTTCGGCAATCCCTACATCACCCTCGCCTATGTGGTTTTCTATTATTTCTACATGGTCAACCGCGTGGGCCGGGAGGAACAGCGCCTGGAACAATTGCTGGGACAGCCATACCGCGATTACTGCGCGCGCGTGAACCGGTTCTTGCCATCGTTCGGCCGGCTGCTCGATCCGGCCGTGAGGTTTTTCAACTGGAGCGTGCTGTTCCGCAACAACGGCCACTGGAACCTGCTGGCCATGCTGGTGTTTTACGGGGTACTGGCCGGCTACCTGATTTATTTCCGCTGAGCCGGACAGCAGTTCAATAAAGACATTGTATTATTTTTGAAACGCAGATAAACGCAGATAACCTCCTGGGAATCTTTTTTATCTGCGTTCATCCTCTTATGAATCCGCGTTAATCTGCGTTCGAAAATTCTTATATAGCGTTTTTAAGATTGGTTCTGGTCAGGTGCGTCGTTGCCGGCGCCGGTCCAGCCACCACGCCACCAGCGGCAGCGTCAGGCTGGTGAAGGGAAGCGTCGCCAGCGCCAGATAGAGGCTGAGCCGCGAGAGACCGCGCAACTGTGTCCGCAGTTCCGCGCGCTCCGCCCTGGTCCACTTCATTCCGTTGCGCGGCTTCATCAACAGCGTCATCAATCCCGGGATCTGCGCGATTTCTTCGCGGATGCGCCGCTTTTCGCGTTCCTGGAGCATCCTTGCCGCCGTGAGCAGACGGCGTGTTCCCGCAACGACGCCGTTGCCGGCGTGAGCAGCGGCATCGGTGGCCATGACCTTGATGGAGGGTTGAGGTTCCATGCGGATGGTCGGGAGGGTTCCGGTAGGGATAGTCGTATGATGGGCGCGCGGTGCAGGAAGGTTTTGCATATTCCATGCCACGCGGGAAAAAAACGGTGTAAAGACAGCGACGTGGAGGCGCGGACCCGCGCGGGCACCGCCTATTCCGTGACCAGCGCGAACCCCTGTGCCTGCCAGCGCGCGACGCCGCCGGCGAGGCTGTAGACTTTCTCGAAGCCGAGCCGTTGCAGCGCCTGCGCCGCGGCGGCGCTGCGCACGCCGTCATGGCTGCACAGCACCAGCGTGTTCCCGCGCCCGCCGAACAACCGTTCCAGCTGCGCGTGCCGGGCGTCGTCCATTTCGCCTTCGAGCAATTCGTGCGCGAGCCGTTGCGCGCCCGGGATGTGACCGCGCTCGAATTCCCCGGCCTCGCGCACGTCCACGATCAGCAGATCGTCGTGGTTCTCGATCATCTCGTCGAATTCCTCGACGCTGATCTCGCGCACCTTGGCGTGGGCTCCGGGCATGGGAACGTCAGTTTAGCGCGGCTTCGAATCCGGCCATATCCGTGACCGGCGCCGAACAGGCGTGCCCGGTGCAGACGTAAGCAGTGACGCCGTTATTGGCCGCGCGCTCCTTCAGGATGCCGGGCAGGTCGGCGGCATCCGCGGGAATCGCCAGCACCAGCCGGTGCGGCTGGTACGTGCGGCCGGCCGCGGCCTGCCAGGGCTGCATCGATTCGGGTGTCCCGCGCAGCACGATGGTCTGCGGCGGCGACAATTGCTCCTCCAGCGCCAGCAGCAGCGCACCGTGCGCGGAGGGCTGCTGTTGCATGCCGGCATACAGCGCCTCCACGGTGCGTTCGGCGGCGTGCAGGTAATTGAGGTTGCCGAGCAGGTGGCCGAGCCGGCCGAGCGCGCGCGCCGCCACGCCGTTGCCGGAGGGAATGGCATCGTCCGACACCGGCTTGGGGCGGTACACGAGTTTTTCGTGATCGTCACCGGTGAAATAGAAACCGCCGCGGCTTTCGTCCTCGAAATGCTCCAGCACGTTGTCCGCCAGCGCCACGGCGAAATCCAGATCGGCGCGGCGGAAGCGCGCCTGCAGCAGTTCCAGCGCCGCCGCGACCAGGAACACGTGGTCGTCGAGGTAGGCGTTGAGATGCGATTTGCCGTCCTTGTGCGTGGCCAGCAGGCGGTGGTCGCGCCACAGCTGTGCCTGAATGAAGTCCATGGCGCGTTCGGCGGAGGCGATGAAATCCGGACGCCCCAGCACCCGGCCGGCATGCGCCATGGCCTGGATCATGAGACCGTTCCAGGAGGTGAGGATTTTCTCGTCCCGCCCCGGGTGCACGCGTTGCGCGCGCGCCGTGAACAGTTTCGCGCGCGCGGAATCCAGCAGCTCGATGATTTCCGGTTCCGGGCGCTGCAACTGGTCGGCGATGGCATCGTGCGTGGCGCGCACGTTGAGGTGCCACCGGCCCTCGAAATTGGGCGTGCCTTGCAGGCCGAAACGGCGTTCGACCAGGTCCCATTCCTCGGGCGTCAGCAGCGAGCGTATCTCCTCCGCGGTCCAGACGTAGAATTTGCCCTCGTGTCCCTCGGAATCGGCGTCGAGCGCCGAGTAATAGCCGCCTTCGGGCGCCTGCATTTCGTGCATCACCCATTCGGCGGTTTCGACGGCGATGCGCCGGAACAGCGACGCGCCGGTGGCCAGCCAAGCGTCGGTATAGAGCGCCAGCAGTTGCGCGTTGTCGTACAGCATTTTCTCGAAGTGCGGTATCTCCCAGCGCTCGTCCACCGAGTAGCGGCAGAAGCCGCCGCCGAGCTGGTCGTAGAGGCCGCCGTGGGCCATGGCCGCGAGCGTGTGGCGCGCCATGTGCAGCGCTTCCTTGTCTTCCGATCCGTTGTGGCGGCTGCGGGCCCAGCGGTGCAGGCACAGCTCGATCGAGGTCGGGTGCGGGAACTTCGGCGCCGCGCCGAAGCCGCCGTGGTGCGCATCGAACTGGCGCTGCAATTCGGTGTGGGCCTGCTCCAGCGCTTCCGGGCCGGCGTGCACGCCGGGCGCCGGCCCGGGCGGCTGCAGGCGGCCGAAGATGTCGCGCAGGGAGCTGTTCTGCTCCTGGATGGCGTCGCGTTTGTTGGCATAGACCTCGGCCACGTGGCGCAGCAGGTCGGTGAAGGCGGGCATGTTGTATTTCGGCGTTTTGGGAAAATAGGTGCCGCCGAAGAACGGCATCTGGTCGCCGGGCGTGAGGAACATGTTGAGCGGCCAGCCGCCGGGGCGCTGCGCCAGGATCTGGTGCGCGGTCTGGTAGATCTTGTCGAGATCGGGACGCTCCTCGCGGTCCACCTTGATGCACACGAACAGCTGGTTCATCACGCCCGCGACTTCCTCGTCCTCGAAGGATTCGTGTTCCATCACGTGACACCAGTGGCAGGCCGAGTAGCCGATGGAAACCAGGATCGGCTTGTCCTCGCGGCGCGCGCGCTCCAGCGCTTCGGCACCCCAGGGATACCAGTCCACCGGGTTGTGCGCGTGCTGCAGGAGGTAGGGGCTGGTTTCGTGGATCAGGCGATTGGTGTGGGCGGGCATGTCCGTGAAGAAAACGTTCCCGAAGTGATTTCGACTATACCGAATCGCATCCGGATTGTCTTATAGTGGACGTTCTAACTTCATGGGTATTGTCCGGCTGCATCACTGGTTAGCCGTCTCTGTCTCCTGCATAATGCCGCGCCATGCTTGCCCCCGATATCGATCCCGTCGCCATTCATCTCGGCCCGCTCAAGGTCCACTGGTACGGACTGATGTACCTCATCGGCTTTCTCGGCGCGTGGTGGCTGGGCGTGCTGCGCGCCAAGCGTCCCGGGTCCGGCTGGCAGTCGGGGGAGATCGCCGATCTGCTTTTCTACGGCGCGCTCGGCGTCATTCTCGGCGGACGACTCGGGTATATCCTGTTCTACAACTTTTCCTATTATCTCGAGCATCCGCTGGAGGTGTTCTACGTCTGGTCCGGCGGCATGTCGTTCCACGGCGGCCTGCTCGGCGTCATCGTCGCCATGTGGCTGTACGCGCGCCGCACCCGGCGCGGATTTTTCGCCGTGGCCGATTTCGTCGCGCTGCTGACGCCGCTCGGGCTGGGCGCCGGGCGTCTCGGCAATTTCATCAACCATGAGCTCTGGGGGCGCGTTACCGATGTGCCGTGGGGCATGGTGTTTCGCGGCGCCGGATCGTTGCCGCGTCATCCATCACAGCTCTACGAATTCATGCTCGAAGGTGTGGCGCTGTTCGTCATCCTGTGGGTCTACGCGCGCCGGCCGCGCCCGACCACGGCCGTGTCCGGGCTGTTCCTGCTCTGCTATGGTACGTTCCGCTTCCTGGTGGAATTCGCGCGCGAGCCGGACGCGCACTTGGGCTATCTGGCCTTCGGCTGGGTGACCATGGGCCAGGTATTGAGTCTGCCGATGATCATTCTTGGTGCGGGCATGTTGGTGTGGGCGCACAGGAAATCCATGAGACCATCGTCGTAACCTGAACTGGTTCAGGCATGATTATCCTGAATCAGGATTGCGCGGCTGCGGTATGGTTGAAATCCCACCGATTTGATACGTGCATTGACGAGGCGTTTTTTAGCGGCATATACTGCCGCCAGCCGTGGAAGATGCGGAACCGCGCGCCACGTATTCAGCGAATCACCAGAATCACAAACATCAGAACCTAAATAATGCAGGAAGGAGGAAGAGAGTATGTTGTGGTCAATCAACAAGACTAATTTAACGTCCCTGATTTCACGACTGTTTGTTCTGCTCGCGTTGGCCGGGATGTCCGGTGTGGTCCAGGCGGCAGGCGCCGGTTGGTATATGGGCGCAAACATCGGCAACGCCCATGCCAAGGACTATAAGGATTCCGTCGGCAGCATCAGCAATATTGTCATTGACGATAAAGACTCCGCTTGGAGGATTTACGGCGGTTATCATTTTATGGATATATTGGCCATGGAGGTGGGGTACGTCGATCTCGGTGAGGTGCGTTCCGATGGCACCTTGGGAGGCATGACCTACAGCGACAAGAATGAGGCCAGAGGGATAGACGCTGTTGTTGTCGGGACCATGGGCATCACAGACAACATTTCAGTCATGGGCAGGTTCGGTCTCTTTCTGCATGATGTCGACAGCGATACCACGCAGCTTGGCGTGACCAGCAAAAGCAATTCCAGAGGCACCAAGTACACAATGGGTCTGGGCGCCAAGTATGCGCTGGGCAAAAAATATGCCTTGCGTTTCGAGTGGCAGCGGTATGTGGGAGTGGGCGATCTTACAACCGAACAGAGCCATTACGAAGTCTTCTGGGCCGGTTTGATGGTCAATTTCAATAAAAAATAAGTCACGTTAGTCTCGCCGTCAGGACAAGATCACCTGATCCAGACTGTTTTGACGTTCACGAACTCGCGGATGCCGTGCACCGACAGTTCGCGCCCGTAACCCGAGGCCTTCACTCCGCCGAAGGGCAGGCGCGGGTCGCTCTTGACCATGCCGTTGACGAAGCTTGAACCGGACTGGATGCGGCGCGCCAGGAGCTCGCCTTTTTTCACGTCGCGCGTGAATACCGTCGCGCCCAGCCCGTAACGGTTGTCGTTGGCAATGCTGAGCGCGTCTTCCTCGTCCCGGGCGCGGATCACGACGGCCACCGGGCCGAACATCTCCTCTTCGTAGGCGCGCATCCCCGGCCGCACATGGTCGAGCACCGCCGGCTCGTAGAAAAATCCCGGCCCCGCGGCCGGGCCGCCCTGCAGCGCGTAAACCGCGCCGGCCGCGACCGAATCGGTCACCTGCCGGTGCAGCTGATCCCGCAGATCGGCGCGCGCCATCGGCCCCAGCCGGGCATCTTCGCGCGCCGGGTCGCCCGGACGCAGCGCCAAAGCCTTTTGCCTGAATTTTTCGATGAATTCACCGGCGATGGATTCCACCAGGATGAAGCGCTTGGCGGCGATGCAGCTCTGGCCGCAATTCAGAAAGCGCGAGGCGATGCCGGTGTCCACCGCCTGTTCGATGTCGGCATCCGCGAGCACGATGAAGGCGTCCGAGCCGCCGAGTTCCAGCACCGACTTCTTGAGCGCGGCGCCGGCGGCCGCCGCGACCCGGCGCCCGGCCGCCTCGCTGCCGGTCAGGGTCACCGCGTGGACGCGCGGGTCGGCGATGAGCTGCTCCGCCTGCGCGGCGGAAATCATGAGCGTCTGGAAAACCCCCTGGGGAAATCCGCTCTTGCGGAAAATCTCCTCGATCGCGAGCGCGCATTGCGGGACGTTGGACGCGTGTTTCAGCAGCGCGGTATTGCCGGCCATCAGGCCCGGTGCGGCGAAGCGGAACACCTGCCAGAAGGGAAAATTCCACGGCATGATGGCGAGCAGGGTGCCGAGCGGCGGATAGCTGACGTAGCTGGAACTGGCGTCGGTTTGGATCAGTTCATCGCGCAGAAAGCCTTCGGCGTGTTCGGCGTAGAATTCGCAACCCCAGGCGCATTTCTCGATCTCGGCGCGCGCCTCGCGTGCGAGTTTGCCCATCTCGAGAGTGATGATTCCTGCATAATGTGTGGTGTTGTTGCGCAACTCCGCTGCGGCATGGCGGAACAGCCGGGCGCGCTCGGCGAACGGCGTTGTCTGCCAGCCGGGATTGGCCGCGGCCGCGCGCGCGAGCGCGGATTCCACCTGCGACTCATTCCATATGTCGAAGGTTTTCAACCGCTTGCCGGTGACGGGATTGATCGTTTCCATGGCACTTGAGAGTATCTTACCGTTCGGCACCGTCTATTTCAGGTGCGGCCATCTATAATATGCAGGTTATGCGACGGTATTTGGCTTTTGTTCTGCTTGTGGCGGGCCTGCTGGGCGTGCCCCGTGGCGCGATGGCGCAGGATATCACCCAGGACGAGGAAAACCGGCGGCGCGACTACCTGGCGGCGCTCGAGGCCCTCAAGGCCGGGCAGCACGCCCGTTTCCGGACGCTGTACAACAATCTGGACGGCTACATCCTGCGCGGCTATCTCGAATACGAATCCCTGAAAAACCGCGTGCCCTCCACGCCGGCCGCCGAGATCCGGCGTTTCCTCGCCGCCAACGACCAGGCCCCGATCAGCGACATCATTCGCAAGCGTTGGTTGCGCGTGCTCGCCGGCCGCGGCGACTGGGCCACTTTCCTCAAGGAGTACCGGGACATCGAGGACGAGCCGGAACTGCAGTGCCTGCGCCTGTCGCACCTGCTCAAGACCAGTGACGAGCAGGCCACGCTGATGGCCGAGGCCGGGCAACTCTGGCTCACGGGCAAGCAGTTGCCGCGGGCCTGCGAACCGGTATTCAGCGCCTGGAAGAAGGCCGGCCACATGACCGCCGACAAGGTCTGGGCGCGCATCCGCCTGGCGATGGAGGCGCGCAACCTGCGACTTGCCGGCGAGCTCGCCGCCCATCTCGATCCGTCCGAACGCGTCTGGGTCAGGCGCTGGGAGGCGATGCACCGCGATCCGGTGCGCGAGCTGCACAACATCGCCTATCCGGTGGAGACGCCGGTGGCGCGCATGGTGGTCAAGCATGGCATCGTGCGCCTCGCCTACCGCGATCCCGAAGAGGCCATGATCCAGTGGCACCTGCTGAAGGGCAAGTACCAGTTCTTCGGCGAGGACGACAATTACGTCATGCGCCACATCGGCATCCTGGCGGCGCAGGACCAGTTGCCGCAGGCGCTGGTGTGGCTGTCGGAAGTCTCCGCCGACCCCGGTGATGAAACCCTGCACCTGTGGCGCGTGAAGGCGGCGCTGCGCGCCGGACAGTGGGAGACGGCGAAACGTTTCATCGCGGGACTGAGCGAGGAACAGCAGCGCAACAGCCAGTGGCGCTACTGGAGCGCGCGCATCCTCGAGGCCACCGGCAGCAAGAGCGAGGCGCGCAGCCTGTACCAGGGGCTGGCGCGCGACCGCAGCTATTACGGATTCCTCGCCGCGGATCGCGTCGACGCCGATTATTCGATGCAGCACGTCAGCATCGAGGCCAGCCCGGAGGAAATCAGCGCCATGCTGGCGCGCCCGGGCATCCAGATGGCGCAGGAGCTGTACCAGATGGGGCAGGTGACCGACGCGCGCCGCCAGTGGATGTGGACCATGCGGCGCATGAACAACCGCGACCTCGCGGTGGCGGCGGTGATCGCGCAGCAATGGGGCTGGCACGACCGCGCCATCCTGACGGTGGCGAAGAGCGACCACCAGGACGATCTCGAGCTGCGTTTCCCGCTGCTGTATCGCGATGTCATCGAGACCAATGCCTCCGAGGCCGGCATCGATCCCAGCTGGATGTACGGCGTGGTGCGCCAGGAATCCGCCTTCGTCGTCGACGCGCGTTCCTCGGCCGGCGCGCTCGGACTGATGCAGCTGATGCCGTCCACCGGCCGGCTGACCGGGCGCAAGATCAACATGCCGATCCGCAACAACCGCGCGATACTGAACGTCGAGAACAACCTGCGTCTGGGCGCGAGCTACCTGAAGGAAGTGCTGGGGCGCAACAAGGGCAACCAGGTGCTGGCCACGGCCTCCTACAACGCCGGTCCGAACCGCGTCAACAGCTGGTTGCCGCCACGCAACATGGAGGCCGATATCTGGGTGGAGCTGATTCCGTTCGGCGAGACACGTGACTACGTGAAGAACGTCATGTCCTACACCACCGTTTACGACCATCGCCTGGGCAGCCGCCCGGAGCGCTTGCGCAACCGCATGACCGATATCGCGCCGTCGGAAAAGTAACCCCTCGCTTCGGCCGCCCCCGAAAAAGCCTGATTTTGCGACTCCGGTCGCGAGATACGGCCGCTGTTTTCCTGATCTAAACTCACTGCTACAGGCCGCACATCACCAATCCGCCTCCCAGACGCCGGGGTGGCCCAGGGCAGGGCACGATGAAAAAGGAAAGCAAGATATTTCTGCTGGAGAGCCAGCTGCGCGATCGCGAATTCGAGATCGCCATGCTGCGCGAAACCGCCGAGGCCATCAGCAGCGAGCTCGAGCTCGAGAAAGTGTTTCAGGTGGTCGCCGATCACGCGCGCAAACTCATCCTGGCCGAGACCGTGCTGATCCCGGTGCTGGATCAGGGGCAGAACCAGTACACCTACCGCGCCGGATGCGGAAAAAACGCCGATGAAATCGTGGGCCAGTCGCTGCCGATCGATACCGGCGTTTGCGGCTGGGTGTGGCGCCACCAGCGCCCCTGGTGGCACGGTGTGCTCGACGAGCTGGAGCCGGAGGAAAGAAACCGCTGGGAGAAGGAAGCGGGCACCATCATCCTGGTGCCGCTGGTCGGCAAGCGCCATTTCCTCGGCGGCATCGCCGGCATCAACAAGATCGGCGGCAAGGATTTCACCCGCCGCGATCTCGATCTGCTCACGCTGTTCGCCCACCAGGTCAGTTACGCGGTTGAAAATGCCGAGCTGTTCGACCAGCTGAACAAATCCAAAAAGCAGGCCGAGGAATACCAGCAGGAATTGCAGGCCCTCAACGTCGAGCTGGAACGGCGCGTGGCCCGGCGCACCACCGCCCTGGTCGACGCGGTGAAGGAGCTCGAGCACCTGGCGTTGCATGACATGCTGACGGACCTGCCGAACCGTTCGCTGGTCGAGGACCGCCTGCAGCAGGGCATTCATATCGCCAAGCGCGAGAAGAAGGTGATCTCGCTCATGATCATCGACTTGAACCGCTTCAAGGAAATCAACGACAAGCATGGCCACGAGGCGGGTGACAGCCTGCTGAAGCAGGTCGCGCTGCGCCTGCGGCGCGTGCTGCGGCAGTCGGATACCGCCGGCCGGCTCGGCGGCGACGAGTTCGCCATCGTGCTGCCCTCGACGGACGCGGCCGGCGCCATGAAGGTGGCGGAGAAACTGCTCAAGGTCATGGAACCGCCCTTCAAGATCGGCGAGCACACGCTGAGTTGCGCCTGCAGCATCGGCATTGCCGTGTATCCCCAGCACGGCGAGGACGTCTCCAGCCTGTGCCGCAGCGCCGACGTGGCCATGTACGCCGCCAAGCGCGGCGGCCGCGGTTACGCCGTGTATCGTCCCGGCGACGAAAAGAACATGGGCTAGTACCGGCCGGCTTTCCGCCCGCGCCGCCTCTGGCTTTGGCCTGCAGGCCGGCGCACAATAATTCCATGTCCGTTCACAAGATCTGCCTGCTCGGCGGCACCGGCTTCGTCGGCAAGCGCCTGGCGGCGCGCCTGTCCGAGTCCGGCCACGAGGTGGTCATACTCACGCGCCACGCGGTGCGGCACCGCGAGCTGCTGGTGCTGCCCACGGCGCGGCTGGCGGAGGGCGACGTGCACGACGCCGGTTTCCTGCGCCAGCAGTTCGAGGGAAAAGACAGCGTCATCAACCTGGTCGGCATCCTGAACGAGAAGGGCCGCTCGGGAAAAGGCTTCGCGCGGGCACATGCCCAGCTCCCGGAAAAAATCGTCGACGCCTGCCGCGAGACCGGCGTGTCGCGCCTGCTGCACATGAGCGCGCTGCACGCCGCGCACAGCGCGCCCAGCCACTACCTGCGCAGCAAGGCGCTGGGCGAGGAGGCGGTGTTGCGCGCCGAAAGCCCGGAGCTGCACGTCACCAGTTTCCGTCCCTCGGTCATCTTCGGTCCCGGCGACGGTTTCCTGAACCGCTTCGCCGGCCTGCTGCGCCTCGTGCCCGGCGTGTTCCCGCTGGCCTGTGCCGATGCGAAATTCCAGCCGGTATACGTCGAGGACGTGGTGCGTGCCTTCATGGAAGCGCTCGACAACCACAAGACCTTCGGGCAGCGCTACGACCTCTGCGGCCCGCAGGTTTACACGCTGCGTGAGATCGTGGAATACGTGACGCGGCTGCTCGGCAAGCGCGTGTGCGTTGTCGGTCTGCCCGACGGCCTGTCCTGGCTTCAGGCCGCGACGCTGGAGTTCGCGCCCGGCAAGCCGTTCTCGCTCGACAATTACCGTTCGCTGCAGGTCGACAGTGTATGCGACAGGGGATTCCCCGAGGTGTTTGGCATAACACCGACAAGCCTGGAAGAAATCGCGCCGACCTATCTTGGGCGTGAGCCGTAAATCATGATTCCCGGGTCGTTCGCGGCCTGCGATTCACGAATCACGATTCAGCAACGCATCGCGCTCAAGACGCGGTAATTCAGCGATTTTTTCCACGGCACGAAAAAAAACCTCCAGATCATTGCCATTTTCGGCCAGCATTTTTTGGAACGCCGCGACATGCTGGTGATACATGCCGATGGCGGAGAGATGGGCATTGTTGAGGTCCTGCTCGAACCACTTGTCGTAGTCGGCATGTTTGCCCCAGCCGCTTTTGAGACCCGTGTAATCGTTGCGTAGCTCGGCAAATATTTTTGCCTTGGCCGCGCGTTTTTCCGCGTCGCTCGAATCCGAGGCGTAGATTTGTGCGAGGCGCGCCTTGTGCTTCAGCACCAGCGCCGCGAATTGTTCACGTCGTTGCAGTTTCTGGCGGTAGGCCTCGGCCTGTGGCGCCGTACCGTGGCGCTCGAACCAGCGCTGCACGCCTTCGAGTTCCACCACGCTGGCGAAGGACTCGTTGAAGGCGGTATCACCGCTGACATAGACCACCTGGTGCGCCAGCTCGTGGAACAGCAGGCCGGCGAGCTCGGCCTCGGAGCGATGGAGGAAGGTGTTGAGCACGGGATCGCTGAACCAGCCGAGCGTGGAATAGGCCGGGACGCCGCCGACATAAACGTCATACCCGTCCTGTTCCAGCCCGGCGGCGAATTGTTCCGCCTTGTCATGGGCGAAGTAGCCGCGATAGGCCACGCAGCCGGCGAACACGAAGCACCATTGCTTCGGTTCCAGCGACAATTCCGGTGTGGCGAACACGTTCCAGACCACGAACGGCCGTTCCAGGTCGGCATAAGTTCGATAACTCTTGTTGTCCGGCAGACTGAGTTCCCGGCTGGCGAAGTCGCGCAGGCGCCGCACCAGCTCCAGCCGCTGCCGGGTCCGCGGGATCGTGGCCGGGTCGTTCAACACTTCCTCCACCGGCCGGCGCTTGTTGAGCAGCTCGACCTGTCCGGAAACGGCGTGCAGGTAATAACCGGGGCTGGCACAACCGGCGAGCAGCAGCGTTAAGGCGAGAGAGCGGAGAAGATATTTCATAAATCCCGCTTGGCGTCCGAGGTACCAACACATTAGCATGACGTCATGAAAACTTACCTTGTGGGCGGGGCGGTGCGCGACAAGCTCCTGGGCCTGCCGGTGCAGGACCGCGATTACGTCGTGGTCGGCAGCACCCCGGAAGAAATGGTGTCCCGGGGCTTCAAGCCCGTGGGTTCGGATTTTCCCGTGTTCCTGCATCCGGAAACAAAAGAGGAATACGCGCTGGCGCGCACCGAGCGCAAGTCCGGCCACGGCTACAAGGGTTTCAAGGTGTATGCCGCCCCGGACGTGACGCTGGAGGACGACCTGCGTCGCCGTGACCTGACCATCAACGCCATGGCCGAGGACGAGTCAGGGCGGCTGATCGACCCGTTCAAGGGCGCCGAGGACCTGCGCAACGGCGTGCTGCGGCATGTCTCGCCCGCCTTCGCCGAAGACCCGGTGCGCATCCTGCGCGTGGCGCGTTTCGCCGCGCGCTACGCCAAATGGGGCTTCCACGTGGCGCACTCCACCAACAAGCTCATGCGCCAGATGGTCGAATCCGGCGAGGCCGATCACCTGGTGCCTGAGCGCGTGTGGGCGGAACTGGAGCGCGCGCTGGGGGAAGCCAGGCCCTCGCGCTTTTTCGAGACGCTGCGCGGCTGCGGCGCGCTGGCGCGGCTGTTTCCGGAGATCGACGCGCTGTTCGGCGTGCCGCAGCCGGAAAAGCATCACCCGGAGGTGGACACCGGCGTGCACGTCATGCTGGTGCTGGACGCGGCCGCGCGGCTCTCGCCCGATACGCGCGCGCGTTTCGCCGCGCTCATGCACGACCTCGGCAAGGGCAACACGCCGCAAGCAGAGTGGCCGCAACACATCGGCCACGAAGAGCGCGGCGTGGAGCTGGTGAAAAATTTCTGCCAGCGCTTTCGCGTGCCGAACGAACACCGCGACCTGGCCGTGCTCACGGCGCGTTACCACGCGCATTGCCACCGGATCGCCGAACTCCGTCCGGCCACGGTGGTCGATACCCTCGAGGGCATGGATGCGTTCCGCCGGCCGGAACGGGTGGACCTGTTCGTCACCGCCTGCGAGGCCGATTTCCGCGGCCGTCCCGGCAGCGAGGACCAGCCCTATCCCCAGGCCGGGCTGTTCCGCAGCGCGTTCGCCGCCGCGCGCACGGTGGATACGTCGTCCATCGCCGCGTCCGGCGGCCACGGCCCGGACATCGGCGCCCGCATCCGCGAGGCGCGCATCGCCGCCGTGCGGCAGGTGTTATCATAGCCATCCGATTTCTCCCGACCGACCGGAATCTCGTCAGGAAGGTGGATCATGTTCTTGAGACTGGGCAATTCGTTCCCGCGCATATTGATGGCAATCCCGGCATTGTGGCTGGCTGGTACGATGCATGCGGCCGCCGCGGAGCCGCCGGCCGCGAAGCCGGCGGAGGAAGTAATCAAGGTGGTGTACCACGCCGATTTCGCCGACCCGCGCCGCTTCAGCGCCATGCTGTCCAATATTTACAATATGGTGTCGACCTATCAGTCCGAGTTGAAGGAATACGACGTGCGCATCGTGTTCCTTTCCCACGGCATCCGTTTCGTCACGCAGGACAAGCTGGCCGGCACCCCGTTCGCCGAGGATGCCGCCCTCAAGCAGCGACGCGCGGATCTGATGGCCCGGCTGGCTTCGTTGCGCGACACCGAGAACGTGAAGCTCGAGCTCTGCGACATCACGCGCCAGGCGGTGAACCTGCCCAATGAGAAGATCATTCCGGGCGTGAAGCTGGTGCCCTCCGGCGTGGTGCGCATCGCGGAATTGCAGCACCAGGGTTTCGCCTACCTCAAGGTGGAATAAGCCCCATGTCCAAAGCGGTTTCTTCTCCGCCGGCGCGACCCGGCGCGACCGCCGTTCCCCGCGTCGGCTTCGTCAGTCTCGGTTGCCCCAAGGCGCTGGTGGATTCCGAGCGCATCCTCACGCAACTGCGCGCCGAGGGTTACGCCATCGCGCCGGATTACGCCGGTGCCGATCTTGTGGTGGTCAACACCTGCGGCTTCATCGACGACGCCGTGGCCGAATCGCTGGACGCCATCGGCGAGGCGCTGGCGGAGAACGGGCGCGTCATCGTCACCGGCTGCCTCGGTGCCCGCGGCGATATGGTCAAACAGGCCCACCCGCAGGTGCTGGCCGTCACCGGCCCGCACGCGCTCGAGGAGGTCATGCAGTCGGTGCACGCGCACCTGCCGAAGCCGCACGACCCCTACTCCGACCTGGTGCCGCCGGCCGGCATCAAGCTCACGCCGCGCCACTACGCCTACCTCAAGATCGCCGAGGGCTGCAATCACCGCTGCACGTTCTGCATTATCCCTTCCATGCGCGGCGATCTCGTCAGCCGCGACGTTGGTCAAGTGTTGCAGGAGGCGGAGAACCTGGTGCAGAGCGGCGTGAAAGAGCTGCTGGTGATCTCGCAGGACACCAGCGCCTACGGCGTGGACGTGAAATACCGCCCGGGTTTCTGGCACGGCCGGCCGGTGAAGACGCGCATGGTCGAGTTGGCGCAGGCCCTGGGCAGCCTCGGTGCCTGGGTGCGGTTGCATTACGTCTATCCCTATCCGCACGTGGACGAAATCATCCCGCTCATGGCGGAGGGAAAAATCCTGCCCTACCTCGACGTGCCCCTGCAGCACGCCAGCCCGCGGATATTGAAACTCATGAAGCGCCCGGCGAACGCCGAGAACAATCTGGCGCGCATCGAGGCCTGGCGCCGAACCTGCCCCGACATCACCCTGCGCTCGACCTTCATCGTCGGCTTCCCGGGCGAGACCGAGCAGGAGTTCGGCGGGCTGCTGGATTTCCTGCGCGCGGCGCAGCTCGACCGCGTCGGCTGCTTCGCCTATTCCGCGGTGGCAGGCGCCACGGCCAACGCCCTGCCCGATGCAGTGTCCGAGGAGATCAAACAGGAGCGCCTGGCGCGCTTCATGCAAGTGCAGGCGGAGATTTCCACGGACAAGTTGCAGCGTAAGGTCGGCAAGACGCTGAACACGTTAGTGGACAGCGTCGAGGGCGAAATGGCGGTCGCGCGTTCCAGCGCCGATGCGCCCGAGATCGACGGCGTGGTTTATGTCGAAGGCGCCGGCCATCTGAAGCCCGGCGATTTCTGCCGGGTCCGCGTCACCCGCGCCGGCGAGCATGACCTCTGGGCGGAGCCGGTCAAAGCCTGATTTCGTCGAAGCTCCGCACCTGGCGGTGTGGTGCTGCTGAATCCAGCGCGCCGTCCCGCACCAGCCACGCCACCTCCATGCCGGCCGCGCGCGCGGCGTCGAGTTCTTCCTTGATGTCCGAAAGAAACAGGATTTCTCCCGGCGGCGAACCGATGGCCGCGGCGATCCGGCGGTAGGACCCGGCCTCGCGTTTGTTGCCGGTGGTGGTGTCGAAATAGCCGGAAAACAGCGGCGTCAGGTCACCGTAGGCGGTGTGCGCGAACAAAAGTTTCTGGGCCTGCACCGAACCGGAGGAAAAAACATAAAGCCGGAGGCCGGCCTGTTGCCATCGTTTCAGATGGCGTACGGCGTCCTCGTACATGTGGCCTTTGAAGGCGCCTTTTCCGTAGCCGTCCTCCCAGATCATGCCCTGCAGGGATTTCAGCGGCGTGATTTTTTTGTCCTCGTCGATCCAGCGGACGAGCTGGGCGATGATCTCCGCATCGTTCAGGTTTGTCCCGCTGATTTTTTCCACTTCCTGCAGCTCCCGCCGCACCGCCGGTTCCGCGGCGTGGGCGTGCACGAATTCTGCCAGGCGCTCACGCGCATAGGGGAACAGCACGTCCTTCACGAAGGACAGCGACGAGGTGGTTCCCTCGATGTCGGTCAGGATGGCTTTAATCATTTAAGAGTCTCTAACAATATGAATATGGTTTTGAACCGCCAAGACGCCAAGGTCGCCAAGAAAAGCTTTTTTAGATATAAAAACCTGGCGTTCTTGGCGTCTTGGCGGTTAATTTCTTTTTATTAGAAATTCTAAGAATATGTGTACGTTTTTAAAGCCGTCCGCGCCGATCCTGCAGTGTAAAGCCCGGCAACGGTTCGCGCACGCCGCGCCCGAGCGCGAGCACCTTGAACAGTTCGCCCATTTCATGCGGCAACGTGAGTTTCTTCACCTGCTGCGTCAGCGCCAGATGCGTGCGCACCTCATCGGGGTCGGAGGCGGCCATGATCTGTTCCAGCCCGCAGCCGAGCAGAAACGCCGCCTGCGAGGTGTAGCCCAGCAGATCGAGGCCGGCATCGACCCCGGCCTCGGCGATGGCCGTGAAGTCCACGTGCGCGGTGATATCCTGCAAGCCGGCGAGCCGCAGGGGATCGTCATGCGCCTGATGCCGGTAATGGCACATGAGCGTCCCCTGCGCGCGTTGCGCGTGATAGAACTCCGCGCGCGGGAACCCGTAATCGATCAGCAGCATGGCCCCCTGTTTGAGGTTCTCGGCTGCGCGGCGCACCCAGGCCTCGGCGCGCAGATTGATCTCCGAGGAATAGCCCGCCGGCAGGCGGAGCGCTTCGATACGTTCGCGCAGGGCCGCGCCGGCCGGTTTTTCCCGCCACACGAAGCCTTCATTGTCCCAGGCCACGCAGAGTTCGTTGACGCCGTTTTCCGTGACCCGGAAGCGGCTGACCGGCATGGCATCGAGCACTTCGTTGGCCAGCACCATGCCGCGGAAATTGCCGGGCAGGTCCGAGAGCCACTGCACGCGCCCGGCCAGATGCGGCGCCCGACGCTCGATGGTTTGCTGCTGGCGTGCGCGCAGCTCGGCGCCGAGTTCGAGAACGAGATAGCGCTCCGGCACTTGCCCCAGGGATTCCAGCTCGAGCAGCAGGTCCGCCGCCAGCGCGCCGCTGCCGGCGCCGGCTTCCAGGATGTCGCCGCCATCCAGTCCGGTCAGCAGCGACCGGCACGGGCGCGCGAGACAGCGCGCGAACAGCGGGCCCAGTTCCGGCGCCGTGATGAAATCGCCGTGCGCGCCGAATTTGCGCGTTCCCGCCACGTAGTAACCCAGCCCCGGCGCATACAGCGCCAATTCCATGAAGCGATCGAAGGGAATTTCACCGCCCACGGCGGCCATCTCCTCGCGCAGGCGTTGCACGAGTTTTTCATGATGTACCTGCTCCTCGGCCGTGGGCGGTGGCAGCGCGGGCGGGGCGGAGCCGGCGGTCCGGCCGTTGTGGCGGGGTGGATGCATGTATACGACTATTGGCTGGGAGATGGGCACCCGGTATTGTGCCGGATTCAGGGACTATACTGAGTATCTCATGACAGGACGAATGAGCGCAGCGAATTAAGCGTTATGGCCGACAATCCCCTCGAAGGCAAGGTGGCCCTGATCACGGGCGGTGCGCACCGCATCGGCGCGGCCATCGCGCGCCAGTTGCACGCCCAGGGCATGAAGCTCGTGATCCATTATCACACCTCGGAAAAGGCCGCCCACGCGCTGCAGGACGAGTTGCATCAGGTCCGGCCGGAGTCGGTCATGCTGGTGCGCGGCGACCTCAACAACGGCGAACGGCTGGCGAAGAACCTGCTCTTCGAAACCGTGGAATCCTTCGACCGGCTGGACGTGCTGATCAACAATGCCTCGCGCTTCTATCCCACGCCGGTGGGCGAGGCCACCGAATCCCAGTGGGATGACATCGTCGGCACCAACCTGCGGGCGCCGTATTTCATCGCGCAGGCGGCGGCGCCGCATCTGAAGAAGTCCGGCGGCTGCATCATCAACATCGCCGACATCTACGGCGAACGGCCGCTGATCGGTTACCCGATCTACAGCATCGCCAAGGCCGGCGTCATCATGCTCACCAAGTCGCTGGCGCGCGAACTGGGCCCGGAGATCCGCGTCAATGCCATCGCCCCCGGCGTGATCCTGTGGCCCGAGAGCGACCTCGACGAGATGTCCAAGCAGCGCATCATTTCGCGCACGCCGCTCAAGCGTTCCGGCGACACCGACGACGTGGCGCGCACTGCGCTGTTCCTGATCCGCGACGCCGGCTTCATCACCGGGCAGGTGCTGGCGGTGGACGGCGGGCGCTGGGTGGTGATGTAGTTTCGGTCTCAGGCACGCGGATCAAAATCCGCCTCCCGCATTTCCT
>JBFMBB010000031.1:0-20299 GCA_040755435.1 Pseudomonadota bacterium | reverse complement strand
TGCGCGTCTGCAGCGCATACTCGGCGAAATTGCCGAAGCCAAGCAGCCGCGCCGCTTCGCGTCGCAACCGCAACAGCTGCAGGATCAGCCCGCCGTTGTCCCACTTCTCCGCCGTCGGTCCCCGGTCGCTGGCGCGCGTGACGAAGGCCTCATACATCTGCCGGCGCCGCTCGCGGTCGTCGGCGTAGGTCATGAAGGCGATGTAGGACGGCCCTTCGAGGGTGAAGCGCCAGCCGTCCAGATTTTTTTCCTGCGCCTCCTGCCGCGCCATGGCGCGCGCCGACTCCGGCAGGCCGGCCAGGTCCTTTTCGTCCGTGATGCGCAGGTCCCAGGCCTGGGTGGCGTCGAGCACGTTCTCGGAGAACTTGCTCTGCAGGGCCGCCAGTTCCTGCTGCACCGCCTTGAAGCGCGCCTTCTTGCCCGGCGGCAGCTCGGCGCCGGCGAGACGGAAATCGCGCAGTGTGTTCTCGACGATTTTTTTCTGCGCCTGGGTCAGCGTCGCGAACTCCGGGCTCGCGGCAATGGCCTTGTAGCCGGCGTACAGCCGTTCGTCCTGCGCCAGTTCCGTGAAATAGTCGGTGAGTTTGGGCAGGCCGGCATTGTAGGCGGCGCGCAGCGGCTCGCTGTCCATGACCGCGTGCAGGTGCGACACCGGCGACCACAGGCGCACCAGGCGCTCACGCATGTCCTCGATCGGCTGGGCGAAGTTATCCCAGGTATAAGGACCGCCTGCGGCCAGCACACGCTCCAGCGCAGCGCGGTTCTGCGCCAGCACCGCCTCCAGCGCCGGGCCGACATGCTCCGGCCGGATGGCGCCGAAGCGCGGCGTTTGCGTGAGGTCGAGCAGCGGGTTGGAATTGAGAGAGGTGTTTTCCATATCGAACTATTATAACGTGAGGCCGTGACTGTCGCGGCCCCGGCTCACCCTTATGACTCACTCACGCCCGAGATCATTCTCGAGGCGGTGGAACTGTACGGCCTGCGCTGCACCGGCGGCCTGCTCGCGCTCAACAGCTACGAAAACCGCGTGTACCGCGTGGACTTGGAGGACGGCCCGCCGTGCGTGGCCAAGTTCTACCGCCCCGGCCGCTGGGACGAGGCCGCGATCCTCGAGGAACACGCCTTCGCGCAACAGTTGGCCGAGCATGAAATCCCCGCCGTGGCGCCGCTGGCGCGTCCCGGCGGCGGCACGCTCAGTTTTCATGGCGGTTTCCGCTTCGCGCTGTTTCCGTGGCAGCCGGGGCGCGCGCCCGAACTGAACTCGCGCGACGACCGCGCCCTGCTCGGGCGCTACCTCGGCCGCCTGCACCGGCTCGGCGCGGCCGCACCGTTCCGCCACCGCGCGCGCCTCGGCATCGAGGAGTTTGGACACCGCTCGGTGCGCTACCTCAGGGAACACGACTTCGTGCCGGAGGAGCTGCGCGCCTCGTTCTTCGCCATCACGGAATACCTGTTCCCGCCGATCGAAACCGCCTTCCGTGCCGCCGATGACGCCGTGTGGATACGCCTGCACGGCGACTGCCACCTCGGCAATATCCTCTGGACCGGCACCGGCCCGCACCTGGTGGACTTCGACGACTGCCTCACCGGTCCGGCGGTGCAGGATTTGTGGATGCTGCTGTCGGGCAGCCGCGAGGACATGGAATTGCAACTCGCCGACGTGCTGTCCGGCTACAGCGAGTTCATGGAGTTCAATCCCGCCGAGTTGCGGCTGATCGAACCGCTGCGCACGCTGCGCATGCTGCGCTACATGGCCTGGCTCGCCGAGCGCTGGGACGATCCCGCGTTCCCGCGCAACTTCCCGTGGTTCAACACGCGGCGCTACTGGGAGGAACAGGTACTGGCGCTGAAGCAGCAGGCCGCGGCGCTGGATGAGCCGCCGTTGAATTGGTCAGTCTAGCTTAAATGCGGAATTCACCGATTCCGCATTCCGAAATCCACATTCCGCATTTAGAATGACCGTCATGGCTATCCGTCCCTACAAAGGCATCCTGCCCACCATCGGACCACGCGCCTACATCGACGAGGCCGCCACCATCATCGGCGACGTCGTCATCGGCGCCGACACCTCGATCTGGCCCGGCTGCTCGGTACGCGGCGATGTCAATGTCATCCGCATCGGCGCGCGCACCAACGTCCAGGACGGCAGCATCCTGCACGGCACCCACGACTACGAGGGCGTGCCGGGCGGCTGGGCCGTGATCGTCGGCGACGACGTCACTATCGGCCACCAGTGCATCATCCACGGCTGCACCGTGGAATCGCGCTGTCTCATCGGCATGGGCTCGGCCATCCTCGATGGCGCAGTGCTGCGCGAAGGCGTGTTCCTCGGCGCCGGCAGCCTGGTCACGGAAGGCAAGGAGCTGGAGGGCGGGTATTTATGGATGGGCCGGCCGGCGAAGCGCGTGCGCGAGCTGACGGCCGAGGAGCAGGCCTGGTTCGAATACTCGGCCCGCCACTACGTGGATCTCAAGAACGATTACCTGAAATAAGCTCTCAGCGCTTGCCGCGCCGCGTCCGCGGCGCCGGCTTCTTGTCAGCCTTGCCCGCGCCCGTTCCTAATGCCCCCACGATGGTCTGCGCCTGCGCACGTGCTGATGGCTTCAGGCGGCGGTATTTTTCCAGCAGCCGCTGCTCATCCGGCGCCAGCGCCGGGGGCCGCTTCGGTTCCACCCGGTAACTGCCGCTCTCCTCCGCCACCCGGTTCAGGTTGCTGGAAGACACGCCGGTGACGATGTATTGCACGTCCATGCCGAGGCGGGAACAGGCGGACAGCAGGTCCGCCGGGATCGGCGTGCCGCGTGCGCCGGTCTTTTCGTAGTTGATGATGGTCCACTTGGTCACCCCCAGCGCCTGGCCCAGCGCCGTCTGGCTCAGGCCCAGGCGGGTGCGCTCCGCCTTCAGCCGGCCCGAGGATGAATTTATTGCACCATCCGTGTTGACAGGTGGAATTTTTCTAACCATACTCAGGTCAAAGGAACATGGAAAAGTAAAGCTGATTATCTTCAGCTGCATCCTAACACAAGGGATAAAGGGAATAACAAGAATGGATTACCTGGACCTCAAGTTCGCGCTCGCCCGAAAGGGTTACACCCTCACGCGCGTCGCCATGGAGCTGGGCCTGTTCGGCCCGCAGTCGGTGCAACAGGTGCTGACGCGCAAATACTTCAGTGCCCGCGTCGAACAGCGCGTGTCCGAGATCATCGGCATCCCGCTGGAAAAACTTTTTCCCGACCGGTACGCGCGAGCCAAACACCGGACGCGCGCCGACGGCGGGGATGCTCCCGAAAATCACAAGACAGACGCCGCGGCGCACAAACCGCCGCACCCGGGAAGCCACAAGAAGAATGCAAATCATGCCGGCAAGGGGGAGAAATCTTGGCCAAGCCATTCCGCAAGCTTGACCCGCTCAAAGTACGCAAACTGAAGTCCCAGGGACTGACCAACACCCAGATCGCGCAGCGGCTGGGCGTGACCCAGGGCGCGATCTATCACGTCCTGCGCAAGCTGGAGCTGCGCGAAATCCCGCCCGACGAACCGCTGCCGCCGCCTCCACCCTTGACGCCTGATTTATTGTAACTACAATAAATAAAACCGCGCGGCGTGAAGATCAGCTACGACTCGGAGAAACACAGGCGTAACGTGGCCGAACGAAACCTGAGTTTCGAGCGCGCTGCCGATCTAGAGTGGGAAACGGCTTCCATCATGGAGGATGCCCGGGAGAGCTATCCGGAACGGCGTTTCGTGGCGACGGGCTATCTCGATGGCAGATTGCATGTGCTGTGCTTCACGCCTACTGGGGACGGTATCCGGGTAATCAGTTTTCGCAAGGCCAACAAACGCGAAACGAAACGTTATGAAGAAACGACGCAAACCCCTGATCGGTCCTGACGGTGAAGTCCGTGAACTGACAAAAGCGGACATGGCCCGCATGCGCCCCGCCATCGAGGTCGTGCCCCAAGTCGTGGAAGCCTGGCGCCGCGCGCGCGGCCGGCCGCCGAAGGAAAGCACCAAGCAGCAGGTGACGCTGCGGCTGTCGCCGGAGGTGCTGGATTATTTCCGCAAACAGGGACGCGGCTGGCAGACCCGGATCGACGAAGTGCTCAGCCGCCACGTAGCGAGGAAAAAGGCGGCGTGACGGCGTAATTGTTGCGCCGGCGCGCCGGGGCTCAGCCCTTGCGCAGCGCCGCGATCACGTGCTTCGTCTCCGGCCGCACGCCGCGCCACAGCAGGTACGACTCCGCCGCCTGCTCCACCAGCATGCCGAGGCCGTCGGCGGCGGTCGTGGCGCCGTGCAGCATGGCCCACTCGAGGAAGGGCGTGGGCTTGTCGCCGTACATCATGTCGTAGGCCACGCCGTTGCCGGCAAACACGTTCACCGGCAACGGCGGCATCTCGCCCTTGAGGCTGGCGCTGGTGCCGTTGATGACCACGTCGAAACGCTTGCCGACCAGCTCGTCATAATCCACGGCCTCGACCTTACCGAACTGTCCGAAATTTTTGGCGAGCTCCTTGGCCTTGGACACGGTGCGGTTGGCGATCACCAGCAGCGCCGGGTTCTGCTTGAGCAACGGCCCGAGCACGCCGCGCACCGCGCCACCCGCGCCCAGCACCAGGAGCTTCTTGCCGCGCAGCGGCACGTTCAGGTTCTTGGTAAGGTCGTGCACCAGCCCGGTGCCGTCGGTGTTGTCGCCGAAAATCTTGCCGTCGGGCTCGAACCGGATGGTGTTGACCGCGCCCGCCAGCTTCGCGCGTTCGCTCAGGTTGTCCGCCAGCTGGAAGGCCTCGAGCTTGAACGGGACGGTGACGTTCAGTCCCTTGCCGCCCTCGGCGCGGAACTGCTGCACCGCCTCGGCGAAGCCGTCGGTATCCACCCACAGCGCGGTGTACTCGATGTCGTGGCCGAACTGGTGTGCGAACTGCTTGTGGATCACGGGCGACTTGCTGTGGGCGACGGGATTACCCATCACCGCGTAACGCGCCGGAGTCGTGTCTTTTTGCGCCTTGGTGGCCACGGGTCGGTCCTGAACAGGCATGGGCGCCTATTCTAGGCCATGGCCCGCGCCGCGGCCTAGCTCAGCACGATCACGATATAGGACAGATAGCAAAGCCCGTTGAAGAACAGGTGCACCGGCCGCAGGCGGCCGCGGCGCGACATGAGCAGCAGATACGAGCTTGCCAGCAGCGTCAGCACCACGCCGGCGACCACTTCCTGGCGCGGTGCCCACGGCGTGAGCATGATGCCGAGCGCCGGTAGCAGCGAGCCCTGGAACACCATGGCGCCGGTGATGTTGCCGAAGGCGAGCGTGTCCTTGCGCTTGCGGATCCAGAGGATGCTGTTGACCTTCTCCGGCAGCTCGGTGGCGACCGGCACGATCAGCATCGACAGCACCAGCGCCGTGATGCCGAGCCAGACGGACAGCTGCTCGACCCCCTGCACGAAGCCGTGCGCGCCGAAGATGATCAGCGTCAGTCCGACGGCAAGCTGCAGCAGGATCGTGAACATGTTCTCCGGCATGCCGAGGCGGCCGAACAGCCGCACCAGGAACAGCGGCTCGCCGGCGGCGGTGCCGTGGCCGTCGGCCACCAGCCTGGCCGAGGCACGGATGGTGAGCATGAGGTAGATGAAATAAATCAGCACCAGCGACAGCGCGATCACCGCGCGCGCCCAGGTCGTGGTGTGGGGAATGAAGATGGCGACGGTACTGAAGCCGTACGCCAGCAGGAACCACGACAGGTCGCGCCGCAGGCCGGTGCGCTCGGGATGCAGTTCGTCCGACCAGCCGCGCTTGTGGATGGCGAACAGCGCCATCAGGAACAGCGTCAGCGTCGACAGCATGAGCGGCGCGCCGAGGATCGCGCCCACGCCCACCTCCTCGCGCACCTCCTGCGTGCTGGCGGTCGAGAGGATCGCCACCACCGGCACCATGGTCTCGGGCAGGGCCGTGCCCACCGCCGCGAAGATGGAACCGGTCACGCCCTCGGAAATCTTGAGACGCTCGCCGAGATGTTCCAGCGCGTTGGTAAACGTTTCCGCGCCGATCAGGATAACGAGCAGGGCAACCAGAAGAATGCCGATGGTCATGCGTGGGTTCCTTGGATTATTTCTTTTCCATGCCGGGAGGTCGGGTGTCGACGAACGCCGGGCGGGCGCTGACGCCGGCCAGCCATTGCCCGAGCCGCGGATGACGGCTGCGCCAGTCGTGCGGATAACGGAAATCGGTGTATTCCAGCGCCACCGCGACGGTGAGATCCGCCAGCGTGAAGCGATCGCCCGCCAGCCACGGCTTGCCTCCCAGGCGCTGCGCGATGTAATCCAGCGAGCGCACGACTTTTTCTTCCTGACGCCGGATATTCTCCGCCGATTGCTGGGCTTCGGGGCGGCGCGATTCCAGCAGGCGCGTCACCACCGCGTCCAGCATGCCGTCGGCCAGCGCCTCCCAGCGCAGCATGTCCCAACGCGCTTCACCCGCGGCCGCCAGCAGCGCGGGCGCCTGGAGCGAATCGAGGTACTCGACGATCACCGGGGAGTCGAACAGCGCGTCGCCGTTGTCCAGCGCCAGCACCGGCACCTTGCCCAGCGGATTGAGCGCCGGCACCGGGCTGTCCGCGGCCCAGGCATCGGCCACGACGAACTCGCACGGCAGGCCCTTCTCCCGGATCAGGATGCGGACCTTGCGCACGTAGGGCGAAGTGAGCGAACCGTAAAGTTTCATAATATTTTTCTGGCCACAGAGATCACAGAGTACACAGAGGTCAATGGATCACGGTTTTTACTCTGTGACCTCTGTGCGCTCTGTGGCGAAATTCCTAATTCATGAAATCCAGCATCAACCCGGCGAACACCGCCGCGCCGAACCAGTTGTTGTTCAGGAACGCGCGGAAGCAGCCGGCGCGATCACGGTGGCGCATGAGCCACTGCTGGTACAGCGCGAAACCCGACGCCGCCGCCAAGCCGGCATGATAACCCAAACCCAGACCGGCGCGCGCGCCGACCCAGGCCAGCAGGGCGATTGTCATGATGTGAAACAGCAGGACCATGGCGCGATCGTAACGGCCGAACAGGATGGCGGTGGATTTCACCCCGACCTTGAGGTCGTCCTCCCGGTCCACCATGGCGTAGGCGGTGTCGTAGGCCACGGACCAGCAGATGTTGGCGGCGAACAGAATCCAGGCGAGCGCCGGCACCTCGCCGGTCTGGGCGGCGAAGGCCATGGGAATGCCCCAGCCGAAAGCCATGCCGAGATAGAACTGCGGCAGGTGGGTGTAGCGCTTGAGGAATGGGTAGGTGGCCGCCAGGAACGCGCCGGCGAAGGACAGCAGGATGGTCGGGCGGTTCAGCGTGAGCACCAGCGCGAACGCGACCAGGCACAGCACGGCGAACAGCGCCAGCGCCTCGCGCGGGCTCACCCGCCCGGCGGCGACCGGGCGGTCGCGCGTGCGTTCCACGTGCGGGTCGAAATCCCGGTCGGCATAATCGTTGATGACGCAGCCGGCGGAACGCATCAGCACCACGCCGAGCACGAACACGACGAACACATGCGCGCCGGGCCGCCCCTGGCCGGCGATCCACAGCGCCCACAACGTCGGCCACATCAGCAGCAGGATGCCGATCGGCCGGTGCAGCCGCATCAGCTGCGCGTAGTCCTTGAGCTTCACCGCCAGAGTCATTGACGTGGAGTCTGTATCAAAAAAGTTAATATTTCAGCCACAGAGCACACAGAGGTCACAGAGAAAAAACTGTTTTTCCTTCACTCTGTGTGCTCTGTGATCTCTGTGGCCGGTTTTCACTATATTAAGGGTTCTTAAAACTCGACGATGTCGGGCAGGAAGAATTCACACACCAGCAGCGGCTTGCCGCCGAGCCGGAACAGCGAGCGCCGGCCCCAGATGGTTTCGGGTTTGTCGCGCAGGTCGCGCGTGACCAGGTGATAAAGCCGGTCCGTCGGCGTGAGACAGGTGATCTCCACCTCGCCGCGCTTCGTGGACGGGTCGGCGAACAACATGGCCCCGAGCGAGCGCGCGCCGAGGCGCGTGAAGCGATGTGATTTCCTCGCGAGCGTCCGCGGCGGGATGATGGTGCGCGCATACACCCAGGGCGTGTCGCCGCACAGCAGCTGCACCTGGCGCACGATGGCACGCGTGCCGGCGCGCATGCCCAGCGCCTCGGCCTCGTTGCGCAGCGGCCGCGCGCGGCGCTGATCCAGCAGCCGCACGCGGAAGCTGCCGCGGCAATGGGCGATGATGCGTTCCGTGAGCGAGGCCGGGTCGAGCAGCCAGGGCCGGAATCTTGCCGGGATGCCGGCGCGGTTCAGCCGGTGCGCCGGCCGCCACAGCGGTTCCGCGCGCCAGTGCCAGGCGGTGCTCGGGGTCGGCATGAAAAGGCGTGACGAGGATATAGGGAGCGAAATCGTAGCAGAAACGCCCATGGCGGTCAGGACGACGGCCGGTCCGGCCGTGGCACCGGCAGACCGGGCTTGACACGACGCCGGCCCGGGCGCGACAACCATGGGGTATGCGACTCCTGCCCGGCCTGATGCTTGCGCTGGCGTGTGCCGCGGCCCCGGCGCGCGCCGATCTCCTCGCGTTCGAGACCGGGCGCGGCAACCACAACTCCCGCGGCAGCGACGCCTGGTTCCTGCGCTACCAGCGCGACATGCTGCCGCTGTGGGAGAGCACGGGCTTCATCGAATTCACCGGCGGGTCCTGGGACGGCGACACCACCAAGAATCGCGTCCTCGGCGGAGGCCTCGGCCTGCGCCACATGCTCACGACACGCGGCTACGCCAGCCTCGCCGCGGGTCTGTCCTGGGTCACGGACCGCACCGACAATCTCGGCACTCATCCGCAATTCCAGTGGCGCTTCGCGCTCGGCTGGCGCGTCGGGCGCGTGGACCTGGCCCTGGCGCAGATCCACTATTCAAACGGCAGAAGCGTCTTTCACTGGAAACGGGACCGTCCGAACGTCGGCGACAACTTTCTCACATTGCAGATCGGATACGTACCGTGACAGTCTCCCGACAGACACGGATCTAGACCTTGCCGTATTCCTCGCCGCGACCCAGCCAGCGCTGCACGATCGGTTCCACGCGCTCGGGATATTCCTGCAGTATCTGCTCCGCCACGCCCTGCACGCGCGGCAGCAATGTGTGGTCGCGCATCAGGCTGGCAATGTGAAACTGCGGCATGCCGGCCTGGCGCGTGCCGAGCATCTCGCCCGGGCCGCGCATCTCCAGGTCGCGGCGCGCGATCTCGAAACCGTCATTGGTCTCGCGCAGCGCCGCCAGCCGCGCCCGCGCCATTTCCGACAGCGGCGGCTGGTACAGCAGCACGCAATGACTCTCCGTCGCGCCGCGGCCGACGCGCCCGCGCAACTGGTGCAGCTGCGACAGCCCCAGCCGCTCGGCGTTCTCGATGACCATGAGCGAGGCATTGGGCACGTCCACGCCGACCTCGATGACGGTGGTGGCCACCAGCAGGCCGACCTCGCCGCGCTTGAACGCGCCCATGATTTTTTCCTTCTCCGCCGGCTTCATGCGCCCGTGGATCAGGGCGATCGACAGATCGGGCAGGGCTTCGCGCAAGGCCTGCGCCGTGTCCGTCGCTGTTTCAAGTTCCAGCGTTTCCGATTCTTCTATCAGCGGGCAAACCCAGTAGGCCTGGCGGCCGGCGGCGCAGGCGTCGCGGATGCGGCTGACCACGTCGGCGCGGCGCGACGAGGGTATCGCCACGGTCTCGACCGGCTTGCGGCCCGGCGGCAGCTCGTCGATCACCGACACGTCCAGATCGGCGTACAGGCTCTGCGCCAGCGTGCGCGGGATGGGCGTGGCGGTCATGATCAGCTGGTGCGGCCGGCGCGCGCCGACACGGCCCTTTTCGCGCAAGGCCAGGCGCTGGTGCACGCCGAAGCGGTGCTGCTCGTCGACCACGATCAGCCCGAGGTCGGCGAACTCCACGCCCTCCTGAAACAGCGCCTGCGTGCCGACTATTATGTCGGCCCGGCCCGAGCCGATTTTTTCGAGCACGTCCTGGCGCGCGCGGCCATTGAGCTTGCCGGACAGCCCGACCACGCTGAGGCCGAGCGGTTCGAGCCAGCCGGAGAAATTCCGCAGGTGCTGATCGGCCAGCAGCTCGGTCGGCGCCATGACCGCCACTTGCAGACCGCTTTCGATGACGCCGAGGCCGGCGCAGGCGGCGACGATGGTCTTGCCCGAACCGACGTCGCCCTGCACCAGGCGCTGCATGGGGTGGCTTTGCTGCAAGTCCCGCATAATCTCTCCGAGTACGCGCTGCTGCGCGCCGGTCAGCCGGAACGGCAGGCGCGCCTGCAGGCGCTGCGTCAGTTCGCCCGTGCCCGTGACCGGTGGCGCCTGTTCCGTCTGCACCCGCGCGCGCAGGCGCCGCAGGCTCAGGTGATGCGCCAGCAGTTCCTCGAACGACAGCCGCAGCACCGCGGGATGTTTGCCCTCCGCCAGCAGTTCCACCGGCGTGTGCGGCGGCGGCTGGTGCACCAGCGCCAGGGCCTCGGTGAGCGTCGGCAGTTGCAGCTCCTGCAACACCGTGGGCGGCAGCCATTCGTGGATTTTGTCGAGATGCTTTTCCAGCGCCTGGCGCGCCAGCTTGCGCAGGCTCAGCTGGTGCACGCCCGTGGTCGTCGGGTACACCGGCGTCAGGTTCAGCTCGGCCGGCGGCGCCTGCGCGCCGTCGATGAATTCGTACTCGGGATGGATCATTTCCAGCCCGACCGGGCCGAAGCGCACCTCGCCGAACAGCCGCAGGCGCCGCCCGCGCGCGAGGTTCGCCTGTTGCGCCGCGTTGAAGTAGAAAAACCGCAGGTGCAGATGCCCGGAGCCGTCGCTGACGCGGCAGATCAGGCTGCGCCGGCCGCGAAACACCACGTCCGCGAGCTCGATCTCGCCCTCCACCGCCGCCTCCATGCCCGGCCGCAGGCCGCCGATGCGCAGCAGCCGGGTGCGGTCCTGGTAACGCAGCGGGAGATGGAACAGCACGTCCTGCACGGTCTGCAGGCCGAGCCGCTTGAGCTTGTCCGCGAGCTTGGGCCCGACACCCTTGAGGGTCGTTACCGGCAGCGAGGCGATGTCCATATGAATTTTGAAACCGCAGATGAGCGCCGATTGACGCAGATGGAAATAAAAACAGTTTCAGCTTCAATCCGCAATACGCATGCATCCGTGCGGCACGGGAACATGCGAATATCGCGAGCGCGGGACGCGCAGGAGCGGCCTGTTATCTGCGGTTACGTTTTGTTTTTTTCTTCGCCTTTTTCGGTGCGCGAGCAGATCCGAGCACCATGACCGCGTCCATCTCCACCGCCGCGCCCTTGGGCAGGGCGGCGACGCCGATGGCGGCGCGCGCCGGATAGGGTTCGCGGAAATACTGCACCATGACCTCGTTCACCAGCGGGAAGTGCCCGAGGTCGGTGAGATAGACATTGAGTTTCACCACGTCCTGCAGGCTGCCGCCGGACGCCTTCGCCACCGCAGACAGGTTCTCGAACACGCGCGCGATCTGGGCACGCATGTCGCCATCCACCAGCGTCATGGTCTCCGGCACCAGCGGTATCTGGCCGGCAAGGTAAACGGTGTCACCAACCTTGATTGCCTGCGAATAGGGGCCGATGGCGGCGGGGGCTTTGTTGGAAGAGATCACTTCTCTTTTCATTATGGCCTCAATAGCGGTTTCAAGTTTCAGGTTTCAAGTTTCAGATGTGAACCTGAAACCTGAAACATGAGACCTGAAACTATCCTTTCTTCCTGTTAATCCTCACCACCGACTCCAGCGCGCGGATGCGGCGCATGATCTGCGCCAGGTGCACGCGGTCGCGCACCTCGACGGTGAAGTTCATGGAGGTGTACTGGCTGTCGCGGTCGTCGAAGGTGACGGTGTCGATGTTTGCCTCCTCCTCGGCGATGGCCGCGGCCACCGAGGCCAGCACGCCGCGCTGGTTCTTCGCGTCGACCCGGATGTACACCGGGTACACGCCCTTGATGTCCTTCTCCCACTGCACGTCGATCCACTGTTCCGGGTGCTTGCGGTAGCGCACCACGTTCGGGCAGTCCTCGGTGTGCACCACGATGCCGCGCCCGGCGGTGAGGAAGCCGAGAATGGGATCGCCCGGGATGGGACGACAGCAGCGCGCGTAGGTGACCACCACGCCCTCGGTCCCGTGAATCGCCAGCACCGGTTCCTTCGACTTCGGCGTGCGCCGGAACAGCCGCAGGAAACGGCTGCGGTCCTCTTCCGTCTCGGTCGTTGGCACCAGCTGGCGCGCCACCACCGAGGCCAGGCGGTTGCCGAGGCCGATTTCGCCCATGAGTTCGTTCCAGCTTTTCAGCTTCAGCGTCTTGAGCAGGGCCTGGCGTCCATCCGCGGGGATTTTCTGCAGGTCGGCGCCGATGTCCTCGAGCGCCGTGGTCAGCAGGCGCTCGCCGAGCTTGGCCGATTCGTCGACTTTCTGGTTCTTGAGGAAATTGCGGATATGCGCGCGCGCCTTGCTGGTGACGACATAGGTGAGCCAGGACGGGCTGGGGCGGCCCCATTCCGCGGTGATGATCTCGACGTGGTCGCCGTTGCGCAGCGTGGTGCGCAACGGCACCAGTTGGTGGTTGATCTTGGCGCCGACGCAGCGGTTGCCGACGTCGGTGTGCACGTCGTAGGCGAAGTCGATGACGGTGGCGTCGCGCGGCAGCTTCTTGATCTCGCCGTTGGGGGTGAACACGTAGACCTCGTCCGGGAACAGGTCCACCTTGAGGTGTTCCAGGAACTCGCTCGGGTTGCCGGCCTTCTGCTGGGTGTCGAGCAGGTCCTTGAGCCATTGCAGCGCGCGCTGCTGGGTCGGATCGGCGACGCTGTCGCCGCTCTTGTACAGCCAGTGCGAGGCCACGCCGGCCTCGGCCACGCGGTCCATGTCGTGCGTGCGGATCTGCACCTCGAGCGACACCCCGAACGGGCCGAACACCACGGTGTGCAGCGACTGGTAACCGTTGGCCTTGGGGATGGCGATGTAGTCCTTGAAGCGGCCGGGGATGGGCTTGTACAGGTTGTGGATCACGCCCAGCGCGCGGTAGCAGGTGTCGGCCCTGTCCACGATCACGCGGAAGCCGTAGATGTCGTACACCTGGTCGAACGACAGGTGCTTCTGCTGCATCTTGCGGTACACGCCGTACAGGCTCTTCTCGCGCCCGCTCACCTCCGCCTGCAGTCCCTCGCGCTCCAGCTGGGCGACGATGGCGGAGCGGATTTTCTCGACGATGGCCTTGCGGTTGCCGTGGCGCTTGCGCACCGCCTCGTCGATGATGCGGTAGCGCATCGGGTACAGCGCGGCGAACCCGAGATTGCTCAGCTCCGCCGCCCACTGGCGCACGCCGAGGCGGTTGGCGATGGGGGCGTAGATGTCGAGCGTCTCGCGCGCGATGGCGCGCCGGCGCTCGGGCTTGAGCGCGGCGATGGTGCGCATGTTGTGCAGGCGGTCGGCGAGCTTGATCAGGATGACGCGGATGTCGCTCGCCATGGCGAGCAGCATCTTGCGGAAATTCTCGGCCTGCGCCTCTTCCTGCGACTGGAACTCGATGCGGGTGATCTTGGAAACGCCGTCCACCAGCGCGGCCACGTCCGCGCCGAACTGCTCGGCGATCTTTTCCTTCGCCGTGGGCGTGTCCTCGATGACGTCGTGCAGGATGGCGGCGGTGATGCTCCTGGCGTCGAGGTGCTTCTCCGCCAGGATGCGCGCAACCTCGATCGGGTGGTAGATGTAAGGTTCGCCGCTTACGCGGCGCTGGCCCTCATGGGCCTCGGCGCCGAACAGGTAGGCCGAATAAACGTCAGCAACGTCCCGCGGCTCGAGATAGGATTCGAGTAGCTCGCACAGGTCGGCGATCTGGAACCGCTCCCCGGTTTTGCCGGGCGCCGGCTCAGATCTCGGTTCCGCCCTCTTTGCCGGCGGCCGGGCTGGCGTCGAGCCCGCCTGTTTGGGGTTGGTCGGCTGTGTTTTCATCGGTCTCAAGTACGGCTGGCGGCGCCACTTCCTCGTCCAGGATGGCGTTGGTCACGTAACCGTCGGCGATCTCGCGCAACGCGAGCACCGTCGGCTTGTCGTTCTCCCGCGGCACGTGGGCGTCCGCGCCGTTGATCAGCTGGCGCGCGCGGCGCGTGGCCACCAGCACGAGCTGAAAGCGGTTATCGACGTTGTCCAGACAATCTTCTACCGTGATACGAGCCATACCTGTACCTCAATCTTGAACATGAAAACGCGGTTTTGCCGCGGGGGTCAACACTTAAACTAAAGCACGCGTCCCGGCGGCTGTCAGCCGGCGGGGCGGGTCAGGGATAAGCGCTGTATTGCATCTTACTGATACGGGGCGGGTTTTTCCACCCAAACCGGGGCTCAGGCCTCCGCCAGCAGCTCCCCGATGTCCACCTGCGCCGGCCGGGGGCTGCTGTCCCCGCGGATGATGGCCTTCAGGTCGGCCAGGGCGGCGTTGAAATCGTCGTTCACGACCAGCTGGTCGAATTCCTTATAGTGGCTCATCTCCGACACCGCCGCGCGCATGCGTTTTTCGATCACCTCGCGGCTGTCCTGGCCGCGGCCGGTCAGGCGCTGCTCCAGCGCCGCGCGCGACGGCGGCAGGATGAAGATGCTGACCGCCTCCGGCATCTTCTCCTTGATGGCGCGCGCGCCCTGCCAGTCGATGTCGAGGATGACGTGCTTGCCCTGGCGCATCAGGTTCTCGACCACGGCGCGCGAGGTGCCGTAGGAATTGCCGAATACCGTGGCGTGCTCCAGGAACCGGCCGGCCGCCACCATTTCGTCGAACTGCGCCTGGTTGACGAAATAGTAATGCACGCCGTGCTGCTCGCCCGGCCGCGGCGCGCGCGTGGTGTGCGACACCGAGAACGCCACGTCCGGCATCTGCTCCACCAGCGCCTTGGCGAGGCTGGTCTTGCCGGTGCCGGAGGCGGCGGAAAAAATGAAAAGTTTGCCTGTCATGCAAGTTTCGCGTTTCGGGTTTCGCGTTTCGGGTTTAACTCGAAACCCGAAACACTAAACTCGAAACTATTCTATGTTCTGCACCTGCTCGCGCATCTGCTCGATCAGCACCTTGAGTTCGACCGCGACGTTGGTCAGGCGCGTGTCGGTGGATTTGGACGACAGGGTGTTGGCCTCGCGGTTGAGTTCCTGCATCAGGAAGTCGAGGCGCCGGCCGGCGGGGCCGGGCTGGGTGAACACGCGCCGGATCTCGGCGATGTGCGCCGTGAGCCGGTCGATCTCTTCGGCCACGTCGGCGCGCTGCGCGAACAGGAGGATCTCCTGCTCCAGGCGCGAGGGGTCCAGCTGCTGTTTGATCTCGTTCAGGCGCGCCACCAGCCGCTCGCGGAACAGGCGCGCGGCCTCGGGGTAGAGTTGCTTCGCCTTCGCCACCTGCTCCTCCATGGATTGCAGGCGCGCCAGCATGAACTCCTGCAGGCGCGCGCCTTCGCGGTGGCGCGTGGCCGTCAGTTCCGCGAGCGTGGCCGTCAGCGATTCGAGGGCCGCCGCGCCCAGGCTTTCGACGTCCAGCGCCGCCGCCTTGATCACACCCGGCCAGCGCAACACGTCGATGGCGCGCAGCGCCGCGACGTCCGGTGCGTGGCTGCGCAGCTCGTCAGACGCCGCCAGCAGGCGCTGCACCTGTTCCGGATTCACCTCGATCGCGCCGGCCGCGGCCTCGCCCGGCTGGAAGCGCAGGGTGCCGTCGACCTTGCCACGGGACAGCCGCGCGCCGATCAGCTCGCGCACCCGCGGCTCCAGCGCGCGCAGCTCCTCCGGCAGGCGCAGGGCGATGTCCAGATAGCGGTGATTGACCGAGCGCAGCTCCCAGGTGAGCGCGCCCCAGGGCGTGCCCGCCTCGTGCCGGGCGAAGGCGGTCATGCTGGCGGTCGGGGACGGGGATTTTCCGGCTTTCATGGGCGCACGGATGGTAACCCTATTCAATGAACGGCGAAACCGGGCCCCCGCCGGTTGAATCCGGGCATATATACTCTATAGAGATGGAAACGCCGCGCGCGGGGCCCGCCCGCCGGCCAGGAACGAACCGGACGTCATGAAGATCGAGAATGCCCTGCCCGAGGGCTACCAGCTGCATCAATACAGCATCGCCAAGACCATCGGCGGCGGTGGCTTCAGCATCGTCTACCTGGCGCGTAACGGCCAGAACGGCCAGTGGGTGGTGATCAAGGAATACCTGCCGGACAAGCAGGCGGCGCGCGTGGACGGCGAGTCCGTCGAAACCCTGTCGCACACCACCGCCAGCACCTTCAACACCGGCATGAAGCGCTTCCTCGACGAGGCCATGGCGCTGTCGAAGATCAACCACCCCAACATCGTGCGCGTGCTGGACTTCTTCCGCGAGAACAACACCGTGTACATGGTGATGACCTACGAGGACGGCAAGGACCTGCGCTTCTACATCAAGCGCCACAACGGCCGCATGACGGAAAAATTCATCCGCACGGTATTCCCCCAGCTGCTCCAGGGCCTGCGTGAATTGCACAACCACAAGATGCTGCATCTCGATATCAAGCCGGCCAACGTGTACCTGCGCCCGGGCGGATCGCCGCTGCTGCTCGACTTCGGCGCCGCGCAGTCGTCCTTCGTCAACCAGCGGCGCGCGCTGCCGCACACGCTGACGCGCGGCTTCGCTCCCATCGAGCAGCACACGCGCGGGCACATCGGCCCGTGGACCGATCTGTACGCCGTGGGCGCCACCATGTGGGCCTGCCTGTGCGGCAAGGCCCCGCCGCCGGCCACCAAGCGCGCCGAGAAGGACAGCTACAAGCCGGCAGTGCGCCAGTTCGCCGCCTATTACTCGCGCGAGCTGCTCGAGGCCATCGACTGGTGCCTGCAGATGGACCAGCTGTCGCGTCCGCAGAACGTGGACGCGCTGCTGGCGGCCCTCGACAAGGCGCCGTCCGCCCCGCCGGAGCCGGAACCGCTGATAGAACGGCTGAAGCAGAAACTGCCCTGGTGACGACGGCGCGCGCATGAAATACCAGATCACCCAATACAGCCTGCGCGGGGCGCGCCCGCACAACGAAGACCGCGTCGGCTACGCCGAGCGCGACAACGCCGTGCTCATGGTGGTGGCCGACGGTCTCGGCGGGCACCGCGGCGGCGAGGTGGCGGCGGAAGTCCTGGTGCAGACGCTGCAGCACAGCTTCGAGTCGTTGCGCCAGCCGGTGATCCAGCGGCCGTCGGCCTTCCTCGCGCTCGGCATCCTGCAGGCGCACCACGCCATCATCGCGCGCGGCCAGGCAAGCCAACCACCGATCGAGCCGCGCACCACCTGCGTCGCCTGCCTGGTGCAGAACGGCTACGCCTACTGGGCGCACGTGGGCGACAGCCGGCTTTACCTGATCCGCCAGAACCACGTGCTGCTGCGCACCCAGGACCACACCGCCATCGAGGAAATGCACCAGGACGGCCTGCTCACGGAGCAGGAAATGCTGGAGCACCCGAACAAGAGCCACCTGCTCAACTGCCTCGGCGGCGGGGTCAAGCCCACCATCAGCGTGGGCGAGGAAACCCTGCTGCAACCCGGCGACATGCTGCTCGCCTGCACCGACGGCCTGTGGGAGGCGTTCGCGCCGGAAGAGATCGCGCAGCAGCTTAAGGGAGCGGCGCTGGACGAGGCGCTGGAGAACATGCTGTTCGCCGCGGTGCGCAAGATGAAGCACGGCTGCGACAACGTCAGCGCCGTGTGCCTGCGCTGGGAGGACGCCGTGAGCAAGAGCGCGCCGTTGCAGGGCAACGGCGCGGCGCAGATCGACGAGGCCAAGCTGCGCCAGGAGGCACGGCATCACCTGCCGCAAGTCGCCAAGCGGCCGGTCCCGATGCGCCAACCGGCGCCCGCTGCCGCGGAAGCCAAGGGTGAGCGCGACAAACCGCTGCAAGACCGCATCCAGGAGATCGAGGATTTTCTGAAGAAGTACGAAGCCAAAGGCTGACCTGCTAAACTTCGCGCCTCGTTCCATCCCCCGGAAACAGGCTGACCGATGCGACCCAGCGGACGTAAACCCGAGCAGTTACGCGACATCCGTATCACCCGCAACTATACGAAACACGCCGAAGGCTCGGTGCTGATCGAGTTCGGCGAGACGCGCGTGCTGTGCACTGCGAGCGTCGAGGAGAAGGTGCCGAATTTCCTCAAGGGCAAGGGCCAGGGCTGGGTCACGGCCGAATACGGCATGCTGCCGCGTTCCACCGGCAGCCGCATGGCGCGCGAGGCGGCGCAGGGCAAGCAGGGCGGGCGCACCATGGAAATCCAGCGCCTGATCGGGCGCGCGCTGCGCGCGGCGGTGGACCTGAAACAGCTGGGCGAACGCAGCTTCACCATCGACTGCGACGTGATCCAGGCCGACGGTGGCACCCGCACCGCTTCGATCACTGGTGGTTGTGTCGCGCTGGTGGACGCCATCAGCTACGTGCGCAAGAAAGGGTTGATCACCGGCGATCCGCTGCGTCACCTCGTCGCCTCCGTGTCCACCGGCATCTTCGGCGGCGAGGCGGTGCTCGATCTCGACTACGCCGAGGATTCCAACGCCGGCACCGACATGAATTTCGTCATGGACGACAGCGGCGGGTTCATCGAAATCCAGGGCACCGCCGAGAGCAAGACTTTCACGCTCGACGAAATGCTGGCCATGACCAAACTGGCGCAGGCCGGCATCCGCGAGCTGATCGCGCAACAGAAAAAAGCGCTCGGGATTTAATATTTCATGTGTAGGTTGGGGTGAGCGAAGCGACAAAATCGCCGGGAGCGATTTTGAGCCAGCCGCAGGCTGGCCCGCAAGGGCGGAGTCCAGGGATGGACTCCGCAAGCCCAACACACGGTCGATGAATGTTGGGGTTCGGCGCCTCGCGCCTTACCCCAACCTACAGAAGTAATTTCTGCGTTCCAAAATTCATATGACAAAACAAGTCGTCTTGGCCAGCAACAACCCCGGCAAGGTGCGCGAGATCAACCAGATGCTCGCCGGCCTGCACCTGACCGTGGTGCCGCAATCCGATTTCAAGGTGGTCGAGGCCGAGGAAACCGGCCTGACCTTCGTGGAGAACGCCCTGCTCAAGGCGCGCAACGCCGCGCGCCACACCAACCTGCCCGCCATCGCCGACGACTCCGGCATCGAAGTGGATTATCTCAACGGCGCGCCCGGGATTTATTCGGCGCGCTACGCCGGCAAGGGCGCCAGCGACGAACAGAACCTGCGCAAACTGCTCGACGATCTCGCCGGCATCCCGGAAGCCGAACGCACCGCGCGCTTCCAGTGCCTGCTGGTGTACCTGCGCCACGAATTCGATCCCACGCCGGTAATCTGCCAGGGCAGCTGGGAAGGAAGAATTTTATTGGAGCCACGTGGCGCGAACGGTTTCGGTTACGATCCGATTTTCTTCGTGCCGACGCACAACTGCTCCTCGGCCGAACTGCCGCCGGAAGTGAAAAACAGATTGAGCCATCGGGGGCAGGCGCTGAGGGCGTTGGTTTCTGCTTTAGGTCATACCCACCTTTAGCCGTCATTCCGGCGGAAGCCGGAATCCAGAATATTACATGTAGGGCGGGTTAGGCGGTTTTTGCCGTAACCCGCCGATCGACATTTTTTTGGTCGAGCGGGCTTCGCCCGCGTATTTACTTGTGGGTGGCTGACCCACGGCAGGTTACTTTTCTTTGCTTGTGCAAAGAAAAGTAACCAAAAGAAACACACCCCGGAGCGCGCGACCCCTTCCTCCGTTCCTCGCCCCACCGGGCGCTCGCCAACTCGTCGGCCGCATACAACGCGGCTCGACTCGAACAGGGGCTCGCTTGAATACCCCCGGTGGGGCTGCGGTACTCGGCGCGCGCTACGGGGTATAACAAGCTTCTCATCGCCCATCTAGCTGTGCACCGATTATGAGTGATATATGTCATCCGTTATGAGTAAACCGCGAGTTATCTTCGATAGATCTGCTTTTCACGGGACAAGCTTTGATGAGCTAGTCCAAAGCCCCCTACTTCGCTTATCACGTGCGCGACACATCGCCGTATATCATGCAGCGTCTCTTATCGAAGAAACAGCTTCTTTGTACTTGAAAGAGCGAAACCACAATTTACTGAGGAAACAATTACCCTTCATTTTGGATATCTGTAACGAACGGTGGCTGCGCCCAACGGAAGATATTTGGGTCAAAGAGCTTGTTGAGCGTGAAGATCAAAAGCGTGTTGTTTTTGTCCCACATTCTGAACGTGAACATACGGAATCAATTCTT
>JBFMBB010000030.1:0-20351 GCA_040755435.1 Pseudomonadota bacterium | reverse complement strand
CAGCGCCCCAACGCCGTCCTGGTGCCGCAGCGCGCGGTGCTGGAAGGCCCGCAGGGCAAGTTCGTCTATGTCGTCACCGCCGAGGGCAAGGCCGAGGCGCGCCCGGTGCAGCTGGGCGACTGGCAGAACGACGACTGGATCGTCACGGCCGGGCTCAATGCCGGGGACAAGGTGATCGTGGACGGCGTCATGAAGATCGGTCCCGGCGCGCCGGTGCGCGTGGCCGATCCGAACGCACCCAAGCCCGAAGCCGCCCCCAAGGCGGCCGCCAAATAAGCAGGCACCGACGACATCGCCATGTTCTCGCGTTTCTTCATCGACCGCCCCATCCTCGCGGCCGTGCTGTCGATCTTCATCGTCATCGCCGGCCTCGCGGCCATGCGCATCCTGCCGATCGCGCAATATCCCGAGATCGCCCCGCCGGTGGTCACGGTGCGGGCCGTGTACCCGGGCGCCTCCGCCGAAGTGATCGAGCAGACCGTGGCGGCGCCGCTGGAGAACCAGATAAACGGCGTCGAGCACATGATCTACATGAGCTCGAACTCCGGCTCCAACGGCGTCGTCGAGATCCAGGTCACCTTCGACATCGGCACCGACGTGGACCAGGCCGCGCTCAACGTCAACAACCGCGTCAAGCAGGCCGAGCCGCGCCTGCCGGAAGAGGTGCGGCGCCAGGGCGTGACGGTCGAGAAAGGCTCGTCCTCGTTCCTGCAGGTGCTCGCCTTCTACTCGCCCGACGGGCGCTACGACAACCTCTACATCAGCAACTACATCACGCTCAACGTGCTGGACGCGCTCAAGCGCGTGCCCGGCACCACCAACGTGCAGATCTTCGGCGCCAAGGACTACGCCATGCGCGTGTGGATCAAGCCCGATCGCCTGACGCAGCTGCGGTTGACGCCGACCGACCTGATCCGCGCGCTCAACGAACAGAACGCGCAGTTCGCCGCCGGCAAGATCGGCCAGACGCCGACCGGCGGCCCGCAGGAACTGGTTTACACCATCACCACCAAGGGCCGGCTGAGCGAGGTGCGCGAGTTCGAGAACATCATCGTGCGCGCCAATCCCGACGGCTCGACGCTGCGCCTCAGGGACGTGGCCCGCATCGAGCTCGGCTCCAAGGACTACGACTTCATCGGCCGCGTCAACGGCAAGCAGGCGACGCTGGTCGGCATCTTCCTGCAACCGGGTGCGAACGCGCTCGAGGTGGCCGACGAGGTGAACGCGACCATCGCGGAGCTGGCGCAGCGCTTCCCGGACGGCGTCGAGCACTCGGTGGTGTACGACACCACGCGCTTCGTGAAGGTGTCCATCCGCGAGGTGGTCAAGACCCTGGCCGAGGCCATGCTGCTGGTGTTCCTGGTGGTGTTCCTGTTCCTGCAGAACTGGCGCGCCACGCTGATCCCGTTCGCGGCCGTGCCGGTGTCGCTGATCGGCGCCTTCGCCGGCCTGCACGTGCTCGGCTACTCGATCAACACGCTGACGCTGTTCGGCATGGTGCTGTCCATCGGCATCGTGGTGGACGACGCCATCGTGGTGCTGGAGAACATCGAGCGCATCATGCACGAGGAAGGCGCCTCGGTGCGCGATGCCGCCGTCAAGGCCATGCACGAGATCTCCGGGCCGGTGGTGGCGATCGTGCTGGTGCTGACCGCGGTGTTCGTGCCGATCGCCTTCCTCGGCGGCCTCACCGGCGAGCTGTACCGCCAGTTCGCGGTCACCATCGCCATCGCGGTCGTGATCTCCGGCTTCGTGGCGCTGACGCTGACGCCGTCACTGTGCGTGTGGATACTGAAACACGAGCACAAGCACGCCGGGCGCTTCTTCACCTGGTTCAACGACTGGTTCCATCGCGTCACCGGCCATTACACCGACGGCGCCGCCTGGATGATCCGCCGCGGCAGCATCGGCCTGGGCCTGTTCCTGGTCATGGTCGTGGTGGCCGCCGGGCTGTGGCGCCTCGTTCCCGGCAGCCTGGTACCGGACGAGGACCAGGGCTACTACATCGCCGCGGTGATCCTGCCCGACGGCGCCTCGCTCGAGCGCACCGACAAGGTGGTGAGCGAGGTGATCGACATCATCAAGTCCAACCCGGCCAACCAGGACGCCGTGGCCTTCACCGGCTTCGATTTCCTCGGCGGCTATTTC
The DNA here is from genome assembly GCA_040755435.1 of Pseudomonadota bacterium. Taxonomy (GTDB): domain Bacteria; phylum Pseudomonadota; class Gammaproteobacteria; order Acidiferrobacterales; family Sulfurifustaceae; genus Sulfuricaulis. Next base: position 18,203 of record JBFMBB010000030.1, on the reverse strand, counting down.
CGCAACAACGCCGCCACCATTTTCGTCACCCAGAAGCACTGGGACGAGCGCGACGTCGGCACGCAACAACTCGTCGGCGAGCTGTTCATGAAAACCGCGCATATCAAGGAAGGCCTGGTGCTGGCCTTCGGACCGCCGCCGATCTTCGGCCTCGGCACCGCCGGCGGCTTCGAGCTGTACCTGCAGAATCGCGGCGAGGGCGGCGCGACGCGCATGGCCGAGGTCATGGGGCAATTCCTGCAAAAGGCCAACAGCGACCCGATGCTGGGCGGCGTGCAGACCCTGTGGCGTCCCAACGTGCCGCAGCTGTACGTGGACGTGGACCGCGAGAAGGCCAAGGCCCTGGGCGTGCCGCTCGACGAACTGTACGGCGCGCTCGCGGCCACGCTCGGCAACTATTACGTCAACGACTTCAACAAGTACGGACGCACCTGGCAGGTGCTGATGTCGGCCGACCCGGTGTACCGCAAGGACCCCGGTGCCATCGGCGACATCTACGTGCGCTCCGACAAGGGCGAGATGGTGCCGCTGAGCGCGCTTTCCTCCGCGCGCTATTCCGCCGGGCCGGACGCGCTCGACCGTTTCAACAACCTGCCGGCGGTGAAGCTGTTCGGCCAGGGCGCCCCCGGCGTGTCCTCGGGCCAGGCGATCGCGGCCGCGGAACGCATCGCCGCCGAGGTGCTGCCGCCCGAGTTCAGCTACGACTGGGGCGGCGCCTCGTACCAGGAAAAGAAATCCGGCGGCACCTCCGGGCTCGCGCTCGGGCTGGCGGTGATCATGGTGTTCCTGATCCTGGCGGCGCAATACAGCAAGTGGTCGCTGCCCTTCACCGTGCTCATGGCCCTGCCCTTCGGCACCTTCGGCGCGCTCGCCGCGGTGTGGCTGCGCGGTTTCACCAACGACGTCTATTTCCAGATCGGCCTGGTCACCCTGCTCGGCCTCGCCGCCAAGAACGCGATCCTGATCGTCGAGTACGCGCTGATCAAATATCACGAGGGCCTGTCGGCCTCGGCCGCCGCGCTCGAGGCGGCACGGCTGCGCTTCCGCCCCATCCTCATGACCTCGCTCGCGTTCATTCTCGGCGTCATGCCGTTGGCGCTGTCCAGCGGCGCCGGCGCTGGCGCGCGCCAATCGGTCGGCACCGGCGTCATGGGCGGCATGATGGCGGCGACCTTTCTCGCCATCTTCTTCGTGCCCATGTTCTTCAAGCTCATGACCGACCGGCACCTGGTCGAAAAGCGCTCGACCAGGGACATCCGGCACGAGATCGAGCGCCACAAGGAGCTGGAACGCAAAATGATTCAACAGCCGCACGTGGCACCACGCATGAAGGAGGAAGGCGATGCCCAGGTTTAGCCCGCATGCCACCGTCTTCGTCATGACCCTGGCGCTCGGCGGTTGCATCAATCTCGCGCCTACATATCAGCGTCCGGCGATCGAGTTGCCTGCGGACTGGAAAGCACCGGATGGCCAGAGCGCGGCCACGCTCGGCGCGCAGTGGTGGAAAATCTACGGCGACACGCAACTGGATCGCATGGTCGACGAGGCGCTGGGGCATAACGCCAATCTCGCGCTCGCGGTCGCGCGCGTCGACGAGGCGCGCGCGATTCTCGGCGAAACGCGCTCCGATCAATTCCCGGCCGTGGATGCCGTGTACGGTCGTCAGCGCACGCAGTCATCGCTGCGCAGCGGCACACCGTTGCCGACGGGCGTGCAGCGGACCACCGACAGCTACCGCGGAACCCTGGACGTTTCTTATGAGCTCGACCTGTGGGGCCGCCTGCGCAACGCCACCAAGGCCGCACGCGCCGAACTGCTTGCCACCGAGGCCGCGCGCGAGACGGTGCGGATCACTCTGGTCGCGGACGTGGTACGGGCCTACTATTCGCTGCGCTCGCTCGATGAGCAGGTGGCCGCCACGCAACGCTCGGTAACCTCGCGCGCCGAATCGCTGGCGTTGCAGAAGAAACGCTTCGACGCCGGCGTTATTTCCGAATTTGAATACCGCCAGCTCGAGGCCGAGGAACTGGCGGCGCGCGCGCAATTGCCCGTGCTCGAACAGCGACGCACCCAGCAGGAAAACGCGCTCGCGGTCCTGCTCGGCCGCAGTCCCCGCGCCATCTACGCGGACACGGTGGTGGAAAAATCGGTGACGGACGAGCCGGCCGGACAACAAGCGCTCGTGGTGCCCGCGGACCTGCCTTCGGAGCTGTTATTGCGTCGCCCTGATCTAGTCGAGGCCGAACAACGCCTGATCGCCGCCAACGCGCGCATCGGCGCCGCGCGCGCGGCCTATTTCCCGTCGGTCTCGATCACCGGCTTTTTCGGCGGCGAGAGCGTGGCCATGAGTGAACTCTTCACCGGACCCGCCGGCACCTGGCAGGCGGCGGCGACGCTTACCCAACCGATCTGGAATTACAAGCGCGTCGGCTCCCAGGTGGACGCAGCAAACGCGCGTCAGCGTCAAACGCTGGCACAATACCTGGGGGCAATACAGAACGCTTTCCGTGACGTGCGCAATGCCATCGTGGCGCAGTCGAAGACGCGGGAACAATTCGACGCCGAGAACCGGCGTGCAGCAACCCTGCGCGAGGCACTGCGTTTGGCCAAGCTGCGCTACGAGAGCGGTGTCGCCAGCCAGCTCGACGTGCTCGACGCCGAACGCAACCTGCTGGCCGCCGAACTCAACCGCAGCGACGCCCTGCGCGCCCAGCGCTCCGCCGTCGCCGATCTGTTCAAGGCGCTCGGCGGTGGCTGGAGCCCGGGCTCCTGATCCAATGACAAAGGGCCCATAAGGGCCCTTTGTCATTCTTAAATTCTTTTCAGTTGATTCAGTGAGCCCGCGCGGCTCGTTCCGGGCGTGCCGGACGCTCAGGACGCGATACCCGCTCGGGCCGCACGGCCCTTTCGGCCTTGGTAACACTGGCGGGATTCACGGACTTGCCTGTACCCGGAGCGGCTGTCGCGCGCAGCTCGTTGCGCACGTGCTGCGCGGTGCTGACAACGGGGCCGAGCTTGAAACCAAAGTAATTGGCTATTTTTCCCCAGCCCATTTTCTGGCTCCGGAGAGTCGCAATTTTATCCAGCGCAGCGGCCATCGTCGGGTAGGTATTGGCGTCGGTCTGCGTGAGCTGTTGCGCCAGGGACAATTCAATGGCGGTCTCGCCCCAGCCCTGCTTCCTGGCGCGCAGGCTCTGTACCGTTTCCGGGGTCACGTTGAATTGACTGGCCAGCGACTGGATCCGGTCAGCCTGCTTCGCGTTCGCCCAGTCCTTGTCGATGTCCTTGCGGACGGCATCGAGCTGCGCCTCGTCAGCGTCGGTCCGAGCCCACAACGGCGTGCTGAGTGAAAACAGCAGCAGCAATCCGCCCAATACGGCTGTCGTCAGTGTTCCATTCATGCTTGCCTCCTTCCTGCCTGCTTGAGTTGTGCGTGAGTCATTTGAGTCATTAACGCACGAAAGGATCAAACAGACGATAGCCGTTCGGCGGCGGAATCAGGCCTCCCATTCCTCCAGCGGCGAGGAGGGCTGGCGCTTTTCAGCGAGCAATTGCTTGGCCTTGACCTCGGTTTCGGCAAAGGCCATGCGGATACCATTCGGATTGTCCGGGGATTCGGACGCGCGCAACTCGCGGCAGAGATCTTTTGCTTCCTTGAATTTGTCCAAGGTCTTGACGAGGCTCAGCTCCCTGCTGGGCGATATCCGGAAAACGAAATAAGGCATGGTGTATCCCCGTAGTAATAATAATGAAAGCCCGGGAATGCTACCCCGGCGCCGTTCTCATGTCATCACTCACCGACGTGCAACAGTTGCCCGCGCACTCGCGCGACTTTGAAGAACGCCAGGAACGCGGCAAATCCCGCAGTGAGATAAAGCGCGTTGAGCAGCAGCGCATGCAGCAGCAAATCCAGGCGGAAGACATGGTCGAACAGCACCGAGCGCATGCCCTCGAACACGTGGCTTGACGGCAGGATGGCCGCGACGTATTGCAGCCATTCCGGCAGGGTCGCGATCGGGTAATACACGCCGCTGATGGGCTGCACCGCGAAAATGGCGATCCAGGCCATGCTCTCGGCCCCGAGACCGTAGCGCAGCACGATGCCCGACACCAGCAGCCCGATGGCCCAGCCCATGACGATGAGATTGACGAAAAACGCCAGCAGCGGCAGGCCCAGGCTGAAAACGGAAAAATCGAACAGCGGGATGGCGATCAGCGCTGCGCCGCCGACGCCTATCAGCGTGCGGATCAAACTCATGGTCAGTAGCGCGCAACCCAGCTCGAACGGCCGCAACGGGCTCACGAACAAATGCCCCAGGTTGCGCGACCACATCTCCTCCATGAACACCAGCGACACGCCCAGCTGGCCACGGAACAGCACGTCCCACAGCAGCACGCCGGAGAGCAACACCCCGGAGGCCTGTGCGATCCAGGAGCTGTGATTCACCAGGAATACCGTGATGAATCCCCACAGGATCATCTGCACCGTCGGCCAGTACACCAGCTCCAGGATGCGCGGCCCGGAGCTGCGCAGCAGATAGGTGTGGCGCAGCACCAGCGCGTAAATCCGGCGCAGGGAGGGAACGAAACCGGTGTGCTCGCGCGCCATGATGCTCATGGTTTTGCCGCCTGCTGACCGTCGAGGGCCAGCTCCAGCCGGCGCTCGCGCGCGATGTCGATGAACACCTCTTCCATGTTGCGCCGGCCGTAGCGCGCCAGCAGTTGCGCCGGCGTGCCGCGGTCCACCAGCTTGCCGGCGCGCAGCATGATGACGTCGTCGCACAGGCGCTCCACCTCCGACATGTTGTGCGAGGCCAGCAGGATGGTGGTGCCGGTGCGTTTCCGATAGGCCTCCAGCATGCCGCGCACGTAATCGGCGGTGTCAGGGTCGAGCGAGGCCGTCGGCTCGTCGAGCAGCATCAGTTCCGGTTCGTTCAGCAGCGCCTTGGCCAGCACCACGCGCGTCTTCTCCCCCGCCGACAACTGCCCGTAGGGGCGATTCAGGAAGCGTCCGATCTGCAGCTCCTCGGCGAGCGCCTGGATGCGCGCCGGAATGTCGATAATCCCGTAAAGCCGCGCGTAGACCGTGAGGTTTTCGCGTACCGTGAGCCGGCGCGGCAGATCGACATAGGGCGAGGAAAAGTTCAGGCGTGGCAGCACGCGGTAACGCTGGCGCAGCATGTCCACGCCGAACACGGAAACGCTGCCCGCGGTCGGCAACAGCAGGCCGAGCAGCATGGACAGCGTGGTGGTCTTGCCGGCACCGTTGCCGCCGAGCAGTGCGGTGGTCGAATGCGCCGCGACGTCGAAGCTGATGTCATCGACGGCGATGACGCTGTCGAAATGCTTGCTGACGCGGGAAACGGAAACGACGGATGCGGACATGAGGCGCGCAGATTAGCGCAAGGTAACAAGATTGTCAGCCACACATGGATTTCATGTAGGTTGGGGTGAGGTGCAGTGCGCCGAACCCCAACATTCCATAACCGGGGTGTTGGGGTTCGCTACGCTCACCCCAACCTACATAACTGCTGCTAACTGTCGTCATGCCGGCGAAAGCCGGCATCCAGTTAATTAAATAGCTGGATTCCGGCTTTCGCCGGAATGACAGGCCGAAGAATTACGATGCTGTCACGTCCAGCTTCTTCCACAAACACTTCCCGCCGCTCTTCTTGTCCAGCTCCTCCAGCCAGGCCTGGTGCGCGGCCAGTTCCTCCGCGTTCGCGGCAATCACCGGCAGCTTCGGGCGGTTGGGATCAAGACGGCGGATGTCGGAAGGCGCGGCGGGAACATGGCCGGTGGTGGCGCCTTTCATGTGGCTGTGCGTGTCCTCGAACAGCGCCGCCTGGCCGCCGGTCATGGCGAGATACACGTCCGCCAGGATTTCGGCGTCGAGCAGCGCGCCGTGCAGCGAGCGGTGCGAATTGTCCACGTTGTAGCGCCGGCACAGCGAATCGAGGTCGTTCTTCTGGCCCGGGTGCATGCTGCGCGCCAGCTTCAGGGTGTCCACCACGGTGCAGATATCCTCGATGCGCACCGGCTTGCCGCCGTTGGCTACCCGCGACAACTCGCTGTTGAGAAACCCGATGTCGAACGGCGCGTTGTGGATAATCAGCTCCGCGCCCTCGATGAAATCCAGCAGCGCTTGCGCGATGTCGGCAAATTTCGGCTTCTCCGTCAGCATCTCGTTGGTGATGCCGTGCACCTCCATCGCCCCGGCGTCGATCTCGCGATCCGGGTTGATGTACTGCTGGTAGCGATTATTGCTCGGCCGGCGGTTGATCAGCTCGACACAGCCGATTTCAATGATCCGGTGGCCCTCGGAAGGTTCGAGGCCGGTGGTTTCCGTGTCGAGAATTATCTGGCGCATTTGGTGGTCATTTTAACTCAATAGACGTTTTTGAATGCGAAATGCATGGCTAGCTGCCCGTGTTGCGAATAATCCAACTGCAATCACGAGATAAGTATTCAGCACTACACCAAGACAAGCAGCAATGACCAACAACGGCACAGATACACACGCGATAATGCATATTACACACCGGACCCATGTGGGTACCGGGAAGGATTCTGTATAGCGCATGGCATTAGCCCTCCTTCCCGGTCAACATTTTAAGACTTTTAATGACAGAATTAGTGGCCTTTTCAGCCTTTTCTATTTCTTCATTAAGTTTCTGAGTAATCGTATTAATCAATTCAGGAAGTTTAGTAATAGTTTCAAGCTTTGTGTCACGATTACAGTCTGACCACGGCGTTATTCTTTCTTGTTCACCTATAGGATCGCCTTCAACAACGGCAATCCGAAAGCGTGTACCTACCTTTCGGTATTCAAGATACAGAGATAAGTCTGGGGATATTTCTCTTACCAAAACGAATGCATAAATACCGATGCTGCATTCCTGTGACAAAAACTGTTCAACAAGACGAACTGATTCATTTGCTTGGTTGGTAAGTGTATTAAGGCGAGAGGCTGTACTACGAAGAGCTTCAAGAGAAGAAGAAAGATCATTACTCACGGGAGCTACCCTACCTTTGGCCGGCTAGGCCTATTGCAAGTTGAATATGGTCCGACTAGGACCGCCTGTCGATAGAGCTACTATCAACGATGGACAGTTTACTCCTACTCTGGTGGGGTTTTCAAACCCCATATGGCGCGCCCGGGCATCGCAGCTGGAACCGGGAGTATCGCGCCATCCGAGGTCGAGATGCTTACTACTCAATCTTTTTTAAGCCTGTTGCAGCTTAAAGCGCCGCCTGATGGCAAAAATCGTTAAGGCAATCAAAGTAGCGGCAAATATTCCTTCGATAATTAACATAGTTGATAGCCACGGAGTGCTCGCCACAAGAATTGGCTGTCCACCAAAAAGACCTAGAGGATGAATAATCGACCAGAATGAAAGATAAAAACTCCTGGTTATCGGCGCAAAAATATCGTCCCCCAGTAGTGTCGTTTGCCATCCAACAGCCGACGATTCAAGTAAACGAGTTGGTATAACGCCATCCGATGTTATTAAGACGTAGGAAACCGAAACGCCTAATAGGATTAACCATAGTACCGGGCGAAGTATGGATGATCCAAAATCTGAAAACAAATCATACAAATAACTGATTGCTTTATTTGTCCACGTTTCTTGCCGGCGTTCAGTTCTGAGTTCCAGTGCATGAAATAAATCTGCCATTTGCATATTCGAAAGGCTACGCAAATGATGCCTCATATTTCGATATGGCTGAGCGCCTTGCACCATATTTTTTTCTGTTGGAAACCATGTCTTTTCGAACCAAATTGAACCTGTGAAGGGATTCTCGGATCCAGGTGGATCGATATCAATTTGTCGAATGCCTCCCCCACGCATATCACAATGTTTTAAGCAACCAGGCATGAAGATAAGTTTTCCAATATAAGTATTTCGTATATTAAGTTCTGCCCGAATACCATTGGTGATCCTTAATGTCGCAATCTTTGAATTTTCAATTATTAATTGTTTCGGAGTATGTGTTAGATCTAAGTTAGAGATATAGAGAGAATCTAATTTCAATGGTTTTGAAACACGTCCCACTATCGAAAAATTGCGAATCACTTTTTTACGTGCATGTGCATGTCCTGCTAAAGAACATGCATGATCAATATGGCGATCAACAAAAATGTCTATGAAGCCAGCTTCACTATCTTTGGCATTTAATGTGTTATCTATTTCTTTAAAGAAAGCATCTAATTGCTGTTTGTTTGGAGGGTTACCAGGGCCTTTATCGCTCACTTTAAAAGAATTGGTTGCATTACCCGAAGGCTCTGATTCACACCACTGTATAAAACTATGTTCTGGTGGAGCGAATGGCAATAGCCTGCGCTCTATCTGAAACCAAATATCTTTAATTCTTTTGATCAGCATTTTAGTTATTCACATAATCGCTATACTCAACAGCTAAAGTCGGTGCGGTTTTTTATACCCCGTATGGCGCGCCCGAGCATCGCAGCCCGAATCGGGGTAGTCACGCGCCTCGTGTTCGAGCCCGAGGCGCGTAGTTTGCGCCCGGCGAGTTGAGGCGCGTGCCGATTCGGGCGAGAAGCGGAGGGGGCAGTCGCGCCATTCGGGGGCGTGCTTTCTTTGGTTACTTTCTTTGCACGAGCAAAGAAAGTAACCTGCCGTGGGTCAGCCACCCACAAGTAGGCGTCGCCGAAGGCGATACAAAACCATATTGAGTCGCGCCAAAAACGCGCGAACCATTCAAGACCTGGATTCCGGCTTTCGCCGGAATGACGGAACTTGTAAACCGCCCACCTACAAGTAGGCATCGTCGAAGGCGATACAAAACCAAACGCAAGGGAAAGAGGAAACGAAAAATCAGATTGGTCGGGGCGAGAGGATTTGAACCTCCGACCACCACCACCCCAAGGTGGTGCGCTACCAGGCTGCGCTACGCCCCGTTTGTATGATTGCGTGGAAGGATCCAGCATGATGTACCGCGGAGTTGCGGTCGCCATCATACCGGAGAATCGGCTTGAAACAAGAATAATTAGAGTTTCTTCAGCATGTCCAGGACATCCTCGAGCTCGTTGATGAGCGTCTTGATGGCCTGTTGACGGTTGACGTCCAGCGGCGCGGGGTTGTCCAGCTCGAGCTTGTTGCGCGCGCCGCTGATGGTGAAGCCTTCGACATACAGCAGGCTGCGGATCTGCCGGATCAGGACCACGTCGTGGCGCTGATAGTAGCGGCGGTTGCCGCGGCGCTTGACCGGCTTCAGCTGGGGGAACTCCTGCTCCCAATAGCGCAGCACATGCGGCTTGACCGCGCACAGCTCGCTCACCTCACCGATGGTGAAGTAGCGCTTGCCGGGGATCGTGGGAAGCTCGTGATTCTCGCCGGGGTCAAGCATTCAGTTCCGCCTGCTCTTTGAACTTTTCACGGTTCGCACTGGCGTTCTGCTCGACTCGTTCCTTGAGTTTGTGGCTGGCGCGGAAGGTGACCACGCGCCGGGCGGTGATGGGGATCTCCTCGCCGGTCTTGGGGTTGCGGCCGGGACGGGAGTTCTTCTGGCGCAGCGAAAAGTTGCCGAAACCGGACAGTTTTACCTGCTCTCCTTCGGCCAAAGCCCCCCTTATCCTTTCAAAGAATATCTCGACAAATTCCTTTGCCTCCCGCTTGTTCAGACCCAGCTCGTTAAACAGGTTTTCCGCAAGATCTGCTTTGGTCAATGCCATAGGTCGATACCTTCTTTTCTTTATGCCAGAGGTACTTTTACTGACGCGGCCGGGCTCCCAGCCCGGTCTGCAAAGCGGTCATGACCTGCGTCATCACCCCCTCCACGTCGTCCTCATTAAGAGTGCGCGAAGAGTCCTGCAAGGTCAAGCCCAAAGCCAAACTTTTTCTTCCGGAATCAATGCCTTTCCCGCGATACTCATCAAATAGCTCAAGGTTGACCAGCAATCCTCCGGCCACTTTTTGAACGCAATCCAGCACCGCTTGGGCCGATACGCTTTCTTCCACAAGAATAGCAAGATCCCGACGGATGGAAGGAAATCTGGAAAATTCCCGGAAAATAGGGATTTTTCCATTCCGGAGCGCAGCCAGCTGCAGCTCGAACAACACTACCGGCCGGTCCAGTCCCAGCCGCGACTGAGCCGCCGGATGCAGTACACCCATCCGCCCGATCCGCTTGCCCTCGATCCGGATCTCGGCGGTCTGGCCCGGATGCAAGGCCGGGTGCTGCCCGGTTTCGAACCGCGCGCCCTGCCCGATCCCGGCCAGAACCAACAGGGCCTCGGTATCGGCCTTGAGGTCGTGGAAATCCACCGGCCGCCGTGGCATGCCCCACTGCTCCGTCAGGGCCTCGCCGCAAACGGCGCCGGCCAGCATGGTCTCCTCGTGGAAACCCTGCCCCTGCGGCAGGAACACCCGCCCCAGCTCGAAGCAACGCACCCGGGTCTGCTGGCGGTTCTGGTTGTACAGAATGGTCTGTAACAGGCCGGGCCAAAGCGAGGTGCGCATGACCGCCATTTCCGCGCTGATGGGGTTGGCCAGTCTGGCCGGGCTCAGGTCCGGATCGATCAGGGTCTGCATGCCCGGGTCCACGAAACTGTAGGTGACGACTTCCTGGTAATCACGGTCGATCAGGGCGGCGCGCAGGCGCGCCACCCCCACGTCCGCTTCCGGCACCGGGCTGGCGGCCATGTCCAGGCGCGGGCGCCGGCTGGGCAGCCGGTCGTAGCCGTGTATGCGAGCCACCTCCTCGATCAGATCGGCTTCGCGCCGGATGTCGAAGCGATACGACGGCGGCATTACGGTCCATTTCGATCCGGCTTTCTTCAGCGGCATGCCGAGGCGTTTCAGAATGTTCTCGACCACTTTCGCGGGCATCTCCAGGCCAAGCAGGCGGCTGATACGTTCCGGGCGCAGGCTGACCGGCTCCACGCGCGGCAGATGGCGTTTCACGGCCTGTTCGACCACGGGCCCCGGCTTGCCACCGGCGATGTCCAGGATCAGCGCGGTCGCGCGTTCAAGGGCGAGCCGCTGCAAGGCCGGGTCCACACCGCGCTCGAAACGGTAGGACGAGTCCGTTTGCAGGCCATGCTCGCGCGCCCGCACCGAGATCGCCTCGGGACGAAACCAGGCGCTCTCCAGGAATATATCCCGGGTGGCGTCGCTCACGGCCGAGTCCACCCCGCCCATGATGCCGGCCAGCGCCAGCGGCTGCGCGTCGTCGGCAATCAGCAGGCTGCCCGGCTTCGGGGTCAGCCGGTTGCCATCGAGCAGTACCAGCGATTCATTTTTGGCCGCATGACGCACGCGGATGGTGCCCCGGAGTTTTGCCAGGTCGAAGGCATGCATCGGCTGGCCCAGCTCGAGCATGACGTAGTTGGTGACGTCCACCACCGGGTGGATGCTGCGCAGGCCACAGCGGCGCAGTTTTTCCTTCATCCATATCGGCGTAGCTGCCGTCGCATTGATGCCGGTCAGTACGCGCCCGACGTAATGCGGGCAGTCCTGCTGCGCTTCGAGTTTGACGGTGATGGTTTGACGGTGCTTCGGCTTGACCGGCTTGATGGCCGGCGATTTCAGTTTCGCGCCGGTGATGGCGGCGAGCTCGCGCGCGATCCCCGCCACGCTCAGGCAATCGCCGCGATTGGGCGTCAGGTCCACTTCCAGCACCTTGTCATCGAGGCCGAGATAATCGGTCAGGGCGGTTCCCGGTTTGGCGTCATCGCCCAGCAACATCAGGCCGTCGGAAGATTCGGCCAGGCCCAGTTCCTGCGCGGAACAAAGCATGCCGGAGGAAGCCACGCCGCGGATTTCCGTGCGCTTGATGGTCATGCCGTTCGGCAGCGTCGCGCCTTCCAGTGCCGCCGGCACGCGCAGGCCGGCGGCGGCGTTGGCCGCGCCGCAAACGATGTCGAGCAGCGCGCCCCTGCCGACGTCCACACGGCAGAGCCGCAGCTTGTCGGCGGCGGGATGCGGTGCAATCGACTCGATCCGCCCGACCACGACCTTGTCCAGCTTCGGCGCCGCCGGTTCGACGGCGCCGACTTCCAGTCCGGCCATGGTCAATTGATGCGCCAGCGCACTGGTGTCGAGTTTCGGCGACACCCATTCACGCAGCCATTGTTCGCTGATCTTCATGGTTAGCGGAACTGCTGCAGGAAACGCAAATCGTTTTCGTAGAACAGCCGCAAATCGTTCACCCCGTAGCGCAGCATGGCCAGGCGCTCCACGCCCAAGCCGAAGGCGAAGCCGGTCCAGCGCTCGCTGTCGATGCCGACGTGGCGGAACACCTCCGGGTGCACCATGCCGCAGCCCAGCACTTCGAGCCAGCCGGTGTTCTTGCATACGCGACAGCCTTTGGCGCCGCAGATGACGCAGCTGATATCCGCTTCCGCCGAGGGTTCGGTGAACGGAAAGTACGACGGACGAAAGCGCAGCTTCAGCTCCTTTTCGAAGAATTGCGTCAGGAAATCGCCCAGCACGCCCTTGAGATCGGCGAAGCTTACGCCCTCGTCCACCATCAGCCCCTCGATCTGGTGGAACATGGGCGTGTGCGTCACGTCCGAATCGCAGCGGTACACACGCCCGGGCGCGATGATCCGCAGCGGCGGCTTGTGGTTTTCCATGTGGCGGATCTGCACCGGCGAGGTGTGCGTGCGCAGCAGCCGGTGCGCGTCGAAATAGAAGGTATCGTGCATCGCCCGCGACGGGTGATTCGCGGGGATGTTGAGGGCCTCGAAATTGTGATAGTCGTCCTCGATCTCGGGGCCTTCGGCCACGGCGAAACCCATGCGCGCGAACAGGGTTTCGAGGCGCTCGAGCGTACGCGTGATCGGATGCGGTCCGCCCTGGCGCAGGCCGCGCCCGGGCAAGGTCACGTCCACCACTTCGCGCGAGAGCTGGCTGTCGCGTGCCGCGGTTTCCAGCTGCTGTTTGCGCGCGCCGAGCTTTTCCTGCAGCGCTTCCTTGGCCCGGTTGACCACGGCGCCGGCGCGCGGGCGCTCCTCCGGCGACAGCTTGCCGAGATTCTTCAGTTGCTCGGTGAGCGCGCCCTTCTTGCCGAGATAGCGCACACGGATGTCCTCGACCGCGGCGACGTCGCCGGCCGCGGCCACGGCCGTTTCGGCCTCGCGCATCAGCGACTTGAGCTGCTCTTCAATGGTGGCGATGGTTTCAGTCACGTTTTTTAGATTGTCAGCCACAGAGGGCACAGAGAACACAGAGGGCAAAACATGAATTCTCTGTGCCCTCTGTGATCTCTGTGGCCAGAATTCATATTACACACATTTCCGAAAAGAAAAGGGAAAGGCCGGTTGACCTTTCCCTTTCCGGGTACCGCATCATGAGGCAGCGCGTGCCGCCATCAGGATATCAGCTTGCCAGAGCCGCCTTGGCCTTGTCGGCCAGAACGGAAAAGGATTTCTTGTCGAACACCGCAATGTCGGCCAGGACCTTGCGATCGATGTCGATGGTAGCCTTTTTGAGCCCGTTCATAAATCGGCTGTACGAAAGACCGCACTCGCGCGCGGCGGCGTTGATGCGCGCGATCCACAGGGCGCGGAATTCGCGCTTGCGGACGCGCCGGTCGCGATAGGCGTACTGGCCGGACTTGGCGACCTGCTGCTTGGCGGCGCGATAAACCTTGCGGCGCGCGTTGTAGTAACCCTTGGCCTGCGCCAGCACCTTCTTGTGGCGCGCGCCGGCCGTGACTCCACGTTTGACTCTTGGCATGTTCTATCCTCCTCAGCTGTGCGGCAGCAATTGCCGCAGGCGGTTCACGTCGGTGTCGTGCACCATGACGGTGCCACGCAGATGACGTTTGCGCTTGGAGCTTTTCTTGGTGAGGATGTGGCGCAGATGCGAGCGCGAACGCTTGTATCCGCCGCCCGCGGTTTTTTTGAATCGCTTGGCCGCGGCGCGATTGGTTTTCAGCTTGGGCATGTTTGATACTCCTTGAAGTAAGCGCCTGCGGGCACATGCATGGCCCGTTCGGTCGCGATTGCAAAAAAAATTCAGCGGCTAGGTCGCCGTCTTGGTTTTGGGTTCGGTCTTCGTTTCGGTTTTTGGCGCCGCCTTCGGCGCCGGCTTCTCGCTCTTGACGGGCTTGGCCGCCCCCGGCTTGGGATTCAGCACCATGACCATCTGCTTGCCTTCCAGCCGCGGATACTGCTCCACGGTGCCGTAATCCTTCAGATCGCCTTCCAGGCGCTTGAGCATTTCCAGCCCCAGCTCCTGATGCGCCAGCTCGCGTCCGCGGAAACGCAGGGTGATCTTGGTCTTGTCGCCCTCTTCCAGAAAACGGATCAGGTTGCGCAGCTTGGTCTGGTAATCGCCGACATCCGTGCCGGGGCGAAACTTGACCTCCTTGATCTGAATCTGTTTCTGCTTGCGTTTGGCCGCGTGCTTGCGCTTGCTCTCTTCGTACTGGAACTTGCCGAAATCCATGATGCGGCAAACCGGCGGCTCCGCATTGGGTGAAATTTCGACGAGATCGAAACCGGCCTCTTCGGCCCGGCGCAACGCGTCACTGATGGGAACTATGCCAATTTGCTGGCCGTCATTGCTGATCAACCTGACTTTCGGGGCATTGATGCGCCCGTTGACACGAACCTCTTTATCCGTCGCGATGTTTCTGTTCCTCCAAAATAGTAACGCCGCGGCTCGCGGCTTCCCGGGTGAGCATGGCGTCTAACGCATCCGGCGTCATTCCGCCCAGATCCTCACCCTTGCGCGTGCGCACGGCTAGGGTACCTTCCTGCGCCTCCTTCTTGCCAACGACCAGCAGATAAGGGATGCGCTGCAAGGTATGTTCGCGAATTTTAAAGCCTATTTTCTCGTTTCTCAAGTCAGACTCGACCCGCCAGCCCTGTCCGGCCAGGCGCTTTTCCAGCTGGCGGGCATATTCATGCTGATCGTCGGTGATGGTCAGGATGACCGCCTGCACCGGGGCCAGCCACAGGGGCAGCGCCCCGGCATGCTCCTCGATCAGGATGCCGATAAAGCGCTCCAGCGAGCCCAAAATGGCCCGGTGCAGCATGACCGGGACCTGTTTGGCGCCGTTTTCGGCGATATAGGTCGCCCCCAGGCGCTCGGGCATGTTGTAGTCCACCTGGATGGTCCCGCATTGCCACATCCGCCCCAGGCTGTCGCGGAGCGAAAACTCGATCTTAGGTCCGTAGAAGGACCCTTCGCCCGGCTGGATGTCCCAGGCGACGCCCTTGGCGTTCAGGGCCTGCTCGAGGGCGTGCTCGGCCTTGTCCCAGGACTCGTCGGAGCCGAGCCGGCTGGCCGGCCGCGTCGAAAGCTTGTAGACGATGTCACGGAAGCCGAAATCGGCGTACACGCGGTGCAAGAGGTCGATGAAATCGGATATCTCCCGCTGCATCTGCGACTCGGTGCAGAAAATATGCGCATCGTCCTGCACGAAACCGCGCACCCGCATGACGCCATGCAAGGCGCCCGACTGCTCGTTACGGTGACAGGAGCCGAATTCGGCCATGCGCAACGGCAGATCGCGATAGCTCTTCAGTCCCTGATTGAAGATCTGGATATGGCACGGGCAGTTCATGGGCTTGACCGCGTAGGTGCGCTTCTCGGACTCGGTGATGAACATGTCGGCATGGAATTTGTCCCAGTGGCCGGAACGTTCCCACAGCGAACGGTCCGCGAGCTGCGGCGTGTGAACTTCCTGATACCCGTGATCGCGCAACAGGTGGCGGATGTAATCCACGATCGTGGTGTAGATACGCCAGCCGCGGTCATGCCAGAAAATCATGCCCGGCGCCTCTTCCTGGAGGTGAAACAGGTCGAGTTGACGCCCGATCTTGCGATGGTCGCGCTTCTCGGCCTCTTCGATCTGGTGCAGGTAGGCGTCGAGCGCCTCCTTGCTGGTCCAGGCGGTGCCGTAGATACGCGCCAGCATTTCGTTGCGCGAATCGCCGCGCCAGTAGGCGCCGGCCACCTTCATGAGCTTGAAGGCCTTCAGCTTGCCGGTCGAGGGCACGTGCGGCCCGCGGCACAGGTCGATGAACTCGCCCTGGCGGTACAGCGAGATCGATTCGCCCGCGGGGATACTGGCGATGATCTCGGCCTTGTATTCCTCGCCCATGTCACGGAAGAACTTGACCGCCTCGTCGCGCGGCATGACCGTGCGGGTCACGGGATAATCGCGTTTGGCGATCTCGTGCATGCGCTGCTCGATTTTCGCCAGGTCTTCCTCGGTGAAGCCGCGCTTGAAGGCGAAGTCGTAGTAGAAGCCGTTCTCGATCACCGGCCCGATGGTCACCTGCGCCTCGGGGAACAGTTCCTTCACCGCCTGCGCCAGCAGGTGCGCCGTGGAATGGCGGATCACCTCGATCCCTTCCGGGCTCTTGTCGGTGACGATCGCGACCGTGGCATCCTGCTCCACCAGGAACGAGGTATCGACCAACTTGTCGTTGACGCGCCCGGCGAGCGCGGCGCGCGCGAGGCCGGCGCCGATGCTGGCGGCGATTTCGGCGACCGTTACGGGTTTGGGGTATTCACGGCGGCTGCCGTCCGGCAGCGTGATGACTGGCATAAGCAACCCTTTCGTCAGTGGCGACCGCTACGAATGGCCGCGTAAACGGGTTTCAGTTCAACTCCACAACAACCGGCAGTGCCGGACCGAATTAATGGTAGGCGCGAGTGGGATCGAACCACCGACCACCACCATGTCAAGGTGGTGCTCTACCACTGAGCTACGCGCCTGCAATAAGGCGCGGGAAAATAGCACAAACCGGCGCGCGGCCACAAGTTAGGAAGCCTTCAGCCACAGAGCGCACAGAGATCACAGAGTAAAAACAGGCCCTGTTTCATCTCTGTGTACTCTGCGACCTCTGTGGCCAACAATCATATGAATAATTGCCTTATTTCCGCACCCGGCCCCCGCCCTCGATGACGCCGAACTTGCGCGCGCGGATCGCCTGGATCTTGTCGCGCATGGCGGCCGCCTTTTCGAACTCCAGGTTGCGCGCATGGGCGTACATCTGCTTTTCCAGCCGGTCGATCAGCTTGGCCAGCGCCCGGGGCGCCATGGCGGCGTACTCGGCCTCCTCCTCGGCGGCGCGCAGGAATTCCTGCCCGGCATGCGCGGATTTCGAGCCGTAGTCGCGGGTGTCATAGAGCGGGTGCGCCGGCGTCACGCCCTCGATGATCTCCTTCACCGCCTTGACGATGCTCTTCGGCGTGATGCCGTGTTCCTCGTTGTAGGCGATCTGCTTCTGCCGGCGGCGCCCGGTTTCGTCGATGGCGGCGCGCATGGAATCCGTCATCCGGTCGGCATAGAGAATGGCCTTGCCGTTGATATGGCGCGCGGCGCGGCCGATGGTCTGGATCAGCGAGCGCGTCGAGCGCAGGAAGCCTTCCTTGTCGGCGTCGAGGATGGCCACCAGCGACACCTCCGGGATGTCCAGGCCCTCGCGCAGCAGGTTGATGCCGACCAGCACGTCGAACACGCCGGCGCGCAGGTCGCGGATGATCTCGGCGCGCTCGATGGTCTCGATGTCCGAGTGCAGGTAGCGCACGCGCACCTCGTGCTCGTGGAAATATTCCGTCAGGTCCTCGGCCATGCGCTTGGTCAGGGTGGTGACCAGCACCCGCTCGCCGGCAGCGACGCGCGCCCGCACCTCGGACAGCAGGTCGTCCACCTGCGCCGTCGCCGGCCGCACCTCCACCTCCGGGTCGATCAGGCCGGTGGGGCGCACCACTTGGTCCACCACCACGCCCTGCGAGCGTTGCAACTCATATGGGCCGGGCGTGGCCGAAACGAATATCGCCTGCGGCATCAAACGCTCGAATTCGTCGAAGCGCAGCGGCCGGTTGTCCAGCGCCGACGGCAGGCGAAAACCGTATTCGACCAATGTCTCCTTGCGCGAGCGGTCGCCCTTGTACATGCCACCGAGCTGGGGAATGGTCACATGGCTCTCGTCCACGACCAGCAACGCGTTCTTCGGCAGATAGTCGATCAGCGTCGGCGGCGGTTCGCCCGCTTTGCGTCCGGAGAGGTAGCGCGAGTAATTTTCAATGCCGGAGCAGTAACCCACCTCGCGCATCATCTCCAGGTCGTAAAGCGTGCGCTGTTCCAGCCGCTGCGCCTCCACCAACTTGTCGGCCTTGCGTAACTGCTCCAGGCGCTCGCGCAGTTCGGCCTTGATCTGGTCGATCGCGCCGATGATGGTCTCGCGCGGCGTGACGTAATGCGACGACGGA
>JBFMBB010000029.1:0-20536 GCA_040755435.1 Pseudomonadota bacterium | reverse complement strand
GGATCCGGCGCTGCCGCGGCCCCGCACAGCTTGCAGCGCAGCGTCTGGCCCAGATGGCGCGCGCGGCCCGCGGGTGTCGTGACCCACGGGCGGTTGGTCCAGGGCGGGCGATGGCGCACGTGCTGGCCGTGGCCGCATTCCAGTTCCGCCACCCAGTCGCCGCGTTCATCCTGGTGAAAACCGGTGATTTTGCGCTGCATGGCCGGTGGCTCACACCAGCAGGCGCCGGCGCGCCAGGTGCACCGCGATGAAATATCCCGCCGCCCCGTAGCCCGCCAGCACCGCCGCGTGCAGCGGCACGTTCGCCAGCGGCAGCCCCGCCACCAGCGGGCGGATCAGGTCCACGGCGTGCGACAGTGGCAGCAGCTGCACGATGGATTGCAGCACTGCCGGCAGCGAGGTCACCGGGTAGAACACGCCGGAGAGGATGAACATCGGCGTCAGCACCAGCGTGACGTAATAGTTGAAAAAGTCGTAGCCCGGCGCCAGCGCGGTCATCACCATCCCCATGCCGGCGAAACACAGCCCCACCAGCAGCAGCACCGGCGGCACCCACAGCGCGTGCCAGCTGTGCACCGCGCCCAGCAGCGCCGCGACCACCAGGATGGCGCTGCCGCTGATGACGCACTTGGTGGCGCACCACAGCATCTCGCCGGCGAGGATGTCCTGCACCTCGAGCGGCGTGGCCAGGATCGCCTCGTAGGTTTTCTGCGGGATCATGCGCGTGTACACCGAGAACATGGCCTCGAAACTGGCGGTGTTCATGGCCGAGGAGGCGAGGATGCCGGAGGCGAGGAAGGTGAGGTAGGGCATGTTCATCATCTCGCCGATGAACAGGCCGAGGCCGTAACCGAGGCCGAGCAGGTACAGGAACGGCTCGCCGAAATTGATGAAGATGCTGGGCAGCATGAGCTTGCGCCATACCAGCATGTTGCGCCGCCACACCGCGAGCGCGGCACCCTGAAAGCGTGGAAGATAGAACAGCGTCATGTCAGGATTTAGTTAGATTGTCATTCCCGCGAAAGCGGGAATCCAGATATTTAAAAAATAGATTCTCACGACTGTTCTTTTAATCCCTTAGTTCACGTCCAGTGAGTTTCAGAAACACATCCTCCAGGTTCGCCGGCCGGTGCAGGAAGGTCAGGCCCGGCAGGTCCTCGAGGCGTTTCACCACGGCACGCGCATCGCGCGTGTAGTAATAGTAGGTATCGCCGATGACCTCGAAGCGCCCGTCGCCGGCGGATTCGAGCGCGTGTCTTGCGAGCTGTTCCTCGCCGCGCACCTCGAGCACCTCCGGTTCCGCATGTTTTTTGATCAGCGCCGCCGGCGTGCCCTGTTCGAGGATGCGCCCCTGGTCCATGATGACGAGTTCATCGCACAGGCGCTCGGCCTCTTCCATGTAGTGCGTGGTGAGCAGCAGCGTCTTGCCCGCCTGGCGCAGGTCGCGCAGCCGGCCCCAGATCATGTGCCGCACCTGCGGGTCGAGGCCGGTGGTCGGTTCGTCCAGCACCACCAGCTCGGGATCGTTGATCAGCGCCCGCGCGATGGTGAGGCGCCGCTTCATGCCGCCGGAGAGCGTGGCGATGCGCGCGTTGGCGCGATCACTGAGATTGACGAACTCCAGCAGTTCGCGGATGCGCGCGTCGAGCGTGGCCGCGGCGATGCCGAAATAGCGGCCGTAGACGCGCAGGTTCTCGGCCACGGTGAAATCGGGATCGAGGTTGTCGGTCTGTGGCACCACGCCGGTGCGGGCGCGCACCGCGCGGCCGGCTTGCGGGATCGGCAGGTCGAAGACGCGGATCGCGCCGCCGTTGACCGGCGACTGCCCGAGCAGCAGCCGCAGCGTGGTGGTCTTGCCGGCGCCGTTCGGCCCGAGCACGCCGAAGCAGCGCCCGGCCGGCACGCGCAGATCGATGCCGCGCACGACCTCGCGGTCATCGTAACGCTTGACCAGGCCCTCGATTTCCACCACGGATGGCATGGGCCGTACTCTACCGCCCGCCACAGGACGCGGCTAGCGTCTGTGCATGTCGCTTTTCATTGATGCATCCATATAAACCGGGGCAGGCCACTGATCCGGGCGCGCGTCCCGCCGGTCCGTGCCTGTCTTGGCAGCCCGGAGTGAAAGATTCTAGCCTTGAGTGATGGGGCGGGGCGGCATGGCAGCCGGCACCGCATGGAGAGTATCGGGGACATGCGCAAAAAACGTTATTCAAAAAACCGTATTCGTCGCAGCGCGTCGCCGTTCGCGCGCGCGTGGAGCGACCTGCGGTTTCGCTGGCAGGCGCTGGACAAGGCGCCGCTGATCGCCGTGGCCGTGATCGTGCTGGTCGTGACAGGGCTGGGCGCTTTCACGTACCGGGCCTACTCCGAGAAGACCAGGATACAGGAACTGGCCTGTCTCGCGTTCAACGTGTACTTCGAGGCGCGCGGCGAGCCGGTGGCCGGCCAGTACGCCGTGGCCGAAGTCACCATGAACCGCGTAGCCTCGGGACGCTATCCCGACAGCATCTGCGGCGTGGTGCACCAGAAGAACTGGGACCCGTTGCGCAAGCGCTACGTGAGCGCGTTTTCCTGGACCGAGCTGGACGAGCGCCCGTCGCGCGAGGACGAAACCTTCCGTCAGGCCTGGGCGGTGGCGGAGGACGTTTATTACGGGCGGCACGTGCCGACGCTCAAGGGCGCGACGCACTACCACGCCACCTATATCCGGCCCAGCTGGGCGCGCGGCAACAAACCCGTGGCGCGCATCGGCAGCCACATCTTCTACCGATAGATCTCCCATCCCGCGAAGTTCCCGCGTGGCGCGCGCGGCTTCCCATCATGGGAAGGAAAGCCCTTGAATGCCGGGGCGACAACGGCGAAACTGCCGATGGTAAACCCATCCTCCCGCCTGAAAAGAGACCACCCATGAACGGCAATATCATGAACATCGGCGAGGCCGCGCAGGCCTCGGGCGTGTCGGCCAAGATGGTGCGGCATTACGAGGGGATCGGCCTGATCCCCCGGGCCCGGCGCACGCTCGCCGGCTACCGCATGTATTCGGAGAGCGACGTGCACACGCTGCGCTTCATCCGGCAGGCGCGCAATCTCGGCTTTTCCATCGAACAGATCGAGCAGCTGCTGAGGCTGTGGCAGGACCGCCGCCGGCCCAGCCGCAAGGTCAAGGAGCTGGCGCAGGCGCATATCCGCGAACTCGATGAACGCATTCGCGAGATGCAGGACATGAAGCGCACTCTCGAGACGCTGGCGAAACACTGCCACGGCGACGACCGCCCCGATTGCCCGATCCTGACCGGTCTGGAAAAGGCCCTGCCGCTGTCAGGCCCGCGCCGGCCGCTCGACGGGGCAAGGAAAAAGAAGCGCGCCGCGCCGGCTTCGGCTTCCTGCCACTGAACACGGATATGTTCGAGGTCATGACAATCCGGATGGATATTATCCGCGGCGGCCGTGTCCAATCTGGACTCGACATCCTCAAAGGAAGCTCCGCTTGAAGTCCGGCCGCCGCGCCCTGCCGACCTGGACCGCCGTGCTGGCCCTGTGCCTGGGGGCCGGTTCCGCGGCCGCCGCCACGCCGCTGACGCTGGACGAGTATTTCACGCAGGCGTTGGCGCGCAGCGAGGTGGTCGCGACGCAGGGCGAGCTGATCCAGCAGGCGGAGGAACGCTATCGTCAGGCGAGATCCACGCTGCGCCCGACGGTCGACGGCGTCGCCTCCTACACCTGGCTGGACGAAGGAGCGCGCGACACGGTAACGAACCCCACGCGCCAGCCGCACGCGCGCATCGCCGCCACCCAGCCGCTGTTCCGCGGCTTCCGCGAGTTCGCCACCATGCGGCAGACGCAGGCGCTGGTGGACGCGCAGGGCGAGGACTGGCGCCAGGCGCGGACACAATTGTTCAAGGACGTGGCGCAGAATTTCTACGACGTGCTGGCGCTGGAACAGGACCTCAGGAATTTCGAGGAGCAGATCAGGCTGAATCTCCAGCGCGAGAAGGAACTGCAGGATCGCGTGCGCATCGGCCGCTCGCGCGCCGGCGAAACCCTGGCGGTGCAGACCACCATCAGCACCCTGCGCGCGCAGGTCGAGCAGCTGCAGGCCCAGCTCGCCGCCGCGCGCGAGGCCTTCGCCTTCCTGAGCGGCCTGCCCGCGGACACGCCGTTGCGCGACAGCGAGACCCTGCCGGCCAACCTGGAAACGCTCGAGACCTATCTCGCGCGGCTGGAACTGCGCCCGGACGTGAAGGCGGCGCAGCAACGCCTGACCGCGGCGCAGGAAAACATCAGTGTCGCGCGCGGCGCGCGCCAGCCCTCACTCGACCTCAATGCCAACCGTTACCTGGAGCGCAAGGGCAGCCTCGAGAACGTGGACTGGGACGTGCAGCTGGCGCTGACCATCCCGCTGTACGCCGGCGGCAGCCTGCAATCGCGGGTGCGCGAGGCGGTGTCGCAGAGCACCCAGGCCGAGCTCGGCGCGAGCCAGGTGCGCCGCCAGGCGGAGCAGGAAATCCGCTCCGTTTATCAAAGCGTGGTGTACGACCGCTCGCAGCTTGAGGCGCTGGAAAAGGCGACCGAGGCGGCGCGCAAGAATTACGAAGTGCAGCGGCGCGACTACCGCCTGGGGCTGGTCACGAACCTGGACGTGTTGCAGGCCCTGACCGTGTTTCAGGATAACCAGCGCGCGCTCGACCGCGCGCGCTACACCGCCAAGCTGGATTGGCTCCGGCTGGAAGCCGCGGCGGTGCGCCGTCCGGCGGAGACCGCGCCGTGAACCTGCCCGAGATCGCCATCCGCCGCCCGGTGTTCGCCTGGATGCTGATGGCGGCGCTGATCCTGTTCGGCGGCATCTCGGCCTCGCGCATGGGCATCAGCCAGCTGCCGGACGTGGATTTCCCGGTGGTGTCGGTGCGCGTGGACTATCCCGGCGCCGCGCCCGAGGTGATCGAGACCAACGTCGTGGACGTGATCGAGGACGCGGTCATGACGGTCGAGGGCGTGCGCAGCGTGACTTCGACCGCGCGCTACGCCCAGGCCAGCATCAGCGTCGAGTTCGAGCTGTCGCGCGATATTTCCGACGCCTTGCAGGAGGTGCAGAACAAGGTGGCGGCGGCGCAGCGCAACCTGCCGACCGACATCGAGCCGCCGGTCATCAGCAAGACCAACCCCGAGGACCAGCCGATCCTGTGGATGTCGGTCACCAGCGACCGGCACACGCTGCGCGAGCAGATGCGCTACGTGAAGGACACGCTCAAGGACCGGTTCTCGTCCGTCTCCGGCGTCGGCGAGATCACGCTCGGTGGCTACGTCGATCCCAACCTGCGCGTGTGGATCTCGGGCAAGGAGCTGAACCGCTACGAGCTGGCGGTGACGGACGTGCTGAACGCGATCACTGCCGAGCACTCGGAACTGCCCGCCGGCCAGATCACCACCGGACGCAAGGAATACGACGTGCGCACGCTTGGCGAGGCCAGGACCGCGGAGGAGTTCGAGAACATCGTCATCAACCGGCGCGGCGGCGAGCCGGTGTACAGCCGCATCCGGCTGAGCCAGGTGGCGCGCATCGAGGACGGGCTGGATGACATCCGCCGCATCTCGCGCGCCAACGGCGAGCGCGCGGTCGGCATCGGCATCCGCAAGCAGCGCGGCGCGAACACCGTGGCGGTGGCGCAGGGCGTCAAGGCGCGCATGGCCGAGGTCGCGAAACAGCTGCCGGAGGGCATGAAGATCGACGTCAACTTCGACTCCACCAGCTTCATCGAGGAGTCGGTGGACGAGTTCAAGATGGCGCTGGTGATGTCGGCGCTGGCCACCGCCTTCGTGTGCTGGCTGTTCCTCGGCAGCTGGACCGCGACGCTGAACGTCATCCTGGCGATCCCGACCTCGATCATCGGCACCTTCATCGTGCTGTACTTCTTCGGCTTCACGCTCAACACCTTCACGCTGCTGGGCCTGAGCCTCGCCATCGGCATCGTCGTGGACGACGCCATCATGGTGCTGGAGAACATCGTGCGCCACCAGGAAAAGGGCGAGAACCGCGTGGAGGCGGCGCTCAAGGGCGCGCGCCAGGTCACCTTCGCGGCGCTGGCGGCGACGCTGGCGGTGGTGGCGATCTTCCTGCCGGTGGCGTTCATGAGCGGCGTGATCGGCAAGTTCTTCTTCCAGTTCGGCATCACCATGACGGTGGCGGTGCTGCTGTCGCTGCTGGAGGCGCTGACGCTCACGCCGATGCGCGCCTCGCAGTTCGTCCAGGCCGGCAGCCGCATGACGCGCATGGGGCGCGCCGCGGATTTCGCGTTTCGCGCCGTGGCCGCGCTGTATCACAGGCTGCTGCAGGTGGCGTTGCGGCATCCGTGGCTGATCATCGGCGGCTCGCTCCTGTTTTTCGCGGCCTCGGTCAGCACGCTCAATTTCATCAACAAGGAGTTCATGCCGGCGCAGGACCAGAGCAGCTTCATCGTGCGCGCGCAGACGCCGATCGATTCCTCGATGGAGTTCACCGATTCGGTGATCCGCGAGGCCGAGAAGTTCTTCGCCTCGCGCCCCGAGGTCCGGCGCTACATGGTGGCCGTGGGCGGCTTCGGCACCGGCGGGCAGTCGAACCTGACCAACATGTTCATCAGCATGAAACCGAAGGGCGAGCGCGGCATCGACCCGGAGGCCGGCCACGAGCTGTCGCAGCAGGAGCTGATGGCGATCACGCGCGAGGCGCTCAAAAAGCTGGGTTTGAAGGTTTCGATCCAGGACCTGTCGCAGCGCGGCTTCACCGCCTCGCGCGGCTTCCCGGTGGAGTTCGCGGTGCAGGGGCGCGACTGGGACAAACTCGTGGAGTATTCCGAGACCATCATCCGGAAGCTCGACGCCACCGGACTGGTGACCGACACCGACAGCGATTACCTGCTCGGCAAGCCGGAAATCCGCATCATCCCGGACCGCGAGCGCGCCGCCGCGCGCGGCGTCAGCATCCAGGCCATTTCCCAGACCGTCAACGCCATGGTTGGCGGGGTTGTCGCCGGGCAGTATTCCTCCGAGGGGCACCGCTATGACGTGCGCGTGCGCCTGCAGGAGCAGGAGCTCGACCGCATCGACCAGATCAGGCGCCTGCACGTACGCAACAACCGCGGCGAGCTGATTCCGCTCTCCGAGTTGGTGCAGGTGCGCGAAGACCGGGCCCTGGCGCAGATCAACCGCAACGACCGCGAGCGCGCCATCAAGATCTTCGCCAACGTCGCGGCCGGCAAGTCGCAGCAGGAGGCGCTGGAGCGGGCGCAGTCCGTCGCGCGCGAGGTGCTGCCGCCGGAATACACGGTGCGCTTCGTCGGCGGCTCGCAGTCGTTCCAGGAGTCGTTCGCCAGCCTGTGGTTCGTGCTGATTCTCGGCGTGATCGTGGCCTACATGGTGCTGGCCTCGCAGTTCAACAGCTTCATTCACCCGGTCACGGTGCTGATGGCGCTGCCGTTCAGCGTCTCCGGCGCGTTCCTGACGCTGCTGCTGTTCGACAACTCGCTCAACATCTTCAGCTTCATCGGCCTGATCCTGCTGATGGGCATCGTGAAGAAGAATTCCATCCTGCTGGTGGACTTCACCAACCAGGTGCGTGACCGCGGCGGCGTGACGGTGCGCGCTGCGCTGCTCGAGGCCTGCCCGGTCCGGCTGCGTCCGATCCTGATGACCTCGTTCGCCACCATCGCCGCGGCGCTGCCGCTGGCGCTGGCCCTCGGCCCCGGCGCCGAGCTGCGCGCGCCGATGGCGATCGCCGTCATCGGTGGCGTGCTGGTGTCCACGCTGCTGACGCTGTTCGTGGTGCCCTGCGTGTACGAGCTGCTGGCGCGCTTCGAGCGCGACCGCCGCGCGGTGGACAAACGGCATGAGGAGATTGTCGAGGCCACGAAAAAAGTGGCAAACGAGCTGTGAAAAGTTTCCCTCGGTCCGGGCGAGGAAAGTGTTGCCTGGCACAGGCGGCGAATAGCCTGCAGATGAATTTCATGGATAACGGGAGCAAATACGCATGTCCAGCTTGAAAGACAAGGTCATCATCATCACGGGCGCCGTCGGCAATCTCGGCCACGCCGTGGCGCAACGCGTTCAATCGGAGGGCGGCAGGATGGTGCTGGTGGACCGCTCCAGCGATCGCCTGCAGAAAACCTGGGGCGAGCTGAAAGGTTCCGACCGGCACTGGCTGGCGGACGATATCGACATGACCGATCCCGCGTCGGTGAACGCCATGGCGGCCGAGGCCAACCGGCGGTTCGGGCGGCTGGACGGGCTGGTGAACACCGTCGGCGGATTCCGCGGCGGCAAGCCGGTGCACGAGACCGATCCCGCGGAATGGGATTTTCTGTACGACCTCATCGTGCGCACCACCCTGAACGGCTGTCGCGCGGTGATCCCTTACATGCTGCCGGCGCGCCGCGGGAGCATCGTCAATATCGGCAGCCGCAACGTGTTCCAGGGCAGTCCGAATTACGCCGCTTACGGCGCCGCCAAGACCGCGGTGTTGCGCCTCACCGAGAGCCTGGCGGGCGAGCTCAAGACGTACGGGATCAACGCCAACTGCGTCCTGCCGGGCACCATCGACACGCCGCAGAACCGCCGGGACATGCCGAATGCGGATTTCTCCGCCTGGGTCCCGCCCGCGGACATCGCCCATGTCATCGCCTTTCTGCTTTCCGACGCGGCGCGTTCGGTCACCGGCGCCGCGGTACCGGTGTTCGGGCGCAGCTGAAAACAATCGTTTCGCCGGCGGTTGCGCGCGCCGCGGCGGGCGTATCGCCGGCGTCCGCCCCAGAAAATCTTTTTATTTGACCCTGCCGGCGGCAGGTTTAGAGTCTGCCGTTCACCCGCACCTGCAAAGCGCTTTACCGGTTATTTGATCCGGTTCGAACCCGGTTTCGGACCTGATCGTCCCGTCAATCTGCACAGTCGAGGAGGGAGTCATGAGTCTGCTGGATCAAGTGGTCGGCGCCGTCACATCGAAACTCGGCGCCCAGGGCAATGCGCAGAGCGGCTTGATGGAAGCCGTGCTGGGTTTGATCAACAACAACGCCGGCGGACTTTCCGGTCTGGTCCAGGCATTCAGCAACAAGGGACTGGCCGACGTCGCCGCGTCGTGGGTCAGTACCGGGAAAAATCTGCCGATCAACCCGGAGCAGATTCAGAGCGTGCTGGGCAATTCCCGGATTCAGGAGATCGCGCAACAGCTCGGTCTTTCCTCCGAGGCGGCGAGCAGTCAGCTGTCGCAAATGCTGCCGATGGTGGTGGACAAACTCACCCCCGACGGACAGATTCCCTCCAATGACCTGCTGGCACAGGGCATGAACCTTCTGAAGGGCAAGCTGTTCCGATAAAACCCGAAGCGCCCTGCGGTTCAGGGCAGGACGCGGTACGGCCGCATCATCTCGTGATCCTCGTGCTCGAGGATGTGGCAGTGCTATACGGCATTCCTCCCCCGATCGGGGTGCTCCCCGGGGAGCCGGTCCCGGAAACGGCGAGCGGTGTTCTCACCGGTCTGTCGTTCACGATGAGCGAGACCCAGGCGAACCAGTTGTTGTCGGGCCTGTGGTACATCATTATCCACACGCAACTTTACCCGGACGGCGAAATCCGCGGCCAGGCGCAGGTCGTGCCGATCCTGGCGGCGGTGTGGCTGTTCGGCAGCGGTTTGCTTGGATTGGCGGTATTCGCCCGACGCAAACATCGCCCAATACGATTCCAGACATGGAATTACAAAAACCCCGGCCAACGAGCCGGGGTTTTTGTTTCCGCGTTCATCACAAACGAGATTATTTGATCAGTCCCTCGGCCTTCATGGTTGCCTGCACCGCCGGGCGCGCGGCGATGCGGGCGGCATATTGCTTCAACGCCGGCCATTTGCCCATGTCGAGCTTGAAAAGATCGGCCCAGCCGAGGATGGTGAACAGGTAGGCGTCGGCGACGGTGAACTGGTCGCCCGTCAGGAACGGCTTGTTGCCGAGCGTCTTGACCAGGTAATCGCAGCGGCGGCCGAACAGGGCGATCTGGTTGTCCTTCCACTCCGGCGTGATCTTCGGGTTGAACAGCGCGCCCAGCGTCTTGTGCAGCTCGGAGGAAATGAAGTTCAACCACTCCATCAGGCGGTAGCGTTCCGGTGTCCCGGCCTTCGGGGCCAGCCCCGACCCGGGTTTCTGGTCGGCGACGTATTGCAGCAGCACCGCGTCCTCGGTCAGGACCTCGCCATTGTCGAGCCGGAGCGCCGGGACATAACCCTTGGGGTTGATCGTGTAGTAGTCCTCGCCGCTCTCGGTCTGGTGCCGGCCCAGGTCCACCTTGACCAGCTCGAACTTCTGGTTGGTTTCGTGCAGCGCGATGTTCACCGCCATCGAGCAGGCGCCGGGGGTGTAATACAGTTTCATGGGTAATCTCCTTTCAGTTGTTCCGGTTCGAAATCAGAAATCAATCTTCCCCAGCCGCCCCTCGTTGAAGTCGCGAATTGCCTGGACGATTTCCTGTCGCGTGTTCATGACGAACGGCCCGTAGCGCTCCACCGGCTCGTTGAGCGGTTGTCCCGCGAGCAGCAGCACCTCGGCCGGTTCCGCGGCCGCGTCATTCACCGCGAGCCGCGCGGCGTCGCCGCTGCCGCCGAAGCGCGCCACCTGGCCCTCGCGCAGCACGCGGCCTTCGTCGCCCGCGCGCAGCTCGCCGCGGATGACGTAGGCCAAGGTGTTGAAATGCGCCGGCACCGGCTGCACGATTTCGCCGCCCGGCCGGATGGTGAAATGCAGGTACAGGATCGGCGTGCGCGTCTCGATCACGGCCGATTGGCCGAGCGACTCGCCCGCGATCACGCGTACTTTCACCTTGCCGTCGGCGCTGGTCGACTCGGGAATGCGCGCGGCGGGGATGTCCTGGTAGCGCGGCGGGATCATCTTGTCGCGCGCCGGCAGGTTCACCCACACCTGGAAGCCGTGCAGGGTGCCGCCGTGTTTCATGAAGGCGTCGGAGGGCAGTTCCGAGTGCACCACGCCGGCGCCCGCCGTCATCCACTGCACGTCGCCGGGGCGCAGCGCGCCGCTGTGGCCGGCCGAGTCCTTGTGCTGCATCTCGCCCGACAGCAGGTAGGTCACGGTCTCGAAGCCGCGGTGCGGGTGGTCCGGCGCGCCGATGCCCTCGCCCGGACCCCAGGTCACGGGACCCAGATGATCCAGCAGCAGGAACGGGTCCACTTGCATCAATTGCGCGGTGGGGAACGGTCTCCTTACCGGAAACCCGCCGCCTTCGAGCGTGCGTTCACTGTCGATGACAGCGATGACGGGACGGACGACGGCGGTCTTGGCAGTGGTTGTGGTCATGACACGCTCCTTTTCGCGCCGCGCGCCAGCAGGCGCGCGCGGTTGTGCGCCGTGCCGTAGTCGAGCAACGGACCTTTCGGTACCAGGCCCGATGGATTGAGGTGCCGGTGACTCATGAAATAGTGGCGCTTGATGTGATCGAAATCGACCGTCTCCGCCACGCCCGGCACCTGGTACAGGTCGCGCAGGTAATTCGACAGGTTCGGGTAGTCCTCGATGCGCCGCAGGTTGCACTTGAAGTGCGCGACGTACACGGCGTCGAAGCGGATCAGCGTTGTGAACAGCCGCCAGTCGGCCTCGGTCAGGGCATCGCCGACGAGATACCGCGACTGTCCGAGACGCTTATCGATTTCATCCAGCGCGGCAAACAACCGCGTGACCGCGGATTCGTACACGCGCTGGCTGCCGGCGAAGCCGGCCTTGTACACGCCGTTGTTGATGCGCTCGTACACGAAGGCGTTGACCTCGTCGATTTCCCGGCGCAGGGCCGCCGGGTAGAAATCGGTTTTCACGGAGGTGAAGGCGTCGAACTCGCGGTTGAGCATGCGGATGATCTCGCTGGATTCGTTGTTGACGATCCGTTTGGTCTGCTTGTCCCACAGCACCGGCACGGTCACGCGCCCGGAATAATCCGGTTGGGTCCGCAGGTAGGCCTCGCGCAGGAAGGCGAAGCCGTTGACCGTGTCGGTGAAGCCGTCGCGGAAGGCCCAGCCGCCCTCGGTGACGACCGGGTCCACCACCGACATCGAGATTACGTCCTCGAGCTGCTTGAGCTTGCGATAGATGATCGTGCGGTGCGCCCACGGGCAGGCGAGCGACACGTACAGATGATACCGCCCGGCCTCGGCCGGGAAGCCGCTGGCGCCGTTGGCCGTGACCGTGTCGCGGAACTGGCTGTCGGCGCGAATGAACTCGCCGGCGGTCTTGCTGGTGTCGTACCAGCCTTCGCGCCACTCGCCCTGAATCAGATAGCCCATGGGATTCCTCCGTGTCGTCAGGCTGCTTGCCGCGCGGGAACGGCGGCCGGGGCGCGCAGCGCCAGGGCGCCGTCACCGAGCAGGGCCTGTACCAGCGACGCGACCACGAGGAACACAGGATACTCCCATCCGCCGTTGGGCGCGCTGAACACCCAGCCGTTGGGGACGTGCACCAGCGCCGCGCCGATCAGGATCGGCACCAGGGCCAGCGAAACCCAGCGGGTGTACACGCCCAGCACCAGCAGCGTGCCGCCCACGAGTTCGGCGCCGAACACGACATAGGCGAGGAAGCCGGGGTAGCCGAGGCCTTCGAAGAACTGCACCGTGCCGGGCAGGGTGAACACCACGAGCTTGAGCAGGGCGTGGGCGATGAACATGGCGCCCAGGCTGAGGCGCAGCAGCAGCGCGGCGTACGGGGCGTTTTGGGTGTAGGTCATGACGTATCTCCTGATTGGGTTGTTAACGCTGAATGGTTAATGGATTCAAGCCGCCTTGCGTTCGCGCGCGAGCGCGAAGCCGAGCGCCGCTTCAGCCACGCGCCGGCCGAGATGCGCGGCGGTGCGCAGATCGGAGCCGGTCGGCGCGATCTCCGGGGCGGCGTCGCTGTCCGACTGCGCCATGGCGCCGAGATAGCTGCCGAGACGGTTCAGGTCCTCCGGGCTGCCCTGGCGGGAATTGTTGCCGGGCAGCAGGCCGAGGCTGACCCAGTGCATGCCGTGCTGCGCGGCGAACACCGCGAGCTGGATCAGGGTGTTGAGCTTGTCGCCGCTGTGGCTGGCGGAGTTGGTGAAGCCGGCCGCAATCTTGTCCTTCCATTGCTGCGCAGCCCAGGCCTTGGAGCTTTTATCCATGAAGGCCTTGAACGGCGCGGATACGCTGCCCATGTACGTGGGAGATCCGAAGACGATGGCGTCGGCGGATTCGAGATCACGCCAGTGCTGCTCGACGTTCTCGACCGGGACCAGTTGCGCGCGCACGCCGGCGATGCCGGCCGCGCCGTCGGCGACGGCCTGGGCCTGGCGGGCGGTGTGGCCGTAGCCACTGTGGTAGACAACAGCGATATTAACCATGTGAATTTCTCCTTTCGTATGATGAACATGACAATGTCCTGATTCGGTGCGTTATGTTTCCGGCCTAGGGAAGATCGAACAACAGCACCTCGGCCGATCCGTCCGCCATCAGCCGCAGCGTGGTTTCATTCTCGATGGCGGCGCCGTCGCCGGCCTGCAGCGACGTTTCATTGAGCTTGACCGCGCCGCGCGCGACCTGCAGCCAGGCGCGCCGTCCGGGCGCGAGCGTGTGCGTCACCTCGCTGCCGTTCAGGCGCGCGGCATAGATGCGCGCGTCCTGGTGGATGCTGACCGAGCCGTCGCGGCCGTCGGGTGAGGCCACCAGCCGTAACTGGCCGTCGAGCCCGATGCGCTTCTGCTCGTAACCCGGTTGCACGCCCTGCCGGTCCGGGATGATCCAGATCTGGAGGAAATGCACAGGCTCGCTCGGCGAATGATTGAACTCGCTGTGGCGGATGCCGGTGCCGGCGCTCATGCGCTGCACCTCGCCGGGGCGGATCACCGAGCCGGTGCCGAGGCTGTCCTTGTGCTCGAGCGCGCCCTCGAGGACATAAGTGATGATCTCCATGTCCCGGTGCGGGTGCGTCGGGAAGCCCTCGCCCGGGGCCACCCGGTCCTCGTTGATGACTCGCAAGGCTGAAAACTGCACATGCGCCGGGTCGTGATAATCGGCGAAGGAAAACGTGTGCCAGGAATCGAGCCAGCCATGATTGGCGTGACCGCGGTCAGTGGCCTTGCGCAGCTTGATCATGCTATGGTCTCCTTATGCCTTGGTTTGTTCATATGTGTTGAATATGATTGAAAGGATATTCCTGCGATAAATTCATTGATAGCGATAAAATCCGCTCAAATCATTCAAAATTACTGAACATGCGCCTGACCCTGGATGCCCTGACTGTTCTCGATGCCATCGACCGCAAGGGCAGTTTCGCGGCCGCGGCCGAGGAACTGCACCGCGTGCCCTCGGCCATGACCTACGCGGTGCAGAAGCTGGAGCAGGACCTCGACGTGCTGCTGTTCGACCGCCGCGGCCACCGGGCGCAACTCACAGAAGCCGGGCGGCAACTGCTGGGCGAGGGGCGACATTTATTGCACGCCGCCGCCGAGCTCGAGGCGCGCGTCAAGCGCGTGGCCACCGGTTACGAGGTCGAGTTGCGTATTGCGGTGGACGACGTCATTCCCATGGAGCGGCTGTACCCGCTGTTCCGGGATTTCTACCGCGAGGATTGCGGCACGCGGCTGCGCATCCTGCTGGAAGTTTATGGCGGCGCCTGGGATGCGCTGGTGACGCGCCGCGCCGATCTCGTGATCGGCGTACCCGGCGAGGGGCCGCCCGGCGGCGGCTACACCACGCGCCCGATCGGCACGGTGGAATGGCAGTTCATGGTGGCGCCGACGCATCCGCTGGCGCAGGCGCCGGAACCGCTGCGACCCGAGGACATCCTGCAATACCGTTCGGTCGCAGCAGCCGACAGCTCGCGCAACCTGCCGCCGCGCACCTCCGGCCTGCTCACCGGACAGGACGTGCTGACGGTGCCGGACATACACCACAAGATCGCGTTCCAGTGCGCCGGGCTCGGTGTCGGCTACCTGCCGGTCCATCTGACGCGCGAGGAACTGAAAAACGGGAAGCTGGTGACGAAGCAGACACTCGAACCCAAAGCGGGAATATCCATGTTCACCGCCTGGCGCAGCGGGGACCGTGGCAAGGCGCTGCGCTGGTTCATCGAGCGTCTCGAGGACCGAAGGTTGATAGACAGCCTGCTGGCCTGAAACAGCCGCTGGAACGCGATGTCATTGTCGCGCCATGGCTTTGACAACATAATAATGTCCCTGCAAATACAGGATCTGACAGATGGCAGGCAGGAATTACGGTCCGCGCAAGCCGGCCGGAGAGTTGGACGGCGGCAAACTCGACAGCATCGTCGCCAAGGCGCGCAAGGAGCGCGACACGCGCCTCGCCGGTTATCGCGAGCAGTCGCTGCGGATCCACCCGTGGGTGTGCGCGCGCTGCGGGCGCGCGTTCACGCGCGAGAACCTGCACGAACTGACCGTGCACCACAAGGATCACAATCACGACAACAACCCGTCCGACGGCAGCAACTGGGAGAATCTCTGCCTCTACTGCCACGACAACGAGCACCAGCGTTTCGCGCACCTGATACGCGGTTATGACGTCACTGCCGGCGTGGAAAAAAAGGCGGCGACGCACAATCCCTTCGCCAGCCTGAAGGACATGCTCAAGAACAAGTAGCCCGCCGCCGCAGGCTGATTTCCCCTCGTGTCCGCGCGTCATTCCCGGCCCGATCGGGATATCTCCAAAGATCCGGGTCAACGGATCGGCGTTTGATTCAGATCAAATCCATTCCAGCCGGCGCCGGCTAGGTTACGGCGATGGACAGAAATATCGTGCTGTATCGGGTCATCATCGGATTGCTGCTGCTCAGCATCGCCGGCTTGCTGCTCAAGTTCGTGGTGCTCGGCCGGACCGGCGCCGAGGTGGATGGCCGGACCACGATCCTGCTCGAAGCTTCCGAACGCGCCGTGGTGCTGGCCGAAATGCGCCAGTTCCTGAGCGGCATCCAGCAGATGCTGGAGGCGGCGGAGCGCAACGACGCCGCCGCGATCGCGAAACACGCGCGGCCGCTCGGGATGGCGGCGGCGCACGCCGTGCCCGCCGGGCTGGCGGCGAAGCTGCCGCTGGAATTCAAGACGCTGGGACACAGCGTGCACCAGGATTTCGACCGCATCGCCATGGACGCCGAGGCCATGGGCGACGCGCGGCTGGCGCTGCGCCAGCTGGGCGAGACCATGAAAAAATGCGTGGCCTGTCACGCCGCTTACCAGATCGCGTCCGCGTCCGGAGCGCCGCGCTAGCCACTCCGCCTCTGCCGGTTTTCACCGTATTTCTCCGCTCCGTGGCGGCCAGAAGCGATGCGCGGCGGCCGTTCCTTTGATCTGCATCAAGCGCGCATCCGCGCGATATGCCTAAAATCCGGCATTCTCGGAGGACCAGTGAAATGCCTGAAACCAGGGTAGTGGCGCCACAGATCAGCACGGAACAGGTGGTCGGTTATACCCTGCGCGGCAACCGCTATCTGAACATCACCAATCGTTGCAGCCTGCGTTGCGCGTTCTGCCCGAAATTCAACCACCAGTGGACGGTGCAGGATTACCCGCTGCGTCTCGAGCGTGAACCCACGATCGAGGAGATCATCGCCGCCACCGGCAAGCCGGAGGACTACCGCGAGATCGTGTTCTGCGGGCTGGGTGAGCCGACGCTGCGGCTGTACGCGCTGCTGGAGGTGGCGACGCGCCTGCGCCACCGCGCCAGACGCATCCGCATCAACACCGACGGGCTGGCCAACCTGGTGTACGGGCGCGACGTGACGCCCGACATGGAGGGCCTGATCGACGCGCTGTCGGTGTCGCTCAACGCCCAGAACGCCGAGGTCTACAACCGGCACTGCCGTCCGAAGCTGCCCGGGTCGTGGGAGGCGATGCTGGATTTCGTGAAACACGCGCGCGATTTCGTTCCGGAAATCACCCTGACCGCCATCGACGGGCTCGAGGGCGTGGACATCGCCGCCTGCGAGAAAATCGCGCAGCGGCTCGGCGTCGGCTTCCGCCGCCGCGTGCTCGACGTCGTCGGCTGAGCGGTTCCGCATTCTTGTCACGCTTCGGAAAAATGGAACTCGTCTGCCCCGCGGGAAGCATGCCGGCGCTGAAGGCGGCGGTGGACAACGGCGCCGATGCCGTCTATCTCGGCTTTCGCGACGGCACCAACGCGCGCAATTTCCCCGGCCTCAATTTCGACCTGGAAGAGGCGCACCGGGCCGTGAGCTATGCCCACCAGCGCGGCACGCGCGTGTTCCTGGCGATCAACACCTTCCCGCGTCCGTCGCAGTGGCAGAAGTGGTGCCGCGCCGTGGACCAGGCGGCCACACTCGCGATCGACGCGCTGATCCTCGCCGACCCCGGGCTCATGGATTACACCGCCCGCACCTATCCCGACTTGCGCCTGCATCTCTCGGTGCAGGGCTCGGCCACCAGCCGCGAGGCGATCGATTTTTACGTGCGCCATTTCGGCGTGCGGCGCGTGGTGCTGCCGCGGGTGCTGTCGCTGACGCAGGTGCAGAACGTCATGAAGCGCGTGAACGCGGAGGTCGAGGTGTTCGGTTTCGGCAGCCTGTGCGTCATGGTCGAGGGGCGCTGCACGCTGTCGTCCTACGTCACCGGCGAGTCGCCGAATTCGAGCGGCGTGTGCTCGCCCGCGAAACACGTCAAATGGGAGGAATCGGCCGGCGGCCGGCGCTCGCGCCTGAACGGCGTGCTGATCGACGTGTACGCGCCGGAAGAACCGGCCGGCTACCCGACCCTGTGCAAGGGGCGTTTCGAGGTCGGCGGCCACGTCTATTACGCCATGGAGGAGCCGACCAGCCTCAACGTGCTCGACATCCTGCCCGACCTGTACCGCGCCGGGGTGGCGGCGATCAAGGTCGAGGGCCGGCAGCGCAGCCCGGCCTACGTGGCGCAGGTCACGCGCACCCTGCGCGAGGCCATGGACGCCTGCGCCGCCAGGCCGGAAACATTTGCGCCCGCGCCGCGCTGGACCGAGCAGCTCGACAAGGTCGCCGAGGGCCGCTGCCATACGCTCGGGGCGTATTCGAGGCCGTGGCAGTAAACATGGTTGCGAGTTTCGGGTTTCTAGTTTCGAGTTGAAATACGAACCAGCAACCAGCAACCAGCAACAAGAAACCAGAAACCAGAAACCAGAAACTGATGAAGTTAGCATTAGGCCCTATCCAGTACTTCTGGCCCCGCGACCAGGTGTTCGATTTCTACGAGCGTGTCGCATCCGCGCCGGTGGATATCGTTTACCTGGGCGAGACGGTCTGTTCCAAGCGCCGCGCACTGCGCCTGCCGGACTGGCTCGACATCGCCGCGCGTCTGGCCGCAGCGGGCAAGGAGGTAGTGCTGTCCACGCTCACGCTGGTGGAGGCCGAATCGGAAGTCTCCTACATGCGCACGATTGTGGAAAATGGCCGTTTTCCGGTGGAAGCCAACGACATGGCCGCGGTCAACATGCTGGAAGGGGCGACACCCTTCGTGATCGGCCCGCATGTCAACGTCTATAACTCACGCGCGCTGGAATTGATGGCGCGCGCCGGCGCGCGGCGCTGGGTGATGCCGCCGGAACTCGACCGCGAAACACTGGCCGCGCTCCAGTCGGGCCGCCCGGCCGGGCTGGAGACCGAGGTGTTCGTGTTCGGGCGCCTGCCGCTGTCCTTCTCGGCGCGCTGTTTCACCGCGCGCGCCCACAACCTGGCGAAGGACGATTGCGGTTTCCGCTGCGCCGATTATCCCGAGGGCATGCCCTTGCAGACGCGCGAGGGCCAGCCTTTCCTGCGCCTCAACGGCATCCAGGTGCAATCCGGCGAGACCTGCAACCTGGTCAACGAAATCGGGGAACTGCGCGCACTCGGCGTGGAGGTGCTGCGGCTTGCGCCCCAGCCACAGGGGATGTTCGAGATCATCGATGCTTTCCGGCGTGTCGCGGACGGTCGGCTGGAGTCGTCCGCGGCCGCCGCCCTGCTCGCGCCGCACCAGGGCGCCGGGTTCTGCGATGGCTATTGGTACGGCGCAGCGGGCATGCAGCGGGTGCATGCCTGAGCCCGGATCGCGGACGCGCAGCAGGTTTCGGGATGGCTTCTAGCGTGCCGCCAGGCGCTGACTGATAACGCGCTGGATGACGGCGAACGCGACGGCGCCGAGGCCCGCGCCGAGCACGTCGCGGAAATGCGACTCCCAGTCATAGTCCAGCGCGTCGAGCAGGTTTTTCACGTGCAGTCCGGTCGCGGTATCGCCCTCGATGCACAGGCGGCGGCTGAAGAACAGCGTGTCCGGGTCCTCGCTGCGGGTGGCGAGTTGCCAGAAATCCTCCACGTTGCCGCTGATGCGCACGTCGGCCCGTCCCGGCGCGGCCGGCCGCAGGCGCCCCTGCTCGATGCGGAAATGCAGTTCGCTGGCGGCATCCCGGATGTGGAGACACACGGATTTGCCGTCGATTTCGGGCAGGCGCGCCGCCAGCGGCTGGCCGCGCAGCAGGTGGTTGAAGACCCGCGCGAACAGCTCCGTGTGCACGGCGTCGGGGATGAGGCGCAGCGGCAAAAGCAGGGGATGAGGCAGCATGTCGGTCGGTAAATGGTGAACGCAGGCTTTATAACAGGTGTGGCCGCCGCGCGATATTGATCTGGATCAAGTTGGGCGTGGCTTCCGTCCCCTATGGTTAGTGCTGCATGAAATTCAAGAACCTGCGCGAATTCATCGCGCACCTGGAAAAGCTCGGCGAGTTGCGGCGCATTCCCCTCCCGGTCGATCCGCGGCTGGAGATCACCGAAATCTGCCAGCGCACCCTGCGCCTGCAGGGGCCGGCGCTGCTGTTCGAAAAACCGAAAGGCTCCGACATCCCGCTGCTGGGTAATCTGTTCGGCACCACGCGCCGCGTGGCGCTGGCCATGGGGCGCGAATCGATCGAAGAATTGCGTGACATCGGCAAGCTGCTGTCGTTCCTGAAGGAGCCGCAATTGCCGCGCGGTCTCGGCGAGGCCTTCGAGAAGCTGCCCGAGATGAAGCAGCTGTTGCACGTGGTGCCGCGGGTGGTGAGCGACGCGCCGTGCCGGCAGCACGTCATCGAGAGCGGGGACGTGGATTTGTCGAAGCTCCCCATCCAGACCTGCTGGCCGGAGGACGCCGGGCCGCTCATCACCTTCGGGCTCGTCATCACCAAGGGTCCGTACAAGGAGCGGCAGAACATCGGCATCTACCGCCAGCAGCTGATCGGGCGCAACAAGGTGATCATGCGCTGGCTGCCGCACCGCGGCGGGGCCGTGGATTTCCGCGAATGGAAGGAGGCGAATCCCGGCCAGCGCTTTCCCGTGGTGGTGGCGATCGGCGCCGACCCGGCGACGCTGCTGGCGGCGGTGACACCGATCCCGGACACGCTCTCGGAATTCCAGTTCGCTGGCCTGCTGCGCGGGGCGCGCAGCGAAGTGGTGGCCTGCGGCTGCGGAGGCAGCCTGTACGCGCCGGCCTCGGCGGAAATCGTGTTCGAAGGTTACATCGATCCGGCCGAGGAGGCGCTGGAAGGGCCGTTCGGCGATCA
>JBFMBB010000028.1:0-21032 GCA_040755435.1 Pseudomonadota bacterium | reverse complement strand
AGGTGCTGGCGAAAGACGGCATTCTCGTTTCCTGCTCCTGTTCCTACCACCTGCACCGCGACGAACTGCGCGACATCCTGCTCAAGAGCAGCCGGCATATCGACCGTTTCATGGAACTCGTCGAGGAAGGTCACCAGGGGCCGGATCATCCGGTGCACCCGGCGATCCCGGAGACCGGTTATCTCAAGGCATTTTTCGCGAGGTTGCTGCCGAGCTGACAGCCGGGCAACTAGTCGGCGACCTCGTCGTAGCCGCGACCGAGGAACTGCACGAAACAGAACCCATGACCGAAGGGATCGGCCATGAGCGCCAACTTGCCCCACCTGTGCGTGGCGATTGGCTTCTCCAGTCGCGCACCGGCCTGTACCGCCTTTTGCACCGCGGCTTCGATCTCTTCTACCACGAAATCCAGGTGGGTCGGCGTCCAGTGGCGCTCGTAGCTTCGGACTTGTGACGTAGTCTCGGACGCCGGCGTACCCGCCATCTTGACGAGCAGATAGATGGGTACCGAGCTACCGAGCATTTCGACCCCAAAGTCGCCGAAGCGACGGCCGATGCGCAATCCGAAGGCGCCGCCATAGAAACGGACTGCCTTTTCAAGATCATCTACGTCGATGTTTACGAGCAGGTCCATCTGCATCGTCGTCGGGCAACCCGGCCTGACCTAATGGCAATAACCTGAGACAAAAACCGTCCCGAAATTTCACATCTAACCCGCCAGTCCCGCATAGATGTTCTGCACGTCGTCGTCGGCGTCCACCGCTTCCAGGAACGCCTCGACCTCGGCGCGCTCGGCGTCGCCCAGCGTCACCGGGTTCTTCGGGCGCCAGCCGATGTTGGCGGACTGCACGGTGAAGCCGTGCGCCGGCAGGGCGCGGGATACGGCGTCGAGATCGGTCGGCGCGGTGAGGAACAGCGTCGCGCCGTTCTCCCCGGGCTCGAGATCGCTGGCGCCGGCCTCGATGGCGGCGGCCTCGGGATCGGCGCCGGCGGCGGCCGGAGTCGCCTCGATCATGCCAACGTGATCGAAATCCCAGGATACGGAGCCCGAGGTGCCGAGCTGGCCCTTGCGGAACAGGATGCGGATGTTGGTGACGGTGCGATTGACGTTGTCTGTCAGGCACTCGACGATCACCGGCACGCGGTGCGGCGCGAAGCCTTCATAAGTCACTTTCTCGTAGGTCACGCCGTCGTCCAGCAGCCCGGCGCCCTTCTTGATGGCGCGCTCGATGGTGTCCTTGGGCATGGACGCCTTCTTGGCCTGGTCCACCGCCAGGCGCAGCTTGGAGTTCATGTCCGGATCGGCGCCGGCGCGCGCCGCCACCATGATTTCCTTGGCCAGCTTGGTGAAGATGCGGCCCTTGGCGGCGGCCGTCGTCTCCTTGATCTTGGTTTTCCACTGCGCTCCCATGGTTACATCCTCGTCATTCCGCGAGCAGCGCGATCGCCGTCTCGCCCGTCTGTTTGTCGATGTCCAATTGTACTACGCAGTACTCGCTTTCCTCGTTCACCGGCGTGGGGTCGTCGGCGCAGGCGCAGCCGGTGAGGATGCCGGAATAGAAGATGCCGGCCTTCACGCGGATCACGCCCGCGTCCTCG
The DNA here is from genome assembly GCA_040755435.1 of Pseudomonadota bacterium. Lineage (GTDB taxonomy): Bacteria > Pseudomonadota > Gammaproteobacteria > Acidiferrobacterales > Sulfurifustaceae > Sulfuricaulis. The sequence goes on along the minus strand of JBFMBB010000028.1, from coordinate 19,433 downwards.
GCGGCGCCGATGATCATGGCCTTGTGCCCGTCGAGGGCATAACTGCCGGTTCTCAGCCCCTGCTGCAAAGGCAGCTGCGCGGCCTCCAGTTGCTCGATTTCCTGCTTGAGGGCAGCCTCGAACGCCGGGGTGCCCCAGGCGTTCAGGGCTTTGGTCAGTCGAATCATGCCGTTATCCAGAGTGAAGAGGAAGTTCAGTTCAAGCGGGGATTTTACGCCACGCCGGGCGGACGCGCCCAGCAGTATCCGCGGGAAAAGCAGGGGGACGGTTTGCCCTAGGTCTTGGACGACGGGAAAATCCGGGCGTCCTTCATGACCTTGAGCTTGTTGCTCACGCCCTTCACGCCCGCGACCTTCGACACCACCTCGGTGATGGCGTGCTGCTCGTCGGGGCTGGCGGCGATGCCTTCGAGCGTGAGCTTGCCGTTGTCGGCGCTGATGGCGATCTTGACGTCGGCGGTGCGGGCGCTGGCGCGCAGGGCCGCGCGTGAGTGGTATTCGAGGGTCAGGTTGGCGAGCTTGGCGCGCGATTCCGCCGTCTCCTCGAACTCGGGTCGCTTCAGCAGCGCCTTGATCATCTCGACGCAGGTCGCCACCGACAGGCGCTCGGTGTTGAGCGTGATGTCGTACTGCATGGGCTCACCCCAGCCGACGCCGAACTGGTGTTGCATGTTGGCGCGGTGCGCCGCGTCGCTGTGGCGGATCTCCTCGGCCACCATGTCCTCGTCGTCGGTGCCGAGCGAATCCATGACCCACCTGAGACGCGTGGCGAACGGCGCGCCGACGCGCACGCACGGGATATGCGGGATCGGGCGCAGGATATGGGTCGCGCCCCAGCCGCGGATGATGACGTTGCCCTTCGCGGCGAGTTCGAGAATCTCCTCGACCTTGAACAGCGCCAGGCTGGCCTCGTCGGTGCCCCAGCGCTCCAGCAGGCCGGACTTGCCCTCGAGAAAGCGCTGCAGCGCGCTCTTGCGCATGTGCATCTTCTGCGCCACGTGGTCGATGATTTCATGGCGCACGATCTCCAGCCCGAGATCCTCGGCGAGCTTCTCGGCGACGAGCTTGCCCTGCGAGCCCATCTCCTGATTCATGGCGATTACCGGCATGGCTTTCTCCTTCCTATTCCACCGGACGCGCTTCGTCCAGGTCGTTGTTGCCGCGGCGCAGGCGCGCCAGCATCTTCGTGATCACCGGCCAGAACAGCATCAGCATCGCCAGCGCGCAGATGCTGCCGACCAGGCCGTTGGACCAGAAAATCGACACCTCACCGCGCGACAGCAGCATGGACTGGCGGAACGAGCTCTCCGCCATGTCACCCAGCACCAGCGCCAGCACCAGCGGCGCCAGCGGGTAGTCCAGTTTCTTGAACAGATAACCCACGACGCCAAACAACAGCATCAGCGCCACGTCCAGCATGGCATTGTGCACGGTATAGGCGCCGATGGCGCAGATCACCACTATTATGGGCGCAATGATGGAAAACGGCACGCGCAGGATCGCCGCCCACCACGGCACGGTGGTGAGCACGATGAGCAGGCCGACGATGTTGCCGAGGTACATGCTGGCGATCAGGCCCCAGACGAAATCCTTCTGCTCCACGAACAGCAGCGGTCCCGGTTGCAGGCCCCAGATCAGCAGGCCGCCCAGCAGCACCGCCGCGGTCGGCGAGCCCGGGATGCCGAGCGTCAGCATCGGCAACAGCGCGCTGGTGCCGGCGGCGTGCGCCGCGGTTTCCGGCGCCACGACACCTTCCATCTCGCCGGTGCCGAATTTCTCGCCGGTCTTGGAAAAGCGCTTGGCGATGCCGTAGCTCATGAACGAGGCCGGCGTGGCGCCGCCCGGGGTGATGCCCATCCAGCAGCCGATCAGCGTGCCGCGCAGGGCCGTCATCCAGTATTTCGGCAACTGCTTCCAGGTGTGCCACACCACGCGCGGGTTGATGCGCGCGTGCACGCCCTTGAACGCCAGCCCCTCCTCCATGGTGAGCAGGATCTCGCCGATGCCGAACAGGCCGATGACCGCGATCAGGAAATCGAAGCCGCGCAGCAGTTCGGCGGTGCCGAAGGTCATGCGCAGCGTGCCGGTGACGGTGTCGAGACCGACGGCGGCGAGCGCGAAGCCGAGCATCATGGCGGCGATGGTCTTGGCCGGGTGGCCCTTGCCGAGGCCGACGAAGCTGCAGAAGGTGAGCAGCTGCACCGCGAAGAATTCCGGCGGCCCGAACTGGAGCGAGAACTTCGCCACCAGCGGCGCCAGGAAGGTGATGACGATGACCGCGATCAGGGCGCCGACGAAGGACGAGGTGAACGCCGTGGTCAGGGCCTCGCCGGCGCGCCCGCTCTTCGCCATCGGATGGCCGTCGAAGGTGGTGGCCACCGACCACGGTTCGCCCGGGATGTTGAACAGGATCGAGGTGATGGCGCCGCCGAACAGCGCGCCCCAGTAGATGCACGACAGCATGATGATGGCGCTGGTGGGCGGCATGGTGAAGGTCAGCGGCAGCAGGATCGCCACGCCGTTGGCGCCGCCGAGCCCGGGCAGCACGCCGATCAGCACCCCCAGCAGGATGCCGATGAACATGAACATCAGGTTCTGATACGTGAGCGCGACGCTGAAGCCCTGCATCAGGCTGCTGAATTCTTCCACGCTCGCTTCCCCTCCCCTTGTTGCGGACGGCGGGACGCCAATCCCCGCCATCCTGAGTAAAACCTGCCGCGGCCCTTGTCGGCCCCGGCGTCAGTAACCGATCAGCGCCTCCAGCGGGCCCTTGGGCAAGGGCACCAGGAACCACACCTCGAACAGCAGGAACATGGCGATTGGCACGCTCAGGCTGACCGGAACGATCCGGGTCCAGGCAAAGCGGCCGTGCCAGTACATGAACACGCCGATGAACACGGCAGAGGCGACATAAATGCCGATGAACCAGATCGCCGCGACGTAAATCAGGGAGGGAATGAACACCGACAGCACCAGCCGGAGTTTTTTATGGCTGACGAAAACGCCGGCGGCGGCCTTGCCCGAGAACAATGTGCGCCACAGGGTCCAGACACTGGCAATACAGAGGATAACGCCGATATAGAACGGGAAATAACCGGCCTGCGGACCGTCCTCGGCCCAGCCGGCGCCGACGCGGCGGCTGTCGTAGATCACCACCAGCCCGAGCGCGAGGGTCAGCAGCGCCACGACGATTTCCATCGTCTTCACGGAAACCCCGCGATGGACCCCGCTTTCGTGATGACCGTTATCGCTCATACTCCGCTTCCTCCATCACCCGCTTGCGCACAAAAAAACAGGGTGAAGACCTGACGACAATCTTCACCCTGCTGCGTTACCTGCCTGACACCTCCGACAGCCGCCCTCGTTACTGAGCGAGGAAGCCGGCGTCCTTCATGAGGGTCTTGTGGGTATCCTCGGCCTTCTTCACCCAGTCGGCGTAGTCCTTGCCGGTCATGAAGCTCTGGTTGAACGCGCCCTTCTCCATGAACTCCTTCCACTCCGGCAACTCGCGCACCTTCTTCAGCAGGTTGACGTAATATTCCACGTGCTCCGGCTTGGCGCCGCCGGGCATGAAGATGCCGCGCAGCATCAGGTAGTCCACTTTCACCCCGGCCTCCATGCAGGTGGGGATGTCGCTCCACGCCATGGTGTCGGTGACCTTCTGCTTGTACGGCATGCGCTTGTCGTCGAACACGCACAGCGGGCGCAGCTTGCCGGCGCGCCAGTGGGCTACGGCCTCGATCGGGTTGTTGACGCTGGAATTCACGTGACCGCCCACGAGCTGCACTGCGACGTCGCCGCCGCCCTTGAACGGAACATAGGTGAATTTCTTGCCGGTGAACTTGTCGAGCGCGACAGTGATGATCTGGTCTTCCTGCTTCGAGCCGGTGCCGGCCATCTTGAACTGGTTGTCGCCGCCGGCCTTGACCGCGTCAAGATATTCCTTGGCGGTCTTGTACGGCGCCTCGGCGTTGACCCACAGCACGAACTCGTCGAGCGCCAGCATCGACACCGGCGTCAGGTCGCGCCAGTTGAACGGGATGCCGGTCGCCAGCGGCGTGGTGAACAGGTTGCTCAGGGTGATGATGATCTTGTGCGGGTCGCCCTTGGCCTCCTTGACGTAGAGGAAACCCTCGCCGCCCGCGCCGCCCGACTTGTTGACCACCACCATCGGCTGTTTCATCAGGTTGTGCTTGGTGACCATGCCCTGGATGAAACGCGCCATCTGGTCGGCGCCGCCGCCGGTGCCGGCGGGAATGACGAACTCCACCGGCTTGGTCGGCTCCCAGCCCGCGGCGGATGCCGGCGCCAGCATGCCGAGCATGGCGCTCGCGGCAATCAGCGTTTTGGTCAGACCGACGCCGATCCTTCTTACAGTGTTGGTTTGCATTGTGCCTCCTGGTCCTCGTTGCAAAAACGTGTTTTCGTTTTCGTCGCTGACGACGGAGACCGCGGTGATGGGAGTCTCCGCGATGCGAAATTTCGCGGCGACTGGATGATGAGGATAGTCCCGGGTCCCGCACTCAATGTAACGGGAGAACCCGGGCAACTCAAGAACCTTGAGCGCCCAATGAAACGCTTTTTTGTCTGGTGAAAACGATGAGGGGAGCGGCGCGGATCAGACCCGCGCCGTGCGGCGGAAGGGATGCAACAGGCAGCACGCGAGCGACAGACTCAGGCCGGAAACCTTGCGCCCGATGCAGACGCCGTGGCACAGGTTATCGATCAGAAATTCGCGCAGCACCAGCCACGCGCCCCAGGCAAGTCCGGCGAGGCTGGCGATCTGGCCCAGATAAAACAGATTGTCCAACAGCAGTTTCATGTTCGTTCCGTGACGGTAGAAAAGAGTAATAAGTACTTTAGCCAATACTTATATAGACCATATTCGAGCGCATTTTATATGCGGCCCGAAGACAGGTCTCACAAGGGCGACGGGGATACTCCGACAACTATTTGATTATTTTAGGCTTCTTTGCTTCCAGAAACAACGACATGGCCCGGGACGCGGCGGAATCCTGCAGCGGTCACGATGAATGGCTTCTCAGCGCGGAGAAAAGGAGGTGTCCAGCAGCTCGATCCAGTGCCGCACCGGCAGCTTCGTTCCGCTCTGGATATGCGCAAGACAGCCGATGTTGGCGGTGGCGATGACATCGGGACCACCGGATTCCAGGGCGCCGACCTTGTTCCGCAGCAACCGCTGCGAAAGTTCCTGCTGCAGGAGGGAATAGGTTCCCGCCGAACCGCAACAGAGATGCGCCTCCGGGACGGCGACCAGGTTCAAGCCGGTCGCGCCCAGAATTTTTTCCACGACGCCATTCAGCTTCTGTCCGTGTTGCAGCGAGCACGGGGCATGGAAAGCGACTTTGATTCCCGGTTTCGCGCCTGCGGACAGTTTCGATAACTCCTCGCACGCCAGAATCTCGCTGAGGTCTTTCGTCAACGTCGAAATTTTTCCGGCCCTCGCGGCATAGTCGCGATCATCCTTCAGCAGCTGGCCATATTCCTTCACGTGCACGCCGCAACCGCTCGCGGTCATGACGATGGCCTCGGCGCCGGCCTCGACATGCGGCCACCAGGCGTCAATGTTGCGCCGCGCGAAGTCGAGACCCTGCTCCACCCCGGAGGTATGGTGGCTGGCGGCGCCGCAGCAGCCGGCGCCGGAGGCGGCGATCAGGCGGATGCCGAGCCGGTCGAGTACGCGCGCGGTGGCGGCGTTGATGTTGGGCGCGATGGCGGGCTGGGCGCAGCCTTCGAGCACCAGCATGGTGCGCGCGTGCGCCGTCGCCGGCCATGGCTCCGCGGATTGGCGCGGCGGCACCGAACGCTTCAGGAACGGCGGCAACAGCGGACGCACGAGCTGCCCGAGGCGCAACAGCGGCGTGAAGCGCGCCGGATAGGGAATGATGGCCCGCAACAGACGGCGTTTCAGGCGATCGAAACGGGAGCGCTCCACCTTCTGCTCGGCGAGCTGACGCCCGATGTCGAGCAACTTGTGATACTGCACGCCCGAGGGGCAGGTGGTTTCGCAATTGCGGCAGGTAAGACAGCGGTCGAGATGCGTCAGGGTGTTGCGCGTGACTGTCGCGCCTTCGAGCATCTGCTTGATCAGGTAAATGCGCCCGCGCGGGCCGTCGAGTTCGTCGCCCAGCAGCTGGTAGGTCGGACATGTCGCGTTGCACATGCCGCAGTGCACGCAGGTGCGCAGCACGGCGTCGGCCTCGATGCCCTGCGGCGTGTCGCGGATGAAATCGGCCAGGGCGGTTTGCATGGTGCGCGGGGAGATCGTTAGCGAATCGCCAAACGATACCTAAATCATGATGGAAGTTCTATTTAAAAAAGAAATTTAACCGCCAAGACGCCAAGAAAAGCAGTTTTTTAATTTAAAAAACTTGGCGTTCTTGGCGGTTCAAAAATAATCTTTAATGAATTTCGTGCTTGGCCAGCATTTCCAGCGCGCGCACCATGGCCGAGTGATCCCAGGCGCTGCCGCCGTTGGCGGCGCAGGCGTTGAACAGTTCCTGGCAGGTGGCGGTGTTCGGCAGGCTGAGTCCCAGCGCCCGCGCGCCGGACAGCGCCAGGTTCAGGTCCTTCTGGTGCAGCTCGATGCGGAAGCCGGGATTGAAGGTGCGCTTGATCATGCGCTCGCCGTGCACTTCGAGGATTTTCGACGAGGCGAAACCACCCATCAGCGCCTGGCGTACCTTGGACGGATCGGCGCCGGCCTTGGAGGCGAACAGCAGCGCCTCGCCCACCGCCTCGATGGTGAGCGCCACGATGATCTGGTTGGCGACCTTGCAGGTCTGGCCGTCGCCGTTGCCGCCCACCAGCGTGATGTTCTTGCCCATCAATTCGAACAGGGGTTTCACCTTGTCGAACGCGGCCTGGTTGCCGCCGCACATGATGGTGAGCGCGGCGTTCTTGGCGCCCACTTCACCGCCCGACACCGGGGCATCGATGTACTCGCAACCGAGCTTGTTGATTTTTTCGGCAAATTTCTTGGTTTCGATCGGCGAGATCGAGCTCATGTCCACCACGATCTTGCCCGCGGACAGGCCCTCGGCCACGCCGTCCTTGCCGAACAGCACGGATTCCACGTGCGGCGTGTCCGGCACCATGGTGATGATCACCTCGGCGTTCTGCGCGACTTCTTTCGCGGTCTTGCAGGCGATGGCCTGGCTGCCGACCAGGTCCTGCGGCACGCCCGAGCGGCTGGACAGGTACAGGGTGTGGCCGCCCTTCATCAGGTTCTGGGCCATGGGGCGGCCCATGATGCCGAGGCCGATAAATCCGATTTTCATGGTTGATCTCCTTCGAAATTATTTTTGCGACAGCCAGGAAGCGGCCCAGCCGAGGCCGGCGCTGGTCTTGCCCGCCGGCTTGTACTCGCAGCCGATCCAGCCGTCGTAGCCGATCTGGTCGATATGTTTGAACAGGAAAGTGTAATTTATCTCGCCGGTGCCGGGTTCGTTGCGACCGGGGTTGTCCGCGATCTGGATATGGCGGATGCGCGCGAGATGGTTCTTGAGGCTCGCCGCCAGTTCGCCCTCCATGCGCTGCATGTGGTACACGTCGTATTGCAGAAATAAATTATCAGACCCGACCTCGTTCATGATCTCCAGCGCCTGCGCCGTGCGCGACAGATAAAAACCCGGGATGTCGAAGATGTTGATCGGCTCGATCAGCAGCCGGATGCCGGCGGCCTTGAGCTTGCCGGCGGCGAACTTCAGGTTCTCGACGAAGGTCTTGCGCAACGCATCCGGCGCGGCGTCCTTCGGCGCAATGCCGGCGAGGCAGTTGACCTGCTTGCAGCCCAGCGCTTGCGCGTACTCGATGGCCTTGCCCACGCCGTCCTGGAACTCGCCGACGCGCGCCGGCAGGCAGCCGATGCCGCGCTCGCCCGCGCCCCAGTCGCCCGCCGGCAGGTTGTGCAGCACCTGCGTCAGTTTGTGCGTCTTGAGCTTGTCGGCCAGCTGGTTCTTGTCGTAGGCGTAGGGAAACAGGTACTCGACGCCCTTGAAACCGTCGCGGGCGGCGGCCTCGAAACGGTCGAGGAAATCGACCTCGTTGTACAGCATGGTCAGGTTGGCGGCGAATTTGGGCATGGGTTTTCCTTCCTAGAATTCCTGACAAAAAAGAAATTAACCGCCAAGGCGCCAAGGTCGCCAAGGTCGCCAAGAAAGGCTTATTAATTTAAAAACTTGGCGTTCTTGGCGGTTCAAAATCATATTCAAGCCGCTTCAGTCTTCTTGGCCGGCTTGCGGTCGAGGATCTCCTCGAACTCGTTGATCTTGTCGATCTCCGGGCCCATCGAGATATTGGTGACGCGCTCGGTGATCACCTCGACCACGACCGGCACGCGCTTTTCCTGGCTCAGGCGGCGCGCCTCCTGAAAGGCCGGCGCCATCAGCTTCGGATCGAAGATGCGCGTGGCCAGGCAGCCCATGGCCTGCACCGCCTTGACGTGATCCACGCCGTAATCGCCGATCTCCGGGCAGTTGATGTTGTTGAAGCTCAGCTGCACCTCGTAATCCATCTTGTAGGCGATTTCCGCCTGGCGGATCAGGCCGAGGTAGGAATTGTTGATCAACACCATCACGAACGGCACGTGGTGCTGGGCCGCGACCGCGAGCTCCTCGATCAGGAACTGGAACGAATAGTCGCCGACCACGCCCACCACCTCCTTGTCCGGCGCCGCCAGCTTGGCGCCGGTGCAGGCCGAGATTTCCCAGCCCAGCGGGCCGGCCTGGCCGCAGACGATGTAGTTGCGCGGCTTGTTGACCTTCTGGAACTGGCCCGAGGCGATCTGGTACAGGCCGATGGCGGTCACGAAACAGGTGTCGTCGCCGAACACGTTGTTGATTTCCTGGAACACGCGCTGCGGCTTGATCGGCACGTTGTCGAAATCGGTGCGCCGCTGCATGGTGTATTTGCGCTCCTGCACCTCGTCGATCCAGTTGGCGCGATTGACGATCTTGTTGGCCTTCTTGCGTTCCCGCGCCACGGCCACGAACTCCTCCAGGGCGTATCTGGCGTCGCCGACGATGCCGAGATCGGGGCAAAACACGCGGCCGATCTGCATCGGATCGATGTCCACGTGCACGAACTTGCGCCCCTTGGTGTAGACGTCGAGGCTGCCGGTCTGGCGGTTGGCCCAGCGGTTGCCGATGCCGAGCACGAAATCGCTGCGCAGGAAGGTGGCGTTGCCGTAGCGGTGCTGGGTCTGCAGGCCCATCATGCCGGCGTTCAGCGCATGGTCGTCGGGGATGCTGCCCCAACCCATGAGCGTGGGGATGACCGGCGTCTGGGTCAGCTCGGCCAGCTCCACCAGCAGGTTGGAAGCGTCGGCGTTGATGATGCCGCCGCCGGCGATGATCAGCGGCCGTTGCGCCGCCATCATCATGTCGAGCGCCTTCTCGATCTGCTTGCGGTGCGGGCGCGGCTTGAACACCTCGAGCGGGAAATCCGACTCGGGATCGAATTCGATGATCTCCTTCTGCACGTCCAGCGGCAGGTCGATCAGCACCGGGCCGGGACGGCCGGAGCGCATGATCTGAAACGCCTGGCGGAAGGCGCGCGGCACCTGCGCCGCTTCCATGACGGTGATGGCCCACTTGGTCACGGGCTTGGCGATGGCGGCGATGTCGACCGCCTGGAAATCCTCCTTGTGCAGCTTGGCGCGCGGCGCCTGGCCGGTGATGCACAGGATCGGGATGCTGTCGGCCATGGCCGAGTACAGGCCGGTGATCATGTTGGTGCCGGCCGGGCCGGAGGTGCCGATGCAAACGCCGATGCGGCCGCTGGCGGCGCGCGTGTAACCTTCCGCGGCGTGGGTGCCGCCTTCCTCGTGGCGCACCAGCACGTGCTTGATCTTGCTCCCGTTCATCGCCTGGTACAGCGGCAGGATCGCCGCGCCCGGGACGCCGAACGCCAGCTCGACGCCCTCGCTCTCCATCACGCGTATCGCTGCTTCGGTTGCGGTCATCTTTGCCATGATTGCTTTCCTCTCTCTGGTCACGATGCGGGATCGTGATTGAACAATGCCACTCGCCGCCTGACGTTTTACCGTTGACTCCGGATGAAATCCAGCGGGAATCGCGGGGCTGGCGGCGGAACGTGGCGGACGACTTGCGCGAAAGGCTAACGCAGGTTAGCATATTTCACAATACATAATCGATTTCATTATACGAAAATGGCAAAAACCGCCGCCTCCTCCATCCAGGTCATCGACCGCGTCACCGCGCTGCTCGAGGCCATCACCTCGCATCCGGAACCGGCCAGCCTGAAGTTCCTGTCGGCCGAAACCCGGCTGCATCCCTCCACCGCCTTCCGCATCCTCAACGCGCTCGCCAGCCACGGACTGGTGGAACGCACCTCGGCCGGCCGCTACGCGCTGGGCGTGAAGCTGCTGCACTTCGGCAGCCACGTGCACGGCAAGGTCGACCTGCTGCGCGAAGCCAAGCCGATCATGGAAGCGCTGTGCGCGCAGGTGGGCGAGAGCGTGAACCTCACGGTGCGCGAAGGCGACGAAGTCGTGTACGTCGAGCGCGTCACGCCCAACCGCATGATGCGCGTGGAGCAGGTGATCGGCAGCCGCGCGCCGCTGCACGTGACCGCGGTCGGCAAGCTGTTCCTGGCCGAGAGCGGCGAGAAGGCCACGCGCGAGTACGCGCGCCGCACCGGCCTGCCGCGCTACACCCCCAACACCCTGACGCAGGTCACCAAGCTGTGGGGCCAGGTCGCCAACACGCCGAAGCAGGGTTATGCGCTCGACAACGAAGAGGCGGAACAGGGCGTAAGCTGCATCGGCGTGCCGGTGCGCGACGCCCACGGCACCATGGTGGCGGGCTTGTCCATCTCGGCGCCGCATGAGCGCCGCCAGCAGTCCTGGGTGGCCCTGATCAAGAAGGCCGGCTCCGATCTGTCCGCCCGCCTCGGCTACACCGCCAGATCCTGAGCACGGCGGCCACGGGCTGCCGTTCCGGCGACCCGGCTTGGCTCGTCTTGCCCTGAAAATATCCTTATACTGCGCGCTCCCGCGGCGCCCGGAATGAGACCAACATGAGTTATACCTCCTTCAATCCCCCGGTTCGTACCCTGATGGGGCCGGGGCCCTCGGACGTGCATCCGCGCGTGCTCACGGCCATGGCACGTCCGACCATCGGCCACCTCGACCCAGCTTTCGTCGCCATGATGGAGGAAATCAAGGGCCTGCTGCAGTACGCCTTCCAGACCAATAACGCCCTGACCATCCCCATTTCCGCGCCGGCCTCGGCCGGCATGGAGGCCTGCTTCGTCAACCTGGTGGAGCCGGGCGAAAAGGTCGTGGTCTGCATCAACGGCGTGTTCGGCGCGCGCATGAAGGAGAATGTCGAGCGCGCCGGCGGCGTACCGGTCGTGGTCGAGGATGCCATGGGCACGCCGGTAAGCCCGGACAAGCTCGAGGACGCGCTCAAGAAACACCGCGACGCCCGCGTCGTCGCTTTCGTGCACGCCGAGACTTCCACCGGGGTGCTGTCGGACGCGAAAACCCTGGCCGGCATCGCGCGCCACCGCGATTGCCTGACCATCGTGGACACCGTGACCTCGCTCGGCGGCTCGCCGCTGAAGGTGGACGAGTGGGGCCTGGATGCCGTGTTCTCGGGCTCGCAGAAATGCCTGTCCTGTACCCCGGGCCTGGCGCCGCTGACGCTGAACGACCGCGCGGTGGACAAGATCAAGCGGCGCAAGACCCGGGTGCAAAGCTGGTTCCTCGATCTCAACCTGGTGATGGGTTACTGGGGCTCGGGCAAGCGCGCCTATCACCACACCGCCCCGATCAATACCTTATATGGTCTGCACGAGGCGCTGGCCATGCTGCAGGAAGAAGGGCTGGAACACTCCTGGGCGCGGCATCAGCACAATCACATGGCCCTGCGCTCCGGCATCGAGGCCATGGGGCTGTCCTTCCTCGTGCGGGAATCGGCGCGCCTGCCGCAGCTGAATGCCATCGTGGTGCCGGAGGGTGTGGACGAGGCGGTGCTACGCAGCCGCCTGCTGAACGATTACAACCTCGAGATCGGCGCCGGGCTCGGGGACCTCGCCGGCAGGATCGTGCGCATCGGCCTCATGGGCTACGGCGCCAACATGAAAAACGTCATGTACTGCCTGGAGGCGCTCGAGGCCGTGCTGGCCGACATGCGCGCCCCGATTCGCACCGGCGTGGCCATGAACGCCGCCCAGAGCGTGGCGGTGCCGAACTGAGGGAATTCCCATGACTGAACCGCTGCCGATCGCCAAAAGCAAGGAATGGATCCACCTCCTGCCGAAGATGGCCAACCGTCATGGCCTGATCGCCGGCGCCACCGGCACCGGCAAGACCGTCACGCTGCAGGTGATGGCCGAGCGCTTCAGTTCCATCGGCGTGCCGGTGTTCATGGCCGACGTCAAGGGCGACCTGGCCGGTGTCAGCCAGAAAGGCGGCGGCAATGCCAAGGTGGAAGAACGCGTCAAGCTGCTGAAACCCGACAGTTTCGCCTACCAGGGATTCCCGGTGACGCTGTGGGACGTGTTCGGCGAACAGGGGCACCCGGTGCGCGCCACGGTTTCCGAGATGGGGCCACTGCTGCTGTCGCGCCTGCTCAATCTCAACGACACGCAGGAAGGCGTGCTCAATCTGATATTCAAAATCGCCGACGACAACGGCTGGCTGCTGCTCGACCTCAAGGACCTGCGCGCCATGGCGCAGCATGTCGGCGACAACGCGAAGGAATTCACCACCAGTTACGGCAACATCTCCGGCGCCTCCATCGGCGCCATCCAGCGCGCGCTGCTGACGCTGGAGAACCAGGGCGCGGAAAAATTCTTCGGCGAGCCGGCGCTGAATCTCGACGACCTGATGCAGACGCATGACGGCCGCGGCATGATCAACATCATGGCCGCCGACAAGCTCATGCAGTCGCCCAAGGTCTACGCCACCTTCCTGCTGTGGCTGCTGGCCGAGCTGTTCGAGCAGCTGCCCGAGGTCGGCGACCGCGACAAACCGAAGCTGGTGTTCTTCTTCGACGAGGCGCATCTGCTGTTCGAGGATGCGCCGGAGGCGCTGCTGGAGAAAATCGAGCAGGTGGTGCGCCTGATCCGCTCCAAAGGCGTGGGCGTGTTCTTCGTGACGCAGAATCCGCTCGACATCCCGGACAAGATTCTCGGCCAGCTCGGCAACCGCGTGCAGCACGCGCTGCGCGCCTTCACCCCGCGCGACCAGAAGGCGGTGCGCGCCGCGGCCGAAACCTTCCGTGCCAACCCCAAACTCAAGATCGAATCCGTCATCACCGAGCTGGGCGTGGGCGAGGCGCTGGTGTCGATGCTGGACGAAAAAGGCAGCCCGGGCATCGTCGAGCGCGCCTTCGTCTGCCCGCCGCAGAGCCGCCTCGGCACGCTCAGCGCCGCCGAGCGCCAGGCCCTGCTCCAGGACTCCCCCGTCCGCGGCCAATACGAAAAAACCGTGGACCGCGAATCGGCCTATGAAATCCTCAAAAGCCGCGCCGCCCAGGCGGCCGCCCCTGTCGCGGCGGCACCTGAAAAATCCGGCGTCGGCGGGCTGCTGGGCGACCTGCTCGGCGGCAGCACCGGCCCGCGCGGCGGCCGGCGCGAAGGCGCGGCCGAGGCCATGGTCAAAAGCGCGGCCCGCTCCATCGGCAGCCAGATCGGCCGCAACCTGATCCGCGGCGTGCTGGGCTCCCTGCTGGGCGGAAAACGCTAGACCCGCCGGGGGCAGCCCCCGCCCCTGCCACGATCCGTCGCCCGGCGCATCGATCCTTGCCGGCCCTCTCGGGGCCATCCCGGCCCCCTCGCATTTTGCCCTGAATTCGGGCCTTTTCATGCCCGACCAGGACGCCCGGGCTGGCATGACCTATGCACTACACTCACTATAAATCAGTGAATTAGCTCGAATTCCGGGCCTGAAAGCACCAGGCCGCCGGACTCCGGCACGAACATGCAGAACCTGCTGACATTGACCATTATCGTCGAGCCCGACCGGCAGCGCCTGGCGCGCTTCGCCATGGACGCCGTCGAGGCGCTCGGCGGCAATGTCTTCGCCTCGGCCAATACGCTCGAAGGCGTGCTGCGCCAGCTGCGCGCGGACGGCGCCAGGGCGCGTCAGCCGGTGGAGGTCAATCTCGTCCTGCATGACCTCCACCTCTGCCTCGCCTGGGGCGACCATCGCGAACCGCTCGCCACCCTGGCGCAGCCGCCGGCCGCCGAGCGTGTCGCGGCGCTCGCCACGCATCTGAAGAACGCCAGCGAATCCACCGACTCGACCCTGCTCAAGCGGCGCAACGAACAGATCATCGCCGACCTCGAAAGCGCCAAGCAACGCGCCCGCGCCGAAATGGCGGAGCTCGAAACCCTGCTCGAGATGAAAAAAACCGAGCTCAACAAATCCATCCTGGCCGCCCAGACCGACCCCCTCACGGGCCTGTACAACCGCAGCGGCTACGACACGCGCCTGCGCGAGGCCTTCCTGCGCTGCAAGCACCAGGGCGAGCAACTCTGTCTCATGATGATCGACCTCGACAAGTTCAAGGAAATCAACGACACCCATGGCCATCAGTACGGCGATGAGTACCTGAAAAAAATGGCCAACACCATGCGCGCCAGCGTGCGCGAACACGTGGACCATGCCTGTCGCGTCGGCGGCGACGAGTTTGCCATCATTCTCTATTCCGACATCGCGATCGCCAAGCGCGTCGCCAGCAAGATCCTCAATCTTTTCGAGAGCAAGTGCAGCATCGGCATTGCCCGGATGCGGGAAAACGAAAGCATTGAAAGCCTGGTCGGACGCGCCGACGCCGCCCTGTACGAGGCCAAGCATCGCGGCCGTGGCTGTTTCGCCACCGATGAGATCAAGGAACCCAGCGCCAAGGCCGTTTGAATATCGCGACAGCCGTAAAGGGAAGAAATGAAATTGCTCATCGAGCAGGGAGCGAAGGGGGAAAGCGGGCTGGTACTGCTGCGCTCGAAACTGCGCGCGGTTTCACGGCGCATGGGGTTCAGCGATCTCAAGCGCGAGCACATGGAACTGGTATGCAATGAAATGGTGACGAACCAGAACAAATTCGCCGAGGGCAACGGGCTGGTGCAGATATGGGAATCGAACGATCCCGCGCCGGCATTGGACATGTTCGCCTTCGATTACGGCAAGGGCATCCTGAACGTGCAGAGCGCCATGCGGGACGGCTACACCACCGCCGGCACCATGGGCAAGGGCCTGGGCGCCATCCGGCGCCTGTCCGATCTGAGCGAGATATACAGCCTGCCGGTGGAACACTCCGGCGATTGCGACTGGCACGGCACGGCCGTGTGGTCGCGTTTTTATCGCCATGATTCCGATCCGGAATATTTTCATGACCTCGGCGCCTACACGCGCGCCTACCATGACAGCACTTTCAACGGCGACCTGATCCAGGTGCGGATCGGCACGAACAAGACCCGCTGGCTGCACATGGACGGGCTCGGGCACGGGCGCGAGGCGGCCGAGGTCGTGGAGGGCGTCGGGCAATTTCTCGACGATGAAACACCGGTGGACGGACTCATGCAGCGCCTGAGCACCCGCTTGAAAGGCACGCGCGGCGCCGTCGCCATGATCAGCGAAATCGACAAAGTCTCGCGCTCCATGACCATCTGCGGCGTCGGCGACATGGTCGCCTACCTGATCTCCAGCGGCGAGAAAAAAGCGATCTCGTTCTCGCCCGGGGTGCTGGGCCATGCCCATCGCTCGCTGGAAACCTTCGGCTTTCCCTTTCCCGACCAGGCCCTGCTCATCACCGCTTCCGACGGCCTGCGGCGCAGCATGACCCTGCGCAGCTTTCCCGATCTGTGGCGGCTGCATCCGCAGCTGATCGCGCTGGTGCTGGGGCAGGTCATGGGCCGGCACAACGACGACCGGTCGGTATTCGCCATTCGTGTAAACCCAAATATGAGGAAATAGTCATGGCAAAAGACGCTCCCAAAGAACGTACGACCAACGAAATCCTGATCGAACTGCTCATGCTGAACGTGGGCAAGATCTCGGCCATCATCGAGAAACAGGGACAGAGCATTTTCGGCCAGAAGAATCTGCTTTCGAACAACGAGATCAACGATTACAGCCTCGAATTCCTCGAGCTGCTGACCATGCTGCTGCATGCCGGCGAGAAGCTGGACCGGCGCGGCGCAGAATACAAGGCGCTGCGGCAGTTCTTCGGCAACTTCTCGCAGCAGATACAGGTGCGCGGCGGTGACATGGACGAATTCGTGCGTTATGTCCATTTCCTGCAGGGCACTTTCCTGGAAAACCTGGAAGCCGACAAATCCGTCAGTTTCGAAAAGGCGCGCGCCATCCTGCTGCTGCTCGGGGGAATCTTCAATGACATCATTCTGGAAGTTTTTCACATCTACCTGGAAGGCAAGGAAAAGACCATCAAGGCGCAACAGGAGGAACTGAAACAGACCTCCACGCCCATCACCGAGATATGGGAAGGCGTGCTGACGCTGCCCATCATCGGCTCGCTCGACTCCTCGCGCACCATGATCGTGATGGAAAAACTGCTGCAGCGCATCGAGTCGGACCGCGCGCGCGTGGTGGTCATCGACGTCACCGGCGTGATGGCGATCGACTCCCAGGTGTCGCACCACCTGATCCAGATGATCCGCGCCACCGGTCTCATGGGCGCCACCGCCATCCTCACCGGCATCCGCCCCGAGATCGCGCGCGCCCTGACCAGCCTCAACATCGACCTCAGCAGCGTGACCACGCGCTCCAAGCTGTCCGAAGGCCTGAAGGAGGCATTCCGCCAGATGAGCATTGAGGTCAGCCGTCCCGGCAAGTAAGCTTCCGCCGCAACGCGCAAGGACCGGGCCACGCCATGAATACGGGAACCGAACGGCATGATTGAAGGCATCCACCTGACGCCCATCGGGGACGGCAACGTGCTGCTGGAACCCGGCGAAGGGCTGGACCCCAGCGCCCCGGAATCCCTGGTCGCGCCGGTACTGGAGTTTCTCCAGCGCAACGAGGCGCGCCGCCTGGTGTACGACCTCAAGAACCTGCGCCTGATCGACGAGGTGTATTACGCCTGGCTGGTGAAGCTCGACGCCACCTGCCGCATCGCCAACGTCGAAATGGTCACCGTCAACATGCAGCCGGCGGCCGCCTACGCGCTGTCGCTCACGCTCAAGCAATCACCGCCCTTCAACTGCGCCCTCGACATCCACCACCTGCGCTAGTAACGCAGATAAACTGCGGACTTTCCTCTATCTGCGTCCATCTGCGGTTCCATCCGCGTTTGCGTCCTTGGCTCCGTAAGCTGCGCGTCCCTGCGCCACTCCTATCTGCGCTCCAGAATTATTAAATCCACTTTTTTCGACGGAAAAACAGCAGCATCCCGCCGGCCACCAGTGCCATCAGCAGCAACGCCAGCGGGTAGCCCCAGGACCACTCCAGCTCCGGCAGGTAACGGAAGTTCATGCCGTACACCCCGGCAATGAACGTCAGCGGCATGAAGATGGTGGCGATGATGGTCAACACCTTCATGATCTCGTTCATGCGGTTGCTCAGGCTCATCAGGTAGATGTCCATCAGGCCGCCGATCATGTCGCGAAAGGTTTCGATGGTGTCGATCACGTGCACCGTGTGGTCGTACACGTCCCGCAGGTAGATGTACGTTTCCTTTCCGATGAGCCCGGATTGGCCGCGCTCCAGCCCGCCCAGCACCTCGCGCAGCGGCCACACCGATTTGCGCAGCAGCACCATCTCGCGCCGCAGCTGGTGCAGATTCTGCTGCATCCGCGGCGACGGCGACGCCAGCAGCGCGCCGTGCAATTCCTCCATGCGCTCGCCCACCTGTTCCAGCAGGGAGAAATAATTGTCCACCACGGCGTCCAGCAGGCTGTAGGCCAGGTAATCCGCGCCGCGCTCGCGCGCCCGGGCGCGCCCGCTGCGGATGCGTTCACGTACCGGCTCGAACACCGTGGGCGCGGCCTCCTCGAACGACAACACAAAATCCCGTCCGAAAATGACGCTCACCTGCTCGGCCTTGATCTCCTGGCCGGGAATACCGTCGTGCAACATCTTGAGCACGACATATATATAGTCGCCGTAGTCCTCGAACTTGGGGCGCTGGTCGGTGTTGGAGATGTCCTCCAGCACCAGCGGGTGCAGACCGAAACCGCGGCCCAGCCGGTCGAGCAGGGCCACGTCGTGCACGCCCGTCACGTGTATCCAGGTCACGCCCGTGCCCGGGCGCAGGACCGCGCCCTCCTCGACGCCCTCCAGCTCGCTTTCCGTGACCTGCGCGGCATCGTAATGCAGCAGCTGGATGCGCGTGCGTTCGCTTTTTTTCTCGCCGATGTGCACGGCCGTGCCGGGCGGCAGGCCGGTCTTGCGAGAGCGCTTTTGCACCAGTCGGGCCATGAATTCTCCTTCCGGATTTCAGGGTTGCAGGGGCCGGGTTCTAACCCGGTACAATTGCCTATAGTATCTCTCCCCTTGGACCCAAGCCCATCCTGTTTGCAAGGGATTCGATATGGACATGTTCCGCGTCGCCCATGCCGCCGCCCCGGACTGGCGTCAGGCCGCCAACGCCTGCCTGGCCCAGCTCGGCGACATTCCCGCGGAGGCCAGCCTGGGTTTTCTGTACGTCACCGATCACCTCGCCGGCGACCTGCCGGCCATTCTCAATTTCTTCAAGGAACAGACCGACGTCGTGAACTGGGTCGGCAGCGTCGGCGTCGGCGTCTGCGCCACCGCGCAAGAATACAACGACCAGCCCGCGCTCAGCCTCATGCTCGCCGACTTCCCGGCGGACAGCTTTCGCGTGTTCCCGGCGATCCGGTCGGACATCGGCGAATTCGCCGGCCACAGCGCCTGGTGCGAGCAGGCGGGGGCGCGTTTCGCCGTGGTGCACGGCGACCCGCGCAATCCGAAAACGCCCGCCTTCATTGCCGAGCTCGCCGAGACCCTCAATGAAGGTTACCTGGTGGGCGGGCTGAGCTCATCGCGCGGGCCGAATTTGCAGATTGCCGGGGGGCTGACCGAGGGTGGCCTGTCCGGCGTGCTGTTTTCCTCGCGGGTGGCGGTCGCCACCGGTCACACCCAGGGCTGCGCGCCGCTGGGGCAGAAACACCAGATCACCGAATGCCGCAACAACATCGCCATCCGCATCGACGACCGGCCGGCGCTGGACGTGTTCAACGAGGAGATCGGCGAGGTGCTGGCGCGCGACCCGTCGCGCGCCGCGGGCTACATCTTCGCCGGCTTCCCCATCAAGGGCTCGGACACCGGCGATTACGTGGTGCGCAACCTGCTGGGCGTGGACACGCAGAACAAATTGCTGGCCGTGGGCGGCTACCTGAACCCGGGCGACACCATCATGTTCTGCAAACGCGACACCCGCACCGCCTACGAAGACCTGCTGCGCA
>JBFMBB010000027.1:0-21756 GCA_040755435.1 Pseudomonadota bacterium | reverse complement strand
GCTCAGGCGTTCGACCTGCGCGGCGTCGCGCCCTTCGACCATGACGCGCACCACCGGCTCGGTGCCGGAGGCGCGCAGCACCACGCGCCCGTTGTCGGCCAGCTCGGTTTCGACTTCCCTGATGGCCTGCTGCACGCGCGGCGATTCCTTGACGTCGAAACGCCGCGCCATGCGCACGTTGATCATGGTTTGCGGATAGATCTCGAGACCGCTCCGCAGGTCGGAAAGGCTCTTGTCGGACCCGCGCATGGCCGCCAGCACCTGCAACGCGGCGATGATGCCGTCGCCCGTGGTGGCGCGATCCAGGCAGATGATATGACCGGAGGTCTCGCCGCCCAGCTCCCAGCCGTTTTCGTTGAGCAGGCTCAACACGTACCGGTCACCGACCGCGGCGCGCTTGAAGGGAACGCCGAGCCTGCCGCAGGCATGTTCCAGCCCGAGATTGCTCATGAGCGTGCCCACCACCCCGCCGCGAAGGCGTCCGGACTGCTTGCGGTCCATGGCGATGATGTAGAGCAGGTGGTCACCATCCACGATCTCGCCGCGGCTGTCGACCATGATTACGCGGTCGCCGTCGCCGTCGAGCGCGATGCCGAGATCGGCCTTGTGCGCCAGCACTGTCTTCTTGAGGAAAATCGGAAAGGTGGCGCCGCACTCGCGGTTGATGTTGAAGCCGTCCGGCTCGTTCGCCACCGCCACCACCTCGGCGCCGAGCTCGCTGAAAACCAGCGGCGCGAGGTGGTAGGCCGCGCCGTTGGCGCAGTCCACGACGATCTTGAGGCCCTCGAGGCTCAGGCGGTGCGGGAAGGTGCTCTTGCAGAACTCGATATAGCGGCCGCCGGCGTCGTCGTAGCGCTTGGCCTTGCCCAGCGCCGAGGGGCCGGCGGTCGTCAGCGGCTCGCGCATCTTTTCTTCGATCGCCAGTTCGACCTCGTCCGGCAGCTTGGTGCCCTCGGAGGAAAAGAACTTGATGCCGTTGTCGTCGAAAGGATTGTGCGACGCGGAAATCACGATGCCGGCGCGCGCGCGGGCGGTGCGCGTGAGGTAGGCGATGGCCGGCGTCGGCATCGGCCCGAGCAGGCGGATATCCACGCCGGCGGCGGACAAGCCGGCCTCGAGCAGGGATTCCAGGAGGTAACCGGAGACGCGCGTGTCCTTGCCGATCAGGATCTTGGCGTGGTCGGACTTGCCCTTGCCGAGCACGCAACCGGCGGCCCAGCCGAGCTTAAGCACGGTTTCCGGCGTGATCGGCTCTTCGCCGACCTTGCCGCGAATGCCGTCAGTGCCGAAGAAGTTGCGTTTGTTCATGGTCATACCGTCAAAAATAAAAAATGTAGGTTGGGCTGAGCGCAGCGAGGCCCAACATCATCGCCAGAAAAAACATGCAGCTCGTTGGGGTTCGCTGCGCTCACCCCAACCTACTCCGGAGGATAAACCGCTTCCCACATCCGTATCGCCTCGACCGTCGGTCCGACGTCATGCACCCGCACGATGCGGGCGCCCTGCTGCGCCGCCATCAGCGCCAGCGCCACGCTCGCGTGCAGGCGCTGCTCCACCGGCAGGCCCAGCGCCTTGCCGATCATGGATTTGCGCGACAGGCCGACCAGCACCGGCGCGCCCAGGCTTTGCAGTTTTTTCAGGCCGCGCAGTAATTCTATATTATGTTCCAGCGTCTTGCCGAAGCCGAAGCCGGGATCGACCACCAGCCGCGACGCCGGGATACCCGCGTTGACGCAGGCGTCCAGCCGCTGTTTCAGGAAATCCCGGACCTCGCCCACGACATCGTCGTAACGCGGGTCGTCCTGCATGGTGCGCGGCTCACCCCGCATATGCATCAGGCATACCGGCACGCCGAGTTGCGCGGCGGTTTCCAGCGCCCCGGGCTCGCGCAGGGCGCGCACGTCGTTGACCAGTCCCGCGCCGGCGGCCACGGCGGCGCGCATCACTTCCGGTTTGGAAGTGTCGATGGAAATGGGCAGCGGGAGGTGCGCACGCAGGGTCTCCACCACGGGCAGCACGCGCTCCATTTCTTCCTGTGCCGATACCGGCCGCGCGCCGGGGCGGGTGGATTCTCCGCCGATATCGATGATGTCGGCACCCTCCTGCGCCATCCGCAACGCCTGGTCAATGGCTTTGTCGGGGGACAAAAAAACACCCCCGTCCGAGAAGGAGTCGGGGGTGATGTTGAGGATTCCCATGACCGCGGGACGCCGCAGATCGAGCGGCCGCCCGGCGCAATCCAGGATTGTCATTTCAGCTCAGTGTTCACCCGCGGGTGAGTCGAGGCGCGGCTTGACGGTCTTGCCGCTCGGTTTCTTGGGGCTGCCGGCATCGCTCTTGGGCGAACCGCCCGTGCCCGCCGGCGGACGCGGCTCCTTGCCGGCCATGATGTCCTCGATCTGGTCGGCCTCGAGCGTTTCCCATTCGAGCAGGGCTCGCGCCATTCTTTCGACCTTCTCGCGGTTTTCCTCGATGATGGCGCGCGCCTTGGCGTACTGCTCGTCGATGATGCGCCGGATCTCCCGGTCCACCACCTCGGCCACGGCGTTGCTCATGTTCTTGTGCGTCATCACGTCGCGCCCGAGGAACACCTCGCTCTGGTTGTCGCCGTAGACGCGCGTGCCGAGCACGTCGGACATGCCCCAGCGCATGACCATGTTGCGCGCGAGATCGGTGGCGCGCTCGAAATCGTTGGCCGCGCCGGTTGTCATCTGGTGCATGAAAACTTCTTCCGCGATGCGCCCGCCCATCAGCACGGCGATAGTCGAGAGCAGGCTCTCGCGGTCGTGGCTGTAGCGGTCTTCCGTCGGCAGCTGCATGGTCACGCCCAGCGCGCGGCCGCGCGGGATGATGGTGACCTTGTGCACCGGGTCGGTGTTCGGCAGCGACTTCGCCACCACCGCGTGGCCGGATTCGTGGTACGCCGTGTTCATGCGCTCCTTCTCCGGCATGACGATGGAGCGGCGCTCCGCGCCCATGATGACCTTGTCCTTGGCCTTCTCGAAATCCTGCATGTCCACCAGGCGCTTGTTGGCGCGCGCGGCGAACAGCGCCGCCTCGTTCACCAGGTTGGCCAGGTCGGCGCCGGAGAAACCGGGCGTGCCGCGGGCGATGATATTGGCATCCACGTCGTCCGATACCGGCACCTTGCGCATGTGTACCTTGAGGATCTGCTCGCGCCCGCGGATGTCGGGCAGCGGCACGTACACCTGGCGGTCGAAGCGGCCCGGGCGCAGCAGCGCCGGGTCGAGCACGTCCGGGCGGTTGGTGGCGGCGATGACGATCACGCCTTCGGTACCCTCGAAACCATCCATCTCGACCAGCAGCTGGTTCAGCGTCTGTTCGCGCTCGTCATGACCGCCGCCGAGGCCGGCGCCGCGCTGGCGCCCCACGGCGTCGATTTCATCGATGAAGATGATGCAGGGGGCGTGTTTCTTGGCCTGGTCGAACATGTCGCGCACGCGCGAGGCGCCGACGCCGACGAACATCTCGACGAAGTCGGAACCGGAAATGGAGAAGAACGGCACCTTGGCCTCGCCGGCGATGGCCTTGGCCAGCAGCGTCTTGCCGGTGCCGGGCGAACCGGTCATGAGCACGCCCTTGGGGATGCGGCCGCCGAGCTTCTGGAATTTCGAGGGGTCGCGCAGGAATTCCACCAGCTCGCCCACCTCTTCCTTGGCCTCTTCCACGCCGGCGACGTCGTCGAAGGTGATCTTGTTCTGTTCCTCGGTGAGCATGCGCGCCTTGCTCTTGCCGAAGCTCATGGCGCCGCGGCCGCCCATGCCGCCCTGCATCTGGCGCATGAAGAACACCCACACGCCCACCAGCAGCAGCAGCGGGAACCAGTTGATGAAGATGGTCAGCAGCAGCGACTGCTCTTCCTGCGGCTTGCCTTCGAACAGCACCTTGTGGTCGATCAGGTCGTTGAAGACCTGCTGGTCGCCCGGGTTGTAGGTGGTGAAGCTCTCGCCGCTCTTGAGCTTGCCGGTGATCTCGCGTCCCTGGATCGTGACCCGCTCGACCTCGTCGCCGCGCACCTTCTGGATGAAGGACGAGTATTCCATGGGCCGCGCCGCCGGCTGGCGGTTGCCGAAATTGTTGAACACCGACATCAGCACGATGGCGATGACGAGCCACAGCAGGAGATTCTTGGTGAGATTGTTCAAGCCTTGCCTCTTAAAATATCAACCGAACTTTCAATGGATGCATTTTCCTATGATGTCCAGGGGCACACAACGATTTTGATCAAACGCCCCTAAACCCCCTGCCCAGAAGATAAATTTCCTTGCTCTCGGCGCGCGACGCCGGCGGTTTGCGCGTCACGACCTTCCCGAAGCGGCGCCGCAGTTGCGCGTGAAACTCGTTGAACCCGGCGCCCTGGAAGGTCTTGATCAGCAGCGAACCCCCGGGCTTCAGCGATTTGTCGGCAAACTCCAGCGCAAGTTCCGCCAGATTCATGCTGCGCGCCTGGTCCACGGAGGCCACTCCTGTCATATTGGGGGCCATGTCGGAGATTACAAGATCCACCGGTTTGCCTGCCAACCGACCTATTAAGGAGTCTAGCACCGGCGTTTCGGTGAAATCGCCCTCGATGAATTCGACGCCGGGCATCGGTTCCATCGGCAGGATATCCAGCGCCAGCACCCGGCCGGCGTCGCCCACGCGGCTTCTGGCGTATTGCGACCAGCCCCCCGGCGCGGCGCCCAGATCCACCACCGTCATGCCCGGGCGCAGCAGATGGTCGCGGCGGTCGATTTCCTCGAGCTTGTAGGTCGCGCGCGAGCGGGCGCCTTCCTGGCGCGCGCGCTTGACGTATTTGTCCCTGGCGTTACGCGCCAGCCAGCGCTGGCTGCTTTTGGTGCGGGACATGGGGAATGGAACGTGGCTGCGGTATGATGCGCCGATTCATCAAGGATCAAGCAGGCGTCATTATATATGGCTTTGAGCGCGAAACAGCGAAAACACCTGAAGGCGCTGGCCCATCACCGCAAACCGGTGGTGCAGGTGGGAAATGCCGGCGTCACGGCGCCGGTGGTGCGGGAAATCACCCAGGCGCTCGAGGCCCACGAACTGCTCAAGATCCGGCTGCCGGGCGTGGAACGCGACGCGCGGCACGCGCTGCTGGAACAGGTCTGCGAAGCCGCCGGCGCCGAGGCAGTGCAGGAAATCGGCCGGGTGGCGGTGATCTACCGCCGAGCGAAAAAACCGCGCCTGAAACTTCCGGAATAAGCGATACGAATCAAACGTAGCTGATTTCGAGAATTTCGTAGGAACGCACGCCGCCCGGCACCTGCACCTCGACCACGTCACCGAGTTCCTTGCCGATCAGCGCGCGGGCAATCGGCGAGCTGATGGAGATCATGCCCTTGGCGATGTCGGCCTCGTGGTCGCCGACGATCTGGTAGGTCACTTCCTGACCGGAATTCTCTTCCATGAGTTTGAGCGTGGCGCCAAACACCACGCGCCCGTCGGCGTTGACGGTTTTGGGGTCGATGACCTGGGCGGTCGCGATCTTGTGCTCGAGATCGGCGATGCGGCCCTCGATGAAACCCTGCTGCTCCTTGGCGGCGTGATACTCGGCGTTCTCGGAAAGATCGCCGTGCGAACGCGCCTCGGCGATCGCCTGGATGATGCGCGGGCGCTCCACGGTCTTGAGGCGATGCAGCTCGGTCTTGAGCTTCTCGGCGCCGACAACGGTCATGGGAGTTTTCTTCATGACCGGATTCCCGCCAATTCCTTGTGCAGGTCCTGCAGCCGGCTGACGCGCATGTGCCCCGCGGCGCGATGCGCCTCGCAGGCGGCCCTGGCCGCCGCCAGTGTCGTGTAGTTGGTCACCTTGTGCTGCAGGGCCTCACGCCGGATGGCGTAGGAATCCGCCAGGCTCTGCTTGTCGGAGACCGTATTGATGATGATGTCGATCTCGTCATTCATGATCATGTCGATGATGTTCGGCCGCCCCTCGGACAGCTTGTTGACCGCGCGCGCCGTCACGCCGCCGGTCTCGAGCACCGCGGCGGTCCCGCGGGTCGCCAGGATTTCGAATCCGTGCCTGCTGAAGTAGCGCGCCACCTCGACCACTCCCTTCTGATCCGCGTCGCGCACGCTGATGAAAATGCGGCCGCTGTTCGGGATCGGGCTGCCCGCGGCGATCTGGGATTTCGTGAAGGCCTCGCCGAAACTGCGGCCGACGCCCATGACCTCGCCGGTGGATTTCATCTCCGGGCCCAGGATCGTGTCCACCCCGGGGAACTTGATGAACGGGAACACCGCCTCCTTCACCGAATAATACTCAGGCACGATCTCTCCCGTCACGCCCTGCTTCTTGAGCGACTGTCCCGCCATGCAACGCGCCGCGATCTTGGCCAGCGGCCGCCCGGTGGCCTTGGAGACGTACGGCACCGTGCGCGAGGCGCGCGGGTTCACTTCCAGCACGTAAATCCTGCCGTTCTGGATGGCGAACTGCACGTTCATCAGGCCGACCACCTTGAGCGCCTTGGCCATCTTGACGGTCTGGCTACGCAATTCGTCCTGGGTCTTCTGCGACAGCGAGAACGGTGGCAGGGAGCAGGCCGAGTCGCCGGAATGCACGCCGGCCTCCTCGATGTGCTCCATGATGCCGCCGATGATGACCTGCTTGCCGTCGGACACGGCGTCGACGTCCACTTCGGTGGCGTCGTTGAGGAAGCGGTCGAGCAACACCGGCGAATCCTCCGACACGCGCACCGCCACGCGCATGTAGGTTTCCAGGTCCTCGCGCGCGTGCACGATCTCCATGGCGCGCCCGCCCAGCACGTAGGAGGGTCGCACCACCAGCGGGTAACCGATCCTGTCGGCCAGCTTCACCGCCTCCTGCGCCGTGCGTGCGGTGGCATTCGGCGGCTGGGACAATTTCAGTTTTTTGATCAGCTTCTGGAACCGTTCACGGTCCTCGGCCACATCGATCGACTCCGGCGAGGTGCCGATGATCGGCGCGCCTGCCGCCTCGAGCCCGCGCGCCAGCTTGAGCGGCGTCTGGCCGCCGTACTGCACGATCACGCCCACGGGTTTTTCCAGACGGATGATCTCGAGCACGTCTTCCAGCGTCAGCGGCTCGAAGTACAGGCGATCGGAGGTGTCGTAGTCGGTGGACACGGTCTCCGGGTTGCAGTTGATCATGATGGTCTGGTAGCCATCCTCGCGCAGCGCGAACGAGGCGTGCACGCAGCAATAATCGAACTCAATGCCCTGGCCGATGCGGTTCGGTCCGCCGCCCAGCACGATGATCTTTTTCTTTTTCTCGGGCGCGGCCTCGCACTCCTCTTCATACGTGGAATACATGTAGGCCGTGGCCGAGGCGAACTCGGCGGCGCAGGAATCGACACGCTTGTACACCGGCCGCACCTTGGCGGCATGGCGCCACTGGCGCACCTGTTTTTCCTTCACGTTCATCAGCTGCGCCAGGCGGCGATCGGAAAATCCCTTGCGCTTCCAGGCGCGCAGCAGTTCGGCGGAAGGCTTTTTCCTGCCGTACTTCGCGATCGTTTTCTCGGTCTCGACCAGATCGCCGATCTGCGCCAGGAACCAGGGGTCGATGTGGCACAACCCGTAAATCTCCTCCTGGCTCAGGCCGAAGCGGAACGCATCGGCGACGTGCCAGACGCGCTCCGAGCCCGGCACCCGCAGCGCCTGCGCCAGGCGCTTGCGCGTCTCATCCTTGTCCGCGGCCGGATCGAGCCGCGATTCCAGGCCGTAGCTGCCGGTTTCGAGCGAGCGCAGGGCCTTCTGGAACGATTCCTGGAAGGTTCTTCCGATGGCCATGGCCTCGCCCACCGACTTCATCTGGGTGGTGAGCGTGGAATCGGCCTTGGGAAACTTCTCGAAAGTGAAGCGCGGGATCTTGGTCACCACGTAGTCGATGGTGGGCTCGAACGAGGCCGGCGTCACGCCGCCGGTGATGTCGTTTTTCAGTTCGTCCAGGGTGTAGCCGACCGCCAGCTTGGCGGCGACCTTGGCGATCGGGAAACCCGTGGCCTTGGAGGCCAGCGCCGAGGAGCGCGACACGCGCGGGTTCATCTCGATGATCACCATGCGCCCGTCCTTCGGGTTGATCGCGAACTGCACGTTCGAGCCGCCGGTGTCGACGCCGATCTCGCGCAGGCAGGCAATCGAGGCGTCGCGCATGATCTGGTATTCCTTGTCGGTCAGCGTCTGCGCCGGCGCGATGGTGATGGAGTCGCCGGTGTGCACACCCATGGGATCGAGGTTCTCGATGGAGCAGATGATGATGCAGTTGTCCTTGCGGTCGCGCACCACCTCCATCTCGAATTCCTTCCAGCCGATGATGGATTCCTCGATCAGCAGTTCGCGCGTCGGCGATGCATCCAGCCCGCGCTCGCAGATGATGGTGAACTCGTCCTTGTTGTAGGCGATGCCGCCGCCGGTGCCGCCCAGGGTGAACGAGGGCCGGATGATGACGGGGAACCCGATCGCCGCCTGCACCTGCAGCGCCTCTTCCATGCTGTGGGCAATGGCGCCGCGCGCGCACTGCAGGCCGATGGATTCCATGGCCTTCTTGAAGCGCTCGCGGTCCTCGGCCTTGTCGATGGCATCGCGCCTGGCGCCGATCATCTCGACGCCGAATTTCTCCAGCACGCCCTCGCGCGCCAGGTCGAGCGCGGTGTTGAGCGCGGTCTGGCCGCCCATGGTCGGCAGCAACGCGTCGGGCCGCTCCTTCTCGATGATCTTCGCGATCGTCGGCCAGGTGATGGGCTCGATGTAGGTCGCGTCGGCCATCTCCGGATCGGTCATGATCGTGGCCGGATTGGAGTTGACCAGGATGACGCGATAACCCTCCTCCTTGAGCGCCTTGCAGGCCTGCGCGCCGGAATAGTCGAACTCGCAGCCCTGGCCGATGATGATCGGCCCCGCGCCTATGATCAGGATGCTTTTGATGTCGGTTCTTTTCGGCATGGAACGGGTACAGAGTTCAGCGGTTAGAGTTCAATGTCTCGGGGTGCCGTTCAGCTTTGTGCTTTGTACCCCGAACTTTGAACCCCTCCATTATCTGGATGAATTTATCGAACAGCGGCGCCACGTCGTGCGGCCCGGGACTGGCCTCGGGGTGACCCTGGAAACAGAACGCCGGCTTGTCGGTGCGCTGCAGGCCCTGCACCGTGCCGTCGAACAGCGAGCGGTGCGTCACCCGCAGGTTGGCCGGCAGGCCGGCTTCGTCCACCGCGAAACCGTGGTTCTGGCTGGTGATCATGACGCGACCGGTATCGAGATCGATCACCGGATGGTTCGCGCCGTGATGGCCGAATTTCATCTTGAGCGTGCGCGCGCCGGAGGCGAGGCCCAGCAACTGGTGTCCGAGGCAGATGCCGAACACCGGCAGGCCGGTGTCCACGATCTTGCGGATCGCGGCGATGGCGTAGTCGCAGGGTTCCGGGTCGCCGGGGCCGTTCGAGAGAAACACGCCGTCCGGTTTCAGCTTCAGCACTTCCTCCGCCGGCGTCTGCGCCGGCACCACCGTCAGGCGGCAGCCGCGTTCCGCCAGCATGCGCAGGATGTTGTGCTTGATGCCGTAGTCGTACGCCACCACGTGGAAGCGCGCTTGATCCGGTTTCACGTGGCCCTTGCCCAGCTGCCACAGTCCCTCGTCCCACGGGTAGGGCTTGCGGGTCGTCACCACCTTGGCGAGATCCATGCCCTTGAGTCCCGGGAACGCGCGCGCAGCCTTGAGCGCCGCTTTCCTGTCGGGCCTGCCGCCTTTTTCCACCGCCAGGATGCAGCCGTTCTGCGCGCCCTTCTCGCGCAACAGGCGCGTGAGCCGGCGCGTGTCGATGCCGGCGATGCCGACCAGCTTGTGGCGGCGCATGAATTCCGGCAGCGACTCCGCGGCGCGGAAATTGCTGTGCGCCAGCGGCAGGTCGCGGATGATCAGTCCGGCGGCATGGACGCCGGCGGATTCCATGTCCTCGGGATTGGCGCCGGTGTTGCCGATGTGGGGATAGGTGAGTGTGACGATCTGGCGCGCGTACGAGGGGTCCGTCAGGATCTCCTGGTAGCCGGTCATGGCGGTGTTGAATACCACCTCGCCCACCGCCTGCCCCGGAACGCCGATGGACTCCCCGTAGAACAAGGAACCATCTTCCAGCGCAAGCAATGCAGACGGCATAGACCAATTACCTCGTGGCGCGCGGGCGCACAAAAACGGGAGAGGCGCCCGCTGTTCCGGTGCTTCTCTCCCGCCTTGGATGCCTGAATAAGGGTGTTTCCGGCTGAAGCGGGATTTTACGTGACCGCCCGGCCGGAATCAACGACGCGCCGCCGGGTGCGGCATGAGCCTCAGGCGAGGCGCTTTCCCTCCCGCAGCATGCGGGTGATGTCCTCGGTGGACACGGGTTTGCTGAAGAGGTAGCCCTGCACCATGTCGCAGCCGTAACGGCGCAGCGCCTCCAGCTGTTCCCGGGTTTCGACGCCTTCGGCAACCACCTTCAGTTTCATGGCACGCGCCAGGCTGACGACCGCCTCCACGATGGCCGCATGATCGCGATCCACCGTGGCGTCGCGCACGAAGGAACGGTCGATTTTCATGACGTACAGCGGCAGTCGCTGAAAGGAATCGCGGAAGCTGGTCCCCGCGCCGTTGTCTGCCAGCGCCACGTGAACTCCCAGCGCGCTCAGCTGGTTGAGGACGGCGCAATAGTTTTCATGCCCGGTACCCACCAGTTTCTCGGGAGGAATATCGAGCTCCAGATAATCCGCCGACAGCCCGGTCTCCTTCAGGATCCTCTCGACCAGCTCCACG
This sequence comes from Pseudomonadota bacterium, assembly GCA_040755435.1. Taxonomy (GTDB): domain Bacteria; phylum Pseudomonadota; class Gammaproteobacteria; order Acidiferrobacterales; family Sulfurifustaceae; genus Sulfuricaulis. The sequence continues at coordinate 10,967 of JBFMBB010000027.1, read as the reverse complement.
AGCCCCCGGCGGCGGAACCGGTAAGGCGAGATATTCACCGTCATCCGCAGGGGTGACATGCCGATTTTCTGCCACTGATGGTTCTGCGTGCAGGCGGTGCGCAACACCCACTCATCCACGGTGTACACCAGCTTGGACCGTTCCAGCAACGGCATGAATTCCCCGGCCGATATCAGCCCCATATCCGGATGCTGCCAGCGCAGCAGGGCTTCCACCCCCGTGATACTCCCGCTCGACAGATCCACGCGCGGCTGGTAATGCAGCAGCAGTTCGCCGCGCTCGAGCGCATTCTCGATCTGTATCTCCATCTGCTTCACGGCTGCCGCGTTCTCCGCCATGTCGGCGCCGAAGATCTGGAAGTTGTTGCGTCCGGCCTGCTTGGCGCGGTACATCGCCTGATCGGCGTCCTTGAGCAGGCTCGTCAGGTCCTTGTCGTCCATGGGGTAAATCGTGATGCCGATGCTGATCGTGATATGGACCTGATGCCCGTCCACGCGGTACGGCTCCTGCATGACATCGATGATCTTCTCCGCCACGATGGTGGCGTTGTCGATGTGCGGGATGCTTTCGAGGATGACGGCGAATTCGTCGCCCCCGAGGCGCGATACCGTGTCCACGTCCCGCAGGCACGAGGTAATACGTTTCGCCACCGCCTTCAGCAGTTCGTCGCCGATGTGATGGCCCATGCCGTCGTTGATGGTCTTGAAGTGGTCCAGGTCGAGGTACATGATCGCGACCAGCTTTTCCTCGCGATTGGCGCGCGCCAGGGCGTGGGTGGCGCGGTCGTGAAACAGCGCGCGCGTCGGCAGGCCGGTCAGGGCGTCGTATTGCGCGAGATAGACCAGGCGCTGCTCGGCCTGTTTGCGCTCCGTGATATCGCGCGCGATGACGACAAAACCGGGATGGCCGCTGTCGCCGGTCTCGCAGACAGTGAGGTCGACCTGGAACGTCGCACCGCTCTTGCGCAGACCCACCGCCTCGCGCGTGCCGACACCGATCGCTCCGCCCGCACCGGTCCGGATATCCGTCAGCAAGGCATCGATATTCTTTCCCCGGGTCTCGTTTTCCCTGTAACCGAATATCTGCTCCGCCATCGGGTTGAACATGCTGATCGTGCCCTGCGGGTCGATAATCATCACGCCTTCGCCAATGTTGCCCAGAACGGTCCGCAACTGCTCATCGACGGCGGGCATGGCGGGTTTTTCACGGAGGGGGCGGTGGCCGGCAAAATGCAGATAGCCTAACGTCAGCAGCAGTGTTACCGCCGACACCGCGATCATCGCCACAATCAGCGTGACGGCATCAACAGACATGGTGAACAGCCGGTACAGTCAGCAGCTTCATACGGGTGCATTGTTGTTCTTGAATTCGCTTCAGCCAAGGATAGCCGGCCAACATGTGTTTTCCATAAAAGCCTGGCGCGCGTGGGGTTTAAGACTAAACTCCGCCTATGGAAAGAGAATATCTCACGATTCTGATTCATCTCGGCGCAGCGGTGCTGGCGGGCGGTTTTATCGGCCTGGAGCGCACCTATCACGGCCGCCCGGCCGGGTTTCGCACCCACACGCTGGTCTGCACCGCCTCCAGCCTGCTGATGCTGCTGACCGTCTACCAGTGGGATCTGCTCAAGGGCGTGCCGCTGGAAACCGTGCGCGTGGACCCGACGCGCATGGCGCAGGGCATCATGACCGGCATCGGCTTTCTCGGCGCCGGCGTGATCATGAAGGAAGGGCTGACCGTGCGCGGACTGACCACGGCGGCATCCATCTGGATCACCGCCTCCATCGGCATACTGCTGGGCATCGGCTTCTACTTTCCCGCCATCGTGGCCACCCTGCTCACGCTCGGCACGCTGTCACTGTTCCGCTGGATCGAGGCCATCATGCCCTCGCAGTATTACGCGCGCCTGCACGTACGCTTCCGGCGCCAGGAATTGCTGCCCGAACCCGCGCTGCGCGAGCTGATCATGACGCACGGTTTCTCCGTGGCCAACCTGAGCTATCAGATGTCGGACGAGGGCAAGGTGTTCGAGTACCAGATGACGATTCGCGCCGACACCCGGGAAAGTTACCGCCGCCTGGCCGAGGCCCTCACCGGCCGGGAGCAGGTGCTGGAATTTCACATCTATCCCACCGGCGACTGAAACCGCGTCGGGCCGGCGTCACAGTTGCACCGGCCGGTTGTCCAATTCGTTCCTGTCTTCCTTCTGCGGCGGATAATGCCGGGCCAGGTGCGCGCTCACGGCGCAGATGCCGTGCAACACACCCTCCTCGAATTTCCCCTGACGCAACAGCGCTTCCATTTCACGGCAGATTTTTTCCCAGCCCTCGACACCCACGCGCGCATGCGCGTCGCGGTCGGCGACGATCTCCACGTCGCGATCCGCCAGCAGCAGATAGATCAGGACTCCGTTGTTTTGCTGCGTGTCCCATACCCGCAGCTGCGAGAACACTTCCAGCGCGCGCTCGCGCGCCGGCTGGCCGCGCAGCAGCGGGAATAGTGGCAGCGCGCTTTCCACCGCAAAACGGATCTCGCCGGCGTGCGTGGTCTCGGCCTCGCGGATGGCGGTCTCGATGGCGCGCAGCGTGCGCGCCGGAAACGCCAGGCGCACGCGCCACGGCGGTATCAGCAGATTTCGTATCACGCGCCGGATATTCATCACCATCTCCCCGAGGCTCCACCGCCTCCGAAACCTCCGCCCCCGCCGCTGAAACCTCCCCCGCCGCTGCTCCAACTGCCGCCGGACCCGCTGCTGTAACCGCCGGACCAGCCGCCGAAATCGCCCCGGCCACCGCGACCGCCGCTGCCGCCAATCGCCAGGGTGAATAAAAACACCACGACACCGGCCACGAGTGCGCCGATAAACGAACCGATGGTGATCCAGAAAACGATGCCGACAATCCCGCCGGAGACAGCAGCCCCGATCAGGCGGCCGAGCAGCGAACCCAGAAACCCGCCTCCAATCATGACCGCGATGAACACCACCGGCAGCAGATCGGCGATGCCGGACCAGGACCGGTCGCGCGCCTGCGGCGGCGGCAGCGGCTCGCCGTCGATGAGACGGATCAGGCGGGCAACGCCAGCCTGGATGCCGCCGTAGAAGTCGCCCTGCTTGAAGAACGGGACAATGATCTCGTCGATGACGCGGTTCGCGACGGCGTCGGGGACCGCCCCTTCGAGACCGTAGCCGACCTCGATGCGCAGTTCGCGGTCGTCTTTGGCGACGAGCAATATCACGCCATCATCAATACGGCCGCCCCGCGCGCCCTTTCTTCCAATCTTCCAAGTCTCGGCGACTCGCATCGAATATTGCTCGACGGCTTCGGGCTTCGTGGTGGGAACGATCAGCACCGCGATCTGGCTGCCCTTGCGGGTTTCGAAGGCGCGCAGCTCCTGTTCCAGCGCGTCGCGCTGCGACGGCGAGAGCGTGTTGGTCAGGTCGGTCACGCGCGCTGCCAGCGGCGGCACTGCGACTTCCGCATGCACGGCGGAACCGGCCAGGAAAAACATCAGCAGGAACAGCCCGCGCGCGAGCAGCTTCATGGGGGCGCGCATCATGCCGCCATTAATAAATAATCAGGCGTTACTGCTTTCCGGCGCCGGCGGGCGCGGACGGCGCGCCGAAATCGACCTTGGGCGGCGTGGCGATGGCCTTTTCGTCTTCCACGGTGAAGCTCGGTTTCACCTTGTAGCCGAAGAGCATGGCCGTGAGGTTGCTCGGGAAGCTGCGCACGGTGACGTTGTACGCCTGCACCGCCTGGATGTAGCGGTTGCGCGCCACGGCGATGCGGTTCTCGGTGCCTTCGAGCTGTGCCTGCAAATCGCGGAACAGGCCGTCGGCCTTGAGCTGCGGATAATTCTCCGCCACGGCCAGCAGGCGAGACAGCGCCGAGCTCAGCTCGCCCTGCGCGGCCTGGAATCTGGCCAGCGCCTGTTCATCGTTGACGAGTTCCGGGGTCACCTGGATGGAACCGACTTTGGCGCGCGCATTGGTCACCTGCTCCAGCACTTCCTTTTCGTGCGCCGCGTAACCCTTGACCACGTTCACCAGGTTCGGCACCAGGTCGGCGCGGCGCTGGTACTGGTTCAGCACCTCGGCCCAGCCGGCCTTGATCTGCTCGTCGGTGCTCTGCAGGGTGTTGTAGCCGCAGCCGCCGAGCAGGGTGAACACCATCAGGAACAACGGTAAAGCGATCTTGCTGCGCATGATTCCCTCCTTCAACATTCATTGAACCGTTCAGTTGGCGTTGGCCACGAACTGCCTGCGGTAATTGACCACCTTGTGCAGATATTGCCGCGTTTCCTCGTAGGGCAGCCCGGTGCGCAACTTCTGGTACACCGCCGACGGCGACAGGCTGTTGATGGCGTTCACCGCCGCCACCCGGTCGCGGGAAAACGTGCGCAAGACATTGCCGGGCCCGGTGTTGTACGCCGAAATCACGCAATACTCCCGCGACACCGCGTTGGCCACCGGCTCGAGCTGGCTGTAGGTAAGAACGTTCAGGTAGGCCGTCCCGAGCTCGATGTTGTTTTCGGCGTCGAACAGGTATTGCTTGGACGGAGCCTGGTCCTCCCCCTTCGCCTTGCGGTAAGCCTCGCGTCCGCCCGAGGTCGGCACCAGCTGCATCAGGCCATAGGCCGGCGCGGAGCTGACGGCAAAGGGATTGAAATTGCTTTCGGTGCGGATGACGGCGTACACCAGGCTCGGGCTGATCTTGTACTGCTCGGCGAACTTCGTCACCAGGTGGCTGTATTTCTCGGCCTGCTTGTTCTCGAAATTCGGCACCATCGCGAATTTCACGAACAGCGCCTTTTTCCTGCCGTTGTCCAGGTCAACCTCGCGCGTGGCGGCCCGGGTCTTCAGCAGGTGATCCGCAAAACCCTCGGCCTCGACCGGCGAGGCCACGGGTTTGTTGTTCTGGTCGACCACCAGCCCGAGGAGATAAGGTTCCTTCTCGCTGGTGAGCGTGATGGCGCTGTCGGAGAAAAGGTCCACGGCGCGCGGGTCGTTGGGCGTGAGCAGCGTGGTGACGATGGCGTTTTTCAGGCTGGTGTTCGGGTCCTTGTCATCCACGGTTTCGACCGTCACTTCGCCCTTGTCGAAGTCGACCACCGCGCGGCTCATGTAATTCTGCGTGTACTTTATATATTGCACGCGCGAGGGCAGTTTCACTTCCTTCTTGCCCCAGGTCTTGCTGACCCGGCCGGTCAGCAGGGTTACGAGGTTGCTGTAATCGCGCCGGATGGTCTTGGCGTCCTGCACCAGCGCATAGGGATTGGACTTGTAGACGGACTCGCGGCTTTTCAACCCCTGCTTGAGCGCCTCCTTGGCGTTGTCGCTGCGCGCGATGCCGGCGACCGAGCGCGTCGTCGGGCTGGTGAGGACGGCCAGCGTCTGGTTGAGCGTGGGCATTTTTCTTCCGGACGACGCGCATCCCGCCACCAGCGCGGCGCAGCACAGGCCAAGAATGATTTTTTGCGTCCCTGCCATTCTGCTTCGCTACGTTCGTCTCCACATAAGAACGGATCAGCGCAGCCCCAGCACGTCCTGCATGTCGTAAAGCCCGTGCTTCCTGTCGGCGAGCCAGCGCGCCGCGCGCAGGGCGCCGCTGGCAAACGGCATGCGCGATTCGGCGCGATGCGTGATCTCCACGCGTTCGCCACCGCCGGCAAAAAGAACGGTGTGATCGCCGACGATGTCACCGGCGCGAATGCTGGAGAATCCAATCGTCTTGCGCGCGCGTTCGCCGCTGATGCCGTGCCGCCCGTAAACGCCGTGCTCCTTGAGATCGCGTTCAAGGACCTTCGCCACCACTTCGCCCATGCGCAGTGCGGTGCCCGAGGGCGCATCGGCCTTGTGGCGGTGATGCGCCTCGACGATCTCCACGTCCACCTCGTCGCCCAGCACACGCGCCGCGGTTTCGAGCAGCTTGAAACACAGATTCACGCCCACGCTCATGTTGGGCGCGAACACGATGGCGATGTCCTTGCCGGCGGCAGCGATGCGGCTTTTCCCCGCGTCGTCCAGGCCGGTGGTGCCGATAACCGTTTTCTTCTTGTGCTGGCGGCAATAGTCGAGGTTCGCCAGCGTCGCCTCCGGGCTGGTGAAGTCCACCAGCACGTCGAAGTCGGCTCCATCGAACCTGTCGCGAACCGTCACACCCAGCCTGCCCAGACCGGCCAGCTCACCCGCATCCTGTCCGACTGCCGCGCCACCGGGCCGTTCCAGTGCCGCGCTCAGGCGCAGACCTTCGGCGCGCGCGCAAGCCTCGATGAGCGTGCGGCCCATGCGTCCGGCGGCACCGGTGACGGCAATATTGATCATTTCTGCTTTCCTATGCGGAATCGTTGCCGGAGAGGATAGAGGATTTGAGCAGCGCCGCCAACCGATGGAACGGCGGTGCAACATTCCCGCGCCGGCGTGACCCCGGCACGGAAAATTTCAGCAGGGGCCTGTTCTTTTTCTGCGTGTGAAACCAACGAGTCCCAGCAACCCCGACCAGAACAGCCACGCGGCGGCGGGGACGGGCACGGCTGTAACCGTTACATTCAGGTTATCCATGGCCCAGGATTCGTCGTTCAGATCCTGGATGCCGACACCCTGGATGAAAAATTGAATGCTGGCCGTAGAAGCCGAATGGGCTATGTTGCTGAAAACCGGATCGGCGCCCAGGTTGTAGGCGCTGTCGGTGTAGAAACCGCCAGGCCCGGAAAATCCGAGATCCACGTGGCGCGCCAGCTCCACCCCCGCAGGCGGCACGTAACTTTGAGTTTGGGAAAGCAAGGCATTGGCGAAGGATTCGTTGAAGATAGTGACGCCATCCACCACGACGTTGAAAAAATCACCCTGCGGAAAAGCGCCGGTGCCGTCGAGCGAATCGATCGCGGCAAAAAGAAACGACAAGTTGATGGCGGTATGCGTCGGCAGGTTGTTCAGCTGCAACGTCACGACATTAGCCGTGGCGCTGCGCAGGAAGTTTCCGCCGAACTGGTTACTCACAGGACCCAGGCCGGCAAAACCCTGCACGCCCGTGAGCGTCGCGGTGCCTGGTGCAATCTCGGCCGGCAGGGTGGAGTTGAAGTCCGTTGAGAATACCGAAACGGTTGCGGCTTGCGCCGTGACACCCAGGGGGATCAAAGCGGCGGTGAATACCAGGGCAATGATGCTGCTCTTTTTTGTTTGAGGCATTATTCTTCTTTTCCTCGCAACCGTAAACCCGACGAGGTTCGGTTGCTTGTTATGATTTTTACCAGAGGTTCACTTTATGAACCTCCGAATGGTGTTAACGGCGTTTGCGCCGAGCGAAGCCGACCAGCCCCAGCAGCCCCGATCCAAACAGCCATACGGCAGCCGGCACGGGCACGGCGCTTGGATTCGGCGGAGGCAATTGCGAGCCGGCGAAGAAGGCGCTCGACACGCAAGCATAGCCGCCGCACCAGTTGTTCCTGCCGTACTTGCGTTTTCCATCAATGATGTCGCACCACTCGAATCCCGCCACATGCGCGGAAAAAAGCGAATCAAAATCACTGAGAGATGCGCCGTTGACCGTGAAGCCAAGACTGTTGGTGCGGGATTTGCCCCTGCCTTGCAGCCGGATGTCGAATTTTCCGAACTCGCTCATTCTCTTGTTTTCCCTGATCCGCCAGTAATCCGGCAGCCCGACGATTTCTAATTCGGTTTCGCCACTGAAGCTGAAGCCGAATTTCTGGATGCCGAAGTTACGGCCGGCAACGTCGTTCAGCGGATCAAGGGTTTGCACCAGAAAATCCACACCGCCGGTTGCATTCTCCGTCAGCATCACGGACAGATAATGGGTGCCGTCGGGCAAGGCGTTCGACTGGTCGAGAAAAAAGGAAACGCTGGCGGCGCGCGATGGCAGTGCGGCGAGCATCAGCACGCCGACGAATCCATACCCCAGGACGCGTCCTGCGGATCTTATCCAGCGCGAAAACTCCATAAACTCCTCCTGAAATGCATTATTATATGTGGCAAGGCCTGCGCCTTGTTTTCTTCTGTCCTTCGGATGAGACTCCTTGATACAGCTGGCGGCGCGCATCCGTCAGATGCCGCCGATTGAAATCGTTGCTGTTCCTGTCCCGACTTTCCGGCTTCAACGTGAATTTTTGTTGCCCGCCTCGATTACCCTGAGCACGGGCCTGGTGGCGGTCAGCTTGAGGGAATTGGACTCCGACAGGATCGCCACCAGTTCACTAACGCTGTGAAACGAGCGCTTGGCTTCTTCCCCGATGGTCTCCACCAGACCGATAAGGTTCTCCGGATTATCGGCATCCCGCCGATACATGCGCACGATGTAGCTGTCCATCCGCTCCTCCAGTCAGTCATTGTTATTACTGTGTGCGAAAGAATGCGTTGACATGACATACGGATAACTTACAGATTGGAAGAAAACTGAAACAGGATGTGGCATCCTGCGCCCGATGGCGCGGGGCCACAGTTCGTGCATCAAGTCTGGATCAATCGGCGGTGAATGGCTTCGGTGGCGGCAGAAGGGGCAATGGAAAGAATCAGGGACAAGGTCGTGCGGCAACGGCGGTATACAGCCAGGGCCTCGCTGCGCCGCCCGAGTTGGTGATAGCAGACCATCAGGCGTTGATAGAAAATTTCGGCGAGGTCGTCGACCTCGAGTCCTTTCAGGTAGCACTGTATGGCGGTTTCATGCCGCCCGATCCTTTCCCAGTGGCGCGCGACATCCACCAGGTGACGCAGGAATTTGCTGCGCAGCCGCTCGCGCAGGGAGATGGACCACGGTTCGGGCGTCTCACGGCCGAGAAAATGCCCGTGATAAAGCGACAGCAGCCTGGAAGACAGCACTACCAGCTCTTCAGGATCCGGTTGCGATGAATTCAGCAGGGCTTCGGCCTGGCCTGCCGCCTGCTCAAAGGCCCAGACGTCCACCCAGCACAACTGGTTGTCGAGCGAGAGCAAGCTGTTTGAAAGCACCAACGCCCTGTCGACCCCCAAAAGTTTGCGCAGCCTGTGCAGGGTGGTTTCGAAGGCGTTGTAGGCCTCATCGCCTTCGGATTCGGGCCACAGCGCCAGCGCCAGCTGATCCGTGGCGACTTCGCGACCGCCCAGGGCCACCAGTGCCTTGAGCAGCTCCAACGGACGGTGCTGGGCCTTGCGGGCGAACCGGATCGGCTCTATGCCACGGGAAACTGAAAAACGCCCAAGCGTATAGACTTGCAGCGGATAATTCCGGTGCTCATCCGATGCAGGAACACTGATCGGTAATTGTTGCAGGTCAAACATGAAAAAACGCCAGTCAGCCACTCGCTCATTGGCAGCTTTCCTTGCTGGCCATCTATCATTTCATCCCCTCAATCTATATTTTGGCAGTATTTGCCATCAATTTCATAGCTGAATAGTTAATGTTAACGATACCTTACATATACCCCCAAAGTGACAGTTGCAGGTTATGGCCTAAGTCCATGATATTTAATAACTTGAAGTTTGGACCCACCTTGGCTATCCACCCAGGCGTTTCGCAAGGGCTACGGCGGGAAGCGGGCGCGAGTAGCGTAGAGGGGCCCCACGCAGTGAAGATCGAAGCGTGACGAGTCGCCCGCGGAACTCGCCGGGGAGCCTAGCCGAATAAACCTTTGAGCTTATCCACCCACGATGCTTCGCGGGGACTGTGGCGGGGAAGCGGGCGCGAGCAGGGCGCAGGGGCCCCATCGTTTTGTGATGGGGGTAGCGGCGTGAGCCGCGGAGCAGGGGCCCCACGCAGTGGGGATGCGACCGGCGAATCGCCGCAGGCCGCCGACGACGGGCGCTATGGAACAGCAATTCGACCACGGAGGCGGCAACCGTCGCGAGTCGCCCGCGGAACCCGACAGAGAACTCAGCCGAACAGACCTTTCAGTTTATCGACCCACGATGCTTCACGGGGGTTGTGTCGGGTTCCCCCCTCGCGCAGCGAGTGATCCAATTCCTGCAATAGTTCTTTCTGCCTGGCGGTCAGGTTGACAGGCGTTTCCACGCTGATGCGACAATAAAGATCGCCGGTCTGTCCGCTGCGCACGTTGCGCACGCCCTTGCCGCGCAGGCGGAAGAGTTTTTCGCTCTGGGTGCCGGGCGGAATCTTGATCGAAGCGCGCCCGTCCAGCGTCGGCACCTCGAGCTCGCCGCCGAGCACCGCCGTGGCGAAGCTCACGGGCATTTCACAATAAAGATCGTCCTGTTCGCGCTTGAACAGCGAATGCGGCTTGAGCCGGATCTGCACGAACAGGTCGCCCGGCGGCCCGCCGTTTTCGCCCGCCTCGCCCTCGCCCGCGAGGCGTATCTGGTCGCCCTCGTCCACGCCGGCGGGAACCTTGACCGACAGGGTTTTGGTGTGTTGCACCCGGCCGGCGCCGTGACAGGTCGGGCAGGGATCGGTGATGACCTTGCCCGCGCCGTGACACTTGGGGCAGGTTTGCTGGACGGAGAAGAAACCCTGCTGCATGCGCACCTGGCCGTGCCCGCCGCAGGTGCGGCAGACGCTGGACGAGGTGCCGGCCTTGGCGCCGCTGCCCTGGCAGGTATCGCACTTTTCCATCGCCGGGACGCGGATGCGCACTTCGGTGCCGCGCACCGCGTCCTCGAGCGAGAGTTCCAGGCTGTAACGCAGGTTGGCGCCGCGAAACACCTGCGCGCCGCGCGCGCGCCCGCCGCCAAAGATGTCGCCGAACACGTCGCCGAAGATGTCGGCGAAATTCGCGCCGCCCGCGGAATAAAATCCGCCCGCGGCGCCGGCGGCCGCCGAGGGATCCACGCCGGCGTGCCCGAACTGGTCGTAGGCGGCGCGCTTCTGCGAGTCGGAAAGAACCTCGTAGGCCTCCTTGGCATCCTTGAACTTGGCCTCGGCAGTCTTGTCGCCCGGGTTGCGGTCCGGATGAAGTTTCATGGCCAGGCGCCGGTACGCCTTCTTGATATCCGCGTCGGAAGCGTTGCGTGCCACGCCGAG
>JBFMBB010000026.1:0-21927 GCA_040755435.1 Pseudomonadota bacterium | reverse complement strand
GTGATCCATTTCTCCGTGGAGTGGTGGAACACCCTGCACCAGCCGGCCTCGGTGAGCAAGGTCGGTACGCCTTCGATTCATCCGAGCATGATTGCGCCCCTGCTGCTGATGGCCTTCGCCTTCACTTTTTATTTTGTCGCCGTGGCGCTGCTGCGCATGCGCAACGAAATCCTCGAGCGCGAACGTCATACCGGCTGGGTTGCCGATATGCTGGGATCCAAACCATGAACTGGACAGAATTCTTCGCCATGGGCGGCTACGGCCTGTACGTGTGGGGCTCCTACGGCCTGGCGGCGCTGATCCTGATCCTGAATCTCTATTTGCCGCTGCGCCGCCGCAAGACGGTGCGGCGCCAGCTGCGTGAATTTCTGCGTCTCAAGGAACAAACCCGATGAAGACAAGACACAAGCGTCTGGCCATAATCGTCTCCGGCGTCGTCGGGCTGACGGTCGCCACGCTGCTGGTGCTGAATGCCTTCAACAAGAACCTGGTGTTCTTTCATTCGCCCACGGAAATCCTGGAGGGGAAAGTCAGCATCGCTCCCGGCCAGACCATCCGCATCGGCGGACTGGTGGAGCAGGGCTCGGTGAAGCGCTCCGCCGACGGACTGAAAGTGGACTTCGTCATCACCGATCTCAACAAAAAGCTGCCGGTGCACTACGAAGGCCTGTTGCCCGACCTGTTCCGCGAGGGCCAGGGCGTGGTGGCACAGGGCCGCTTGCAGGACGGAAACCGGTTCATGGCAAGCGAGGTGCTCGCCAAGCATGACGAGAAATACATGCCGCCGGAAGCGGCGCAGGCCCTGCAGGGCGGGTCGTACGCGGCGGGCGACGAAAAGAATAGGCCATGAAGAAGTACCTTGTTCCGCTGGCGATCTTCGTGGTGCTGGGTCTGTTACTCGCCTACGGTCTCAATCTCGACCCGCGCAAGATTCCCTCACCCCTGATCGGCAAGCCGCTGCCGGCCTTCTCGCTCGCCACCGTCGCCGACCCGGCGCGCAAGGTCGGCCGCGACGACATGCTGGGGCGCGCTTACCTGCTCAACGTCTGGGCCTCGTGGTGCGTCGCCTGCCGCCAGGAACACCCCTTCCTCAACGAGCTGGCGCGCAACAAGACAGTCTCCATCATCGGTCTAAACTACAAGGACCGGCGCGAAGATGCCCTCGGCTGGCTCGGCAGTCTCGGCAACCCATATGAGCTGAGCCTGTCGGACACCGACGGTCGGCTGGGGATCGATCTTGGTGTCTATGGCGTACCGGAAACCTTTGTCATCGACAAGCAGGGCGTCATTCGCTACAAGCAGATCGGGCCAATCACGCCGGAAGTGTGGGAGCAGAAACTGGCTCCCTTGATCAGGGAGCTCTCCTAGCGGATGTACTTTCCTGGTAGTCATTCCGGCTTTCGCCGGAATGACAGCCACCGCGCTACGCCGTCCCGAACTTCGTTTCCACCATCACCCCGATCTCCTTCAGGAACGGAGTCGGTAACACGCCGCCGGCGCTGACGATGACGGCATCGTTCCTGATCTCGGTCATTTTCCCGGCGTGGTCGAGCGTGATCCTGTCCGGTTCTATTTTTTTCACGTTCGACTGCAGCAACACCCTGATGCGGCCCTTCTGTTCCGCTTCCTGCAGGCGCTGGCGATTCTTTTCCTTCACACGCCCGAAGGCCTCGCCGCGGTAGGAAAGCGTCACGGTGGTGCCGGCTTCGTCGGCCAGCGCCAGCGCCGCTTCCAGCGCGCTGTCGCCGCCGCCCACCACCAGCACCTGCTGCTTGCGATATTGCTCCGGGTCAATGAGCCGATAGACCACCTTCGGCAATTCCTCTCCCGGCACATCCAGCTTGCGCGGCGTGCCGCGCCGGCCAATGGCCAACAACACGGTCTTGGTGTTGTAGGAGGCCTTCGAGGTTTTCACGGTGAAGCCGCTGCCGTTCTTCATGATCGTTTCCATGCGCTCGCTGAAGCTGAGCTTGAGGCCGGTTTTTTTGACCACCCCCTGCCAGAAATCCAGCAGCGCCTCCTTGCTGATCTCGCTCATCTTCACCTTGCCGAGGATCGGAAGTTGCATCGGCGCAGTCATGACGATCTTGTTGCGCGGGTAGTGGTACACCGTGCCGCCGAGCGAATCCTCCTGCTCCACGGTGACGAATTTCAGCTTGTGCTCCAGCGCCGCCAGCGAGGCCGCGATGCCGGCCGGCCCGGCGCCGACGACGACGACATCCAGCGGCGCGCTGCCGGATTTGCCCTTGCGGATGGATTCCATCGCCTGGCGCCCCTGCTCCACCGCCTTGCGGATCAGGCCCATGCCGCCGAGCTCGCCGGCGATGTAGAGGCCCGGTACGTTGGTTTCGAAATTCGGATTGACCTGGGGGATATCCATGCCGCGTTTGGCGGTGCCGAACACCAGCATGATGGCGTCGTGCGGGCAGGACGCGGCGCAAGCGCCGTGGCCAATACACACCGCGGGTTTCACCAGATGACCCTTGCCTTTGATGATCCCGATCGCGCCTTCCGGACAGGCCTTGACGCAGGCGCCGGAGCCGAGACAGCGGCGCGGGTCGAACACCGGATGCAGCGAGGCCGGTTCGGTCAGTCCGGCCTCGACGGCTTGCTTCATTTGTGTCGCGTGGTGCTGTTCCTTTTTCCGGTGCCGGCGCAAATACAGGAACAGCACCACGGACAGCGGCACCAGATACAGCAAATAAATGATCAGTTCGGATGTCATGGCTTGTCGCAGCTCTTCTAACCTTAAGCCAACCTTAAGGCCACCTTAAGGCCAAAAAATCTTCTCCCGTTCGTCAGCCAATACATACATTTCATGCGGTTTAGCGTGGTTTGAAGCCGGGACTTACCCTTTAATTGCATGAAACCAATGGTTTTTTCAGGCTCCGGCCTGTCTGCGGCAAAGCGTCGCAGGGTGCCGACGGCAAGACAAGAATAGATCATAAAAACCGGCCCGCCTCCCGAAAGCGGGCCGGCCATAGAGGGAGAAGATGAGTCAGCAGCAGGCAGTCCTTCGTGCCAGCCAGGCCGCGCCGCAGCCGTCCTCCGCCACACGCGAAACCCGCGAGACATCGCGGCGCTTCTGGCTGTGGCCGGTAATGGTGTTACTGGTCGCGACCGGATGGGCCGTCAGGAACGGCAGCTACTACGAAGCCGGCGACGACTTCGGGTATTACCTCGGCGTCATCGGCGGCCTGATGATGCTGGCGCTGCTGCTCTATTCGCTGCGCAAGCATATCCGCTTCATGCACAACTGGGGACCGACCAAACACTGGTTCCGCCTGCACATGTTCCTCGGTATCACCGGGCCGACCCTGATCCTGTTTCATTCCACGTTCCGCACCGGCTCGCTGAACGCCACCGTGGCGTTGAGCTGCATGGTCCTGGTCGCCGGCAGCGGTGTCATCGGCCGGGTCATTTACCGCAAGATCCATCACGGGCTGTACGGCCGCAGCGCCACGCTGCAGGAAGTCCAGAACAATCTCGGCATCGTCGGCGGCGACGTCAAATCCAAATTCCATTCCACTCCGCAGCTCGAAACCCGGCTCAAGGCCTTCGAGGCCTCCGCGCTCGGGGAACACAAAAGCGCCTGGTCGCGCATCTGGTTATTCGTCACCGTGGGCCTGCGCGCGCGCTGGACCTATCACATGGTGGCCAGGGAACTGGAGCGACTCGGGCGCGACCATGCCCGCAAACACCCCCGGGATGCCGCCAAACTGGACGGGCGCCTGTCCGGCGGGAAGACCGCCATTCGACACTACCTGGATGCCGTCATCGACGTGGCGAGATTCAGCGCCTACGAGCGCCTGTTCTCGCTGTGGCACGTGCTCCATGTTCCGTTCGTGTTCATGCTGATCATCAGCGGGATCGCGCATGTCATCGCCGTGCACATGTACTGATCTGACCGGGATGCATGGGCTTGGCACGGGCATTTTTCACCTGGCTGATCATCGGGCTTTTCAGTTTCTGCTTGCCGGCCGATTCACGCGCCGAGTCGCTCGAAACCGTGCTGATGCCGGGCAAGGTCATTGAAGGCCACGCCGATATTGAAACCGACTGCAAGAACTGCC
Source organism: Pseudomonadota bacterium (assembly GCA_040755435.1). Classification (GTDB taxonomy): domain Bacteria; phylum Pseudomonadota; class Gammaproteobacteria; order Acidiferrobacterales; family Sulfurifustaceae; genus Sulfuricaulis. Next base: position 17,854 of record JBFMBB010000026.1, on the reverse strand, counting down.
ATGCGCGCTTCAAGAAATCCGCCCAGAACGCCCTGTGCCTGGATTGCCACAAGGACGTCGCCCGCGACGTCGCCCAGAAACAGGGACATCATGGCCGGATACCGGAACAGGAATGCCGCGTCTGCCACACCGAGCACAAGGGGCGTGCGATGAACATCGCTCCGGTGGACGAAAATTCCTTCGATCACAAACTCACGGACTTCCTGCTGAAGGGCGGACACCTGGGCGCGAAAGCTCAATGCCGTGATTGCCACATGCCCAAGACCAAATTCCGCGACGCGCCGTCGGACTGTTTTGCCTGCCACCGGAAAGACGACACGCATAAGGGCAGCCTCGGCACCCGGTGTGCCGACTGCCATGATGAGGTGGACTGGAAGAAAACCCGTTTCGACCACAGCAAGACGAAATTCCCGCTCACCGGTAAACACCGGGATGTCACCTGCAAGGACTGTCACACCGATCCGAAATTCAAGGGCGCTCCGACCGCCTGTATCGGCTGTCACAAAGCCGATGACGACAAGAAAGGCCACAAGGGCCGGTACGGCACGAAATGCGAATCCTGCCACAGCGACCGCGACTGGAAGACGAGCATTTTCAACCACGACCGCGACACCAAATATCCGCTGCGCGGCAAACACTTGCAGGCCAAGTGTGACAGTTGCCACACCGGGTTTTTATACAAGGAAAAACTGAAGACCGCCTGTTTCGCCTGTCACAAGGCCGATGACGACAAGAACGGCCACAAGGGGCGTTTCGGCGAGAAGTGCCAGTCCTGCCATACGGAGAAAGACTGGGGCATTTCCATTTTCAACCACGATCGTGAGACCAAGTATCCGCTGCGCGGCAAGCACGCGACCGCCAAATGCGAGTCCTGCCACGCCGGCTTCCTGTACCAGGAGAAGCTCAAGACCGCTTGCGTCGCCTGTCACAAGACGGATGACGACAAGAAGGGGCATAAGGGACGGTTCGGCGACAAATGCGCGTCCTGTCACGTCGAGAAGGACTGGAAGGCCTCCACTTTCAACCATGATCGCGACACGAAATATATCCTGCGCGGCAAGCACATCACGGCCAAGTGCGAGTCGTGCCATACCGGATTCCTGTACCAGGAAAAGCTGAAAACGGCCTGTATCGCCTGCCACGAGAAGGACGACAAGCACAAAGGCCAGGAAGGCAACAAATGCGAATCCTGCCACAACGAGCGCAACTGGAAGGTGGCCAGGATCGACCACGGCCTGACCCGCTTCCCGCTGCTGGGCAAGCACGTTAAGGTCGAATGCAAGGAATGCCACAAAACGCCGGCCTTCAAGGACGCCGGCATCGCCTGCGTCGGCTGTCACGAGAAGGATGACACCCACAAGTTCAAGCTCGGGCCGCGCTGCGAAACCTGCCACAACGCCCTGTCCTGGGAATCCTGGCGTTTCGATCACGACCGGCAAACCTCGTTCAGGCTCGACGGTGGCCACAAAGGCATCGCCTGCGACGCCTGTCACAACAAACCCATGCCACGGAAGGTGACGCAGAGCAGCGCCTGCATCAGCTGCCACGATGCCGACGACGTGCACAATGGCGGGTTCGGGAAGTTATGCGAGCAATGTCATGTCACCAGTTCATTCAGCAAAATTCGCCCGGGAGTCAGTGGCGTGTCCCCGGGACATTAACAACGCCAGTCGAGGAGATCCATCATGATAGATTCGGCCCATAACTTCCGGAGATTTTTGTCCTGGACTGGCGTCGTTACCCTGCTGGGCCTGTTTCTGCTCGCCTTCCCTCATGGCGACGCAACGGCCGCCAGCGCCAAACGCAATGTGCATTTCGATCACATAAAAACGGGATTTCCGCTGACCGGGGCGCACGTGGCGCTTCCCTGCGAGACCTGCCATGTCCAGGGTACCTTCAAGGGCACGCCCAAAAAATGCGAAACCTGCCACACGCCGGGCAGTCGCGTTCAGAGCGCCACCGTCAAACCCTCGAATCACGTGCCGACAAACCAGGCCTGCGGCCAGTGTCATACCTCGACCGCCTCGTGGAAGGTGGCCCGTTTCACTCACGTCGGCGTCACCCCGCATCAGTGCGGGCAATGCCACAACAACAGCATTGCCCAGGGCAAGCCGGCGAATCACCCGGTCACCAACCAGCCTTGCGATACCTGCCATCGCACCACCACCTGGATGAGCGCGGCCTTTACCCATCTCGGCGTGATGCCGGGCGGTTGTGCCAGCTGCCATGGTTCAACGGCCACGCGCAAACCGGCCAACCATATCCCGACGACCCTGTCGTGCGACGCCTGTCACACGACCGGCGGATCCTTTACCACCTCTCGATTCACCCACTCCGCCACGCAGGGCGTGATGCCCCTGCAATGCGCGACCTGCCACAACGGCTCCTACACCCAATGGAACGCGCTGGGCAAACATGCGGCCCATGTCGCCACCACGGCCTCCTGCGACACCTGTCACTCGGGTTACGTCTCCTTTGCCATGGCCGGTTCCACCTTCACTCACGCCGGTGTGACCCCGGGCAGCTGCGCCACCTGCCATGTCCAGGGCGGAACTGCCACCACCTTCAAACCGGCCAACCATATCCCGACGACCCTGTCGTGCGACGCCTGCCACTCGACCGGCGGCACGTTCACGACCTCGACGTTCAGCCACTCCGCCACCCAGGGCGTCATCGCCGGCCAGTGCGCGACGTGTCATAACGGCTCCTATACCCAATGGAACGCATTGGGCAAGCATGCGACTCACGTCGCCACCACGGCGTCCTGCGATACCTGTCACACGGGCTTCGCGACTTTCGCCGGCGCCGGGTTCAATCACACTGGCGTGACGCCCGGAGGCTGCGCGAGCTGCCATAACGGTTCCCAAGCCACCGGCAAACCGGGCAACCATATCCCGACGACCCTGTCGTGCGACGCCTGCCACTCGACCGGGGGCACGTTCACGACCTCCACCTTTACGCACTCGGCGACCCAGGGCGTCATCGCCGGGCAGTGCTCAACCTGCCACAACGGCTCCTACGTCCAGTGGAACGCGCTGGGCAAGCCGGCCAATCACGTCGCGACCACCGCCTCGTGCGACACCTGTCACACGGGCTACGTGACGTTCGCGGGGGCTACGTTCAGTCACACGGGCATCAGCCCGGGCACCTGCTCCACCTGCCACTACCAGGGTGGTCCGGGACTGGCCGCCCCCACCAACCACATCCCCTATCAGTCACAGCTGCTGGCCGGCGCCAGCATGAATTGCGACGCATGCCACAAGAGCACGACCAGCTTTGCGTCGCAAACGATGAACCACAACGGCAGTCTGGGCAACGGCTCCGGCTGGTGCAAAGGCTGTCATGCGAGCGGTTTGAACTATCTCGGCAGCATGGAGAAGAAGTCCCTGACCCATGAAAAGAGCACCGGGGTAACGGACTGTTCGCAGTCCGGCTGTCACCGACCTTTGGGCACGCGTGGTACCCCTTACAGCAAGTGGTAAGCCGGACCAGGTTCGTGCGCAGGCGGAGCATCAGCAATAATCGGACCCGACATGGCGTTCGGGCCCTGATATGTTGCGCGGAAACTGTGGAAAATTTAAAAGGGAAACGACGGATGAAAAAAATTCTTTTCACGATCGCCCTGATGTTTCTGGCATCAGGTGCGGCCAGCATGGCCCATGCGCAGGAGGTCCTGCTGGACGACGTCGAAACCGCGATCGAGCCGGAGTGGGCGGAGATCCGCATCCATTTCACCATGCCGGTCAACTACGTGAGCCACTTTCCGCGGGAACACGGACAGCTGCTGAAAATATTCCTCAACATCGCCGCCCTGGACCCGCAGGACGTCAGCCTGCGGCAGGAAACCCGGCACATCTCCGCCACGCCGGTACTGCCTGCCACGACGATCACTCTCGACCCGCCTCTGTCGCTCAATCTGCAGCGCGACCCCTGGTCGCTGCTGCTGCGCTTCAATCGCGAAGTCAATTACAGCGTTCGCCCCGGCGAAGACAATCGCAGCATCGTGATTTATCTGCCTGTCGTGCCAGTGGAAACCGGCCCGGCGACAAAAGACAGAACGGCCAAATAAGAATACCTCCTTTTCCTCCATTTCGAATTTTTGAATATAACTACCATGCGGGCCATCCCCCTCGTCGTGCTGTTTCTGTTGATCCTGAATCTCTCATCGCTGTCGCCCGCGTATGCGATCACAGGCGACAACGGCAACACGGACGCCGTCACGGAGACCGCTTCCGAAAAGCATTTCGTGGTCACGCTGCGCAGCAGCTTCACGCCGATTTCGGACAAACAGGCCAAACGCGATTTCCCGGATCGTCCGGTATACCTGATTCAGAGCAAGGCCTTCGGCAAGAGCGTCTATAACCTGCGCGTCGGATTTTTCGACAGCTTCAGCGACGCCAGCACCTATCGCAACAAAGTGCTGGACAAATACCCCGCGGCCGTCGCCACCGAAATCGGTCGCAACGAATATGCCACCATACAGCGCACGCTGCCGGTGGCAAAACCGGCGGTGCCGCCGGTCGAGGCCGCCAAGGCCGCGCCTGCAAAGCCGGTCCAGGAAGCGCCCGCACCCGCTCCGTCACCGGCGGTCCCGGCCACGGCAGCCGCCATTTCTCCCCGGGCACTCTACGTCATCCAGCTCGAGGAAAGCGCGCAGCCCATACGCGCGGCGCGTTCACCACTGCCGGCATCGCTGAAAAACAACCGGCTTTACGTCACGCAGACAGGCGAAAAAGACAAAACCCGCTACCAGCTGAAACTCGGTTTTTTCGAGAAAGAACAGGAAGTCTTTGCCGCACGTCAGCAACTCAAAGCGGCCTACCCGAACGCGAAGGTCACCCGCATCACGCCGAAGGAACAAAACGATTCGGTACGGATGGCACTGGTCGCGCCCGCCGTGCCCGCCGTGGCGGCCCCTGCCGTCCCGGCCGTGCCCCCGGCAAAAGTGCCCGCCCGGGCAGTTCCTGCCGCCCCGCCGGCTGGCCTGCCGAGCGTGGCGCTGGCCCCGGCAACGTCCGGCGACAAGGAAGCGCTGGCGCTGATAGACAAGGCCCGCGCGGCCCTGGCGCGCGGCGACAACCGCACCGCCGTCGTCACCCTCGACAAGCTGTTGCGCATGCCGCCCAACCGTTACTCACAGGATGCGCAGGAGTTTATCGGACTCGCGCGCGAGCGCTCCGGAGAAACCGCGGCAGCGCGCAAGGAATACGAGCTTTACCTGCGGCTGTACCCGGCCGGCGAAGGCGCGGACCGCGTGCGCCAGCGCATCGCCGCGCTTGACGCCACCATGGCCGCGCCATCGCCGGTGTTCAAGGCCGCCAAACCGCGCGTCGAGGTACTGTCGACCGTCGTCGGCAGCCTGTCGCAGCATTACTATCACGGCGCCAGCAAGATCGATACCACCGATCTGGTCCCGACCGCCGGCTCGCAAAACCGGGAAACCTTGAGCCTGACCGACCAGAGCGCGCTGGTCACCAACCTCAACCTGACGCACCGCTACCGCAGCGAGGCTTACGACAACCGCTTCGTCATACGCGACACCCATACCAAGAATTTCCTTGCGGGGCAGGACGACGCCAACCGCTTGAGCGCGCTTTATTACGAGATCAAGGACCGCAAGCGCGATTACTCGACACGGCTGGGCCGTCAGCCCGGCGGATCCGGCGGCGTGCTCGGGCGCTTCGACGGCGCCACCGCCGGCTACAATTTCACGCCCAAATGGCGGGTCAATGTCGTGGGCGGCCAACCCTCCGATAATTCCTTCGATACCGATCTGAAATTCTACGGCGCCAGCGTGGACCTGGGGCCGTTCGCGGAACATTGGGGCGGCAGCCTGTACGCCATGCAGCAGAAGGCCGACGGCGTGGTGGACCGCAGCGCCGTGGGCGGCGAGCTGCGCTATTTCAATCCGGCGTTCACCGTGTACAGCCTGTATGACTACGATACCGAGTTCGCCGCGCCGAATATCTTCCTGCTGCAGGGAAACTGGACCGGCGGCAGTGGCACTTCCGCGCACGTGCTGTACGACAAGCGCAAGACCCCGTCGCTGACGCTGACCAATGCCCTGCTCGGTGAAGCCGACACGTCGATCGAGTCGCAGCTCCGGACCAAGACCTACGAACAGCTCAAGCAGCAGGCCCTGGACTTGACGTCCACGACCGACATGGTCAGTGTCGGCGTATCACAATCGCTGAGCACGCGCTGGCAAGTGGGTTTTGACGTGCAATCGGCGCACACCTCGGCCACCGTCGGCACGGTCAACCAGCCGGCGCAACCGGACACCGGCGACATTCACACCTATACGGGAAATGTGATCGGCACCGGGCTATTCACCCAGCGCGACGTCAACGTGCTCAACATCAGCCGCATCGACGCCCCGGATTACACCGGTAACGCCTACTCCCTGACCAACCGCCTGCTGTGGGGCCCGAGCTGGGGGCTGGACGTTACGCTGAGCTGGTACAGCCAGCACACGGTGAGCACCAATAGCGATCTGGAGCGCTTTTCGCCGGTGGTAAGGCCCAGCTACAAATGGAAGGACAAGGTCACGTTCGAACTGGAACTCGGGGAGGAGCGAACCACCACCCGCAGTCCAACGACGGAAGACAAAACCCAGCGTCGTTATTGGTCGGTCGGTTACCGCTGGGACTTTTAGCGCGCGCCGCGCCGGTATTCGCGATAAAAATCCAGGACCCGTGGCACGTAGGAGCGCGTCTCGCGGTACGGCGGAATGCGGTTGCCGTGCCGGGCGATGGCTTCCTCTCCCGCGTTATAGGCGGCCAGCACCAGCGGCAGGTCGTTGTTGAATTTTCCCATCAGGTCGCGCAGGTAACGTGCCCCGCCCTGGATGTTCTGGGCCGGGTCATACATATTCCTGACACCGTAGCGTCGCGCGGTTTGTGGCATCAACTGCATCAGCCCCACGGCGCCCTTGCGCGAAACGGCGTTGGGATCGTAACCCGACTCGACCGCGATGATGGCGCGCAGCAGGGCCTGATCCAGCTGATGTTCGCGCGCCGCTTGCTCGACCAGCGGGCTGAAACGATCCGGATCGACCGGGCGCGCACGGCGCGCCGCCGATGCCGGTTCGGGCATGTAGGCCACGCGCTTCATGCCGGCGTAGCGCGGCGTGGACGGGACGTTGGTGAAGTGCATGACGCCGTTGGCGTCGCTGAAGGTGTAAATGCCCGCCTGCGACGCTTCGGCGAAAAAAGCGCTGGAGACCAGCAACAGCGCCATCAGGTGACGGTAACGTGACAAGCGGATCATACCCTGCATAATTGATTTTTTTATAGTTATACCTTGGTACCGCGAAAACTGTAAAGCCCGGGCATCCGGCCAGCCGACGAGCGTTATTTTTTTCCCAGCTGCTGGCGCGTTTTGGCGATGATGGCCCGCATATGCTCGGCCTCCGGGCTGTCGGCCGGCAGGGATTTCAGCAGACGGTCCCAGTATCCGAGGGCCTGTTTGTGGTCGCCCTTCTGATAGGCTGCGAAACCGAGAAACCACAAGGCATCGCGGTTCTCCGGATCGAGCTGATGCAGGCGGCTGAACAGGCCGAAAACCTGCCCACCGGTATTCTGCGGATCGCTTTCGTAGAGGAACGCGGCATACTCCGCGATCAGCTGCGGATCATCGGGCGTGAGTTTGTAGGCGCGCGCGTAGGCCGCGCTGGCGGCTTCGCCCCGGCCCAGCACGGCGTAGGCGCGGGCGAGGCGGAACCAGCCGGCGGCGTCGTCCGGTTGCCCGGCCAGGCGGTCTTCCAGGCGCGCGACCATTTTCATCACGTCCGGCGGCACCGAGGGATTGGCAAGCGCCTCGGGGTTGGCGAGGTAGTCCAGCACCGGACGCTGGTACAAGGCATAAAGACCGGCCGCGGACAGCGGCAGGACGATGCCGAACAGCGCCAGCGCCACGACCCAGCCACGGCGGGATGCCACCACGGCCTTTTTCTTTTTCCTGCCTTCCTTCGGCGTCTCCAGCTCGTGCAGCACTGCCGCCAGCTCCGCCTCGAGACGGTTGCGCTCGTCGGAGAGCACGGTGGCGTCGATGTTGCGGTCGCCTTCCTCGACGTCCAGCTCGTCCAGCTGCACCAGCAGCCGGTCGCGCAGTTGCTGCAACTGGTTCTGCCGCTCGCGATCGTCCGTCACGACGACGCGTGCCAGGGGCCGCGCCAGGTACCAGGCGGTGGCGGCGGCGATCAACAGCGCGACGACGGCGAGCCAGATCATGCGCGGTTTTGCTTGCGCGCCGCGCGCACCAGCGCGGCGTCTTCCCTGGAGAGCTTGGGCGCCGGCGGCAGCGATTCCCGGCGACGATGGCGCAGAAACACGAAGCCGGAGATGCCGACGACCAGCAGCAGCGCGACCGGCGCGAGCCACACCACCGTGCCCGGCCCGCGCACCGGCGGATTCATCAGCACGTAGTCGCCGTAGCGCTCGACGAAATAGTTGACGATCTCCTCGCGCGATTTGCCGGCCTGGAGCTGCTCGCGGATGATGTTGCGCATGTCCTTGGCGAGATCGGCGTTCGACTCCGAGATCGGCTGGTTCTGGCACACCGCGCAGCGCAGATCCTTGCCGATGTCGAGCACCTGCCGCTCCAGCGGGTCTTCCGTCACCACCTGCTCGGCTGATGCGGAAAACGCAAGAAAAGCGAAACCGCAGATTAACGCGGATGAACGCAGATATTTCAGAAACAAACTTGGATGATATTTCATAGAGGCTGAAATCCGCGTTTATCTGCGTTCATCTGCGGTTCCAGAATTCTTATTGGCGCGCCGGCCGCTGAGCGAAAGCAGCAATCCCGCGAGAATGATCAGGCCGCCGGTCCAGATGAACCGCACCAGCGGGTTGACGTAGATATGCACCGCCCAGCGGTTCTCGCCGGTGGCGTCTCCCATGGCCACGTAAACGTCGCGCAGCATCGTGGAATCGATGCCGGTTTCGGTCATGGGCATTTCCTGGCGCATGTACTGGCGCCGCTCCGGCTGCACCGCGCGCCCGCTGTCGAGCAGCGTCAGGCTGGCCTGCATGGCCTCGTAATTCGGGCCGCGCACGGGGGTCACTCCCTCGAAACGCAGCCGCTCGCCGCCGACCTCCACCAGGTCCCCGGGCGACATGTTGATCGCCGCCTCGGAACGGAACAGGCCCGAGCCGACCAGTCCGAGGGCGATGATGACGATGCCGAAGTGCACGATCATGCCGCCGTAATGCCGCCGGTTGCCGAGCACGGTTTTCAGGGCCGCGCGGCCGAGGGGTTCCTTGAGCTGGAGGCGACGCTGGCGGATGGCGCGCGCGAATTCGGTGACGAGGTTCACCAGCGCGAACAAGGCCAGCCCCACCGCGACCGGGCCGGTCCAGTGCCCCGGCCGCAGCAACACCAGCATGGCCACCGCGGCGGCGACACCGATGAGGAACGGCCACAGCAGGCGCCCGCGCAGGCGCTCGAGGTTGGCCTTGCGCCACGGCACCAGCGGACCGACCGCCATCAGCAGCACGATCACGAGGAAGATCGGCACCATGACGATGTTGAAATACGGCGCGCCCACGGTGATCTTCTGGCCGCTCAGGGCGTCCAGCGCCAGCGGATAGAGCGTGCCGAGCAATACGCTGGCGCAGGCGACGAGGAACAACACGTTGTTCCACACGAACAGCGACTCGCGCGACATGAACGAGGTGATGGCCTCCTCCGCCTGCTGGTAGCGACCGCGGGCCATGAAAATGCCGAACGACACCGTCAATACGACCGTCATGAACGCCAGGATGTAGGCGCCGCGCCCCGGATCGACGGCGAAGGCGTGCACCGAGGACAATACCCCCGAACGCACCAGGAAGGTCCCCAGCAGCGACAGCGAGAATGTGGAGATGACCAGGAAAATATTCCACGCGTGCAGCATGCGCCGGCGGTCCTGCACCGTGATGGAATGCACCAGCGCCGTGCCGAGCAGCCACGGCATGAACGAGGCGTTCTCCACCGGGTCCCAGGCCCAGTAGCCGCCCCAGCCGAGCTCGTAATAGGCCCACCAGCCGCCGAGCATGATGCCCGTGGTCAGGAAGCCCCAGGCGATCAGCGCCCAGCGCCGGATCAGCCCGATCCACAGCTCGCTGCGCCAGCGCGTGATGAGCGCCGTCATGGCGAAGGCGAACGGCACCGAGAAGCCGACATAGCCCAGATACAGCATGGGCGGGTGGAACACCATGCCCGGATCCTGCAACAGCGGGTTGAGATCATGCCCCTCGGCCGGCGCCGGGAACAGGCGCTCGAACGGATTCGACAGAAACAGGATCAGGCCGAAGAAACCGACGATCAGCCAGCCCTGCACCGCGAGAATGACCGGCAGGTGCTCCGGGTACTGCTTGCGCCCGTGCATGCCGACAATCATCGTATATAAGGTCAGCACCCACACCCACAGGTAGAGCGAGCCCTCGTGACCGCCCCACAGGGCTGCAACCTTGTAAAAGACCGGCAACAGCGCGTTGGAATTCTGCGCGACGTATTGAACCGAAAAATTGCTGGTGACGAAGGCATGGATCAGGCTCAATCCGCCCAGCGTAGTCAGCGCGAACACCGCCACGCTGCCATTGACGCTGATCTGCGCCAGCCGCGGTTGCTTCAGGTAATGCGCCGCCATCGGCGCCAGCCCCTGCACCAGCGCCACCAGCATGGCGAGAAAGGCGCAGAAGTGCCCGAGCTCGACCAGATTCAGTGAAAGGATGTTGGCAGGCACTTAGGAAATATTCCTGGGATATCCGAAGAGAACAGCATACGGTGAGATTCGATCCCTCGCATCAATGGCTTGCAAGATTATCCTATTGCATTGCTTTCGTATAGAGTTGGACACCCCTGCCGATGCAGTCTTTTACGCTTTTGAATGGACAGTGGAAATCGCCGGATGTTCGCAAAACTACTCACAGATTTTGTGTATAACTTTGTGCGTAATCACGGCCGGGCGGAGCCGAACCGGTCAACCACCCGTGCGGGTGTTAGATTGAACATTTTTTACACATGCCGGGAACTTTATAAAAACTCATGACACCGGAACTGCCGCCGCCCGGTTTGCTGCGCCGCCTCGGCGCCATGCTCTACGACAGCCTGCTGCTGCTCGCCCTGCTCATGCTGCTCAGCTATCCCTACGTCTGGCTCACCGGCGGCGCCAAACCCGGCCTGCTGGTCAAAACCCTCTACCAGCTCTACCTGCTCGCGATCTGTTTCCTTTATTTCGCCGGATCCTGGGTCCGCGCCGGCCAGACGCTCGGCCTGCGCACCTGGCGCATGAAGCTGACAGGCAACGATGGCGGGCCGATTACCTGGGCACTGGCTGCGAAACGTTTTGCATGGGCGTGGCTGTCGCTGCTCTGCCTGGGGCTGGGATTTTTCTGGATACTCTACGATCGCGACAAGCTCGCGTGGCATGACCGGTTGTCGGGGACAAAGTTGGTGCGGTTGCCAAAAAACCTAAAAGCAATCAAGGGGTCAAAGTGATTGAAAAGTAAAGTCACCTTTAACTTTTAATTTTCAAGCACACTGACCCCTTGATTTCCCACCGCCGTCCGCGGCCTATTGCGAATAATCGATGACCTCGCCCTGAGACAGCAGTTCCTCCCGGCGCGCGGCGTTGTAGGAAGAGAATGTTGCATACTTGTGGTAATGCCTGCCGCTGACGTAGCGCAGCAGTTCCCTGAAATGAAAATGGTACTGCATGCCGTCCATGCGCATGCGCTCCTTGCCCTCGTTGAAGAACACTACGCCCGGGCGATAGACGATGTTGAGGCGCCGGGCCCACTCTCTGGGCGTGGTCTTGCGGCCGTCGATGTCGACGATGGGTGAGGCCGAATAGGCATCGAGCCGGACGACCTTGAATTTCGCCAGCTCCGGCTGCACGGCGGCGTGGTTCAGCACCTTGGCGTGAAATTCCTCGCAATCGACGCAATCCTTGTCCTCGAAGATCACGGCCAGCGGCCCGGAATAGCCCCTGAAATCGGTCATCTCTGAAAACCGCGGGTCCGGCTGCAAACGGTAAACCGCCTTGTGGCCCTGCTTCTCGACGTAACTCGCCAGTGATTGCGTCCGGTAATGTTTGCCTTGCACATAATCGAGTGCCTGGCGCAGGGCGGGCGCCTTGCGATAGCCGTTGAGCTGCAATACGACATTGCCCTTGGCGTCGAAAAACACCATGGTTGGCGTGGCCACGACCTTGAGTTTCCGGGCCAACTCCGTTTCCGAATAACTCTTGCCGTCAAACCATTCCACGGTGTTGCCGCCGCGGATATTGATGCCGATGACGTCGAAATGTTTTTCCGCGAATTCCTTCGTATCGCCCTGCCGGAAATTCTCGTCCAGCAGGCGCGCACAATAGGGGCATTCGTCCAGATGCAGGAACAGCATCAGGTGCCGGCCTTGCGCCGCGGCCTCCTCCACGTCCTCGCTCATCACCAGGAAACTCTTTTTGAACCAGCCGGGCAGATCGTATTTCTCGCCACCCGCGAGACGGCCACGGGGGGAATCCGCCCCGGCGGCGGAAATCGGGGCGGCAAGCGTCACGGCAAAAACCAGCAGCAAGGCGGCGGAAATTCTCATGGTCGACTCCCGTCATGGATTCATGGCTATACGACGACCGCGGTCACCCTCATATTCCGCGCGCGGCGCGGCGCAACAGAATCAGGGCGATGGCGAAAAATACGACGCTGGGGATCGAGGCGGCGGCCACGGGCGGCAGCGCGTAAAGCGCGCCGAAATAGCCGAGGCCCTTGTGAAAGATGATGAACAGCAGACCCAGCATGATGCCGATGAACGCGCGATGACTGAGACCGCCGCTGCGAATCTGGCGGAACACGAAGGGCGTGGCCAGCAGCACCATGATCAGGGTGGCCAGCGGCATGAAGACCTTCTGCCAGAAGGCGATGCGGAAATTGCGCGTGTCCTGGCTGTTCTGCTGCAAATGTCCGATGTAATGATGCAGCTGCTGGAGGGAAAGACTCTCGGGCCGGATCGCGAACACCGACACCACCTCGGGCGTGAGCGCCGTCTGCCAGCCCTCCTCTGCCACGCGGCGGGTCTGCACCGCTTCATTACCGACGATCAGGCTTCCGCGCACGTCCTCCAGCCGCCATTGGTAGCCCTCGTACCGCGCGCGCTGCGCGGTGGTCTGGGAACGCAGGCGGTTGTTCTGGCCGAAATCGTAGATGTTTATCCGCAACAGGCTGAAGTCCGGCAGCACCTCTCCGATGTTGACGAACATGGAGCCGCTGCGCAGCCAGATGCCGGTGCTCTTTTTCTGCAGCGACGTTTCCAGCGCCCGGGCGCGGCCGGTCTGCGCCAGGTTTTCCGAGGCCGGCACGACGTACTCGCCCACCAGCAGGATCACCAGCGCGAACAGCAATCCGACCTTCAGGGTAGCCATTACGATGCGCGCCACCGACACCCCGGCGGCGCGCATGGCGGTCAGCTCGGAATTGAGCGCCAAGGTGGACAGGCCCATGATGGTTCCGATCAGGGCGCCGATCGGCGACAGCTCGTAAACCTGCTGCGGCTGCCGCAGGACGACGTAGCGAATTACCTCGAACAGCCCGAAATTGGCCTCGCCATAATCCTTGAGCGCGTCGATCAGGACGAAAAACACCGCCAGCGCCACCAGCACGTTGAGCACCAGCAGGGTGCTGTAGAGCACGTGGCGCGCGATCAGCCGGTCGAGCAGCGTCAGCATCATGCGCGCGCCATTCCGGCCGGCAAGGCAAGCAACGGCCGGTTGCGCAGGCGCTGGCGCAGCAGGTACACGGCCACCAGCGCCATGCCGCCATGCACCCACCACAATCCCGCCGCCGCCGGCACGCGGCCGTCCTGCAACATGGTTTCGCCGATGCCCAGCAGGTTGGAATAGACGAAATAGATCACGATGGCGACGAAGAAATTGGACATGCGTCCGCGGCGCGCGTCGGTATAGGCGAACACCAGCGCGTACAGCGCCAGCACGAACAGGGCGATGATCTTGCCCAGGCGCCAGTGCAGCTCGGCGATGGCCTCGGGATTGCCGAGCTGCCCCAGCAGCGCCATGTTCGGCAACCCGGAAATCGGCACCGCCGGCTCGTCGACCAGTTTCGGCTCGATGCGCAGGTTGTAGACGCCGAATTCGAGTATGCGGTAGTTGGCGGCGCCGGGCTCGCCTTCGTAGAACGTGCCCTCGCGCAGGGCGACAAACTTGTCGCCGGTTTTGCCGTCGGTGAACGGGCGGCCGGATTTGGCCACCATCACGCCCTGATTGCCGGCTTCCAGGCTGCTGATGAATATCCCCTCCAGGTCGCCGTTGCGGTGGACTTTCTCGGCGTACAGGATCTGTCCCGTGCCCGCCGACTCGGTGAATACCCCGGGCGCCACCTGCTGGGGTTCCGTGCGCTGGGTGCTTTGGGCCTTTACCTTCTCGATCTGCCGCACCGACAGCGGCGTGGCGTAAAAAGACAGCGCCATGACCAGCACGCCCAGGGCCAGCCCGATCAGCAGCATCGGCCGCAGGAAGTGCGTCAGTCCTATTCCGCAGGCGGCCAGCACGGTCATTTCGCTGTCGCGGTACCAGCGCGACAGCGTCATCAGGATGCCCAGGTAAAACGCCAGCGGCAGCAGCACGTCGATCCGGCCGAGCATCTGGTAGCCCAGGAGGACATACAGTACGCTCTCGGCCGCTGCGCCGCGCGCCGCCCGTCCCAACAGCAGGGTCAGGTTCATCAGGCTCATGACGATCAGCAGCACCACGACGATGCCCGCGGTGGTGACGGCCACTTCCCGGTAAAACGCGCGGTTAATGATCAAGGCGGGAGCGCCAGTCCGGATTTTGACAAGGGGCGAGCAAACATCGGAAAATGCCTCCCAATGGGGGCGCCGGAAGGGAAACCATCCAAAATGCCGTTTTCATGCGTGCAGTCATCCCTAACGGCTTGATTGCAAAACGGAACCGTGACCCGAAGTCGGCAAAAATATACCATATCCCGCGCCAGCGGGGCGTGAAATAAATACAGGGAACCGGCATGGAATTCATCGTCAAAAGCGGCACACCCGAAAAACAGCGTACCGGCTGCATCGTGGTGGGCGTGTTCGAATCGCGCAAGCTGTCGGCCGTGGCACACCAGATCGACGAGGTCTCGGGCGGCGCCATCGGCGCGATCCTGCGGCGCGGCGACCTCGAGGGCAAGGCCGGCCAGACCCTGCTGCTGCACAACATCCCGAACCTTCCCAGCGAGCGCGTGTTGCTGGTCGGCTGCGGCAAGGAAAAGGAATTCAACGAAAGCCGTTATCGCGACGCCATCGCCAGGACTGCGACCGCCCTCAAGGATACCGGCGCCACCGAGATCACCTCCTACCTCACCGAACTCGACGTCAAGGGCCGCGACATCGCCTGGAAAGTGCGCCAGGCGGTGGAAGTGACGGAGGCCGCGCTGTACCGCTTCGACCGGCTCAAGAGCAAGCCCAACAACCAGCGTCGCGCGCTCAAGCGCGTGGTACTGGCCGTGCCCAAGCGCAGCGACCTCGGTCCCGGCGAGCAGGCGATCCGCGAGGGCCAGGCGATCGCCGAAGGCGTGCGGCTGGCGCGCGACCTCGGCAACCTGCCGGGCAACCTCTGCACGCCGACCTATCTCGCGGAACAGGCGGCCGAGATCGGCAAACAGTACGGCCTCAAGACCACGATCCTGGAAAAGGACGAGATGGATAAGCTCGGCATGGGCGCGCTGTTGTCGGTGTCGCGCGGCAGCCGCCAGCCGCCCAAGCTGATCGTGCTCGAATACCACGGCGGCAAGGAAGGCGAAGCGCCCGTGGCGCTGGTCGGCAAGGGCCTGACTTTCGATGCCGGTGGCATTTCGATCAAGCCGGCGGCCAACATGGATGAAATGAAATACGACATGTGCGGCGGCGCCTCGGTACTCGGCGCCATCAAGGCCGCGGCCGAGCTGAAGCTCCCGCTCAATATCGTCGGCATCGTGCCGAGCTCGGAGAACCTGCCCGACGGCGACGCCAACAAGCCCGGCGACATCGTCACCAGCATGTCCGGCCAGACGGTGGAGGTGCTCAACACCGACGCCGAAGGCCGGCTGATCCTGTCGGACGCCCTCACCTATGCCGAGCGTTATAACCCGGTGGCGGTGATCGACATCGCCACGCTCACCGGCGCCTGCGTGATCGCCCTCGGCGCCCACGCCAGCGGGCTGCTGGCCAACAACGACCAGCTGGCGCGCGAGATTCTCAATGCCGGCAAATACACCCACGACCGCGCCTGGCAGCTGCCGCTGTGGGACGAGTACCAGAAGCAGCTCGACAGCAACTTCGCCGACATGGCCAACATCGGCGGGCGCGAGGCCGGCACCATCACCGGTGCTTGCTTCCTTTCGCGCTACGCGAAGAATTTCAAATGGGCGCATCTCGACATCGCCGGCACCGCCTGGAAAACCGGCAAGGAAAAGGGTGCGACCGGCCGTCCGGTGCCGCTGCTGGTGCAGTTCCTGCTCAACCGCGCGCACAAGGGCGACGCGGAAACCGCGGCATGACGCGCGTCGACTTTTACCTCATCGATGACGCCAACGACGGCAGCCTGGACGCCGCTGTCTGCAAACTGACTCACAAGGCCTATCGCCTCGGCCACCGCATTTATATCCTGACTCCCGATCTCAGCCACGCGCAGCGGCTCGACCGGATGCTGTGGATTTTCAGCCCTGGCAGCTTCATTCCCCACGGATTGGGCACGGAGACCGCGACTGCCGACATGCCGGTGCTGATCGGCTATGATGAACCGCCGGCGACGCACGAGGACGTGCTGATCCAGCTCGCGCCGCAAGTGCCGGAGTGTTTCAGCCGTTTCCAGCGCGTCGCCGAGGTGGTCGGCGGCGCCGACCGGCACAAGGCCCTGGCGCGCGAGCGCTTCCGTTTCTACCGCGACCGCGGCTACGCGCTGCAAACGCACAATATCTCCGCCGGCGACTTTGTCGAGGCCTGAGCCATGGAGACATCCGACCCCAAATACAAGCACAAGCCTTCCGAGAAACACACGCTCGAGGAAGTGCTGAAATCGCTGCAAGACCTGATCCGCAACGATCTGGCCGAGGGCGCGACTGCCACGGCCAAACCGGGTTCGGCGCCGGCGGAATCGCGCCAGCCAGCGGGTGGATCGCCGGCCGCCGAGGCCGGGCTCCGCCGCGACAGCGCATCAACCCAGCGGGAGGATTTCGCGCCGGTCACGCCCGGCTCGGGGCCGGTCAACCTCGATGCCGTACTGCGCTCCCTCAAGGATCTGGTCGGCAACGAGCTCAATGTCGGCGACGCGCCGAAACCCGCGGAAACCAAACCGGCGGAAACGCACGCGGAGTATCTCGCCACCGGGGAAACAATCGAGGAATACATCCCGGAAGAGCTGGGCCGGCTCGGAGACGAGCTGGATATCACCGGGGAACCCGCCACGGGCGCGCCCGAGCCGGCGCCGTTGCGCGATGAGTCGCTCGCGCCTGAAGAGATCATCGAAGAAACCCTGCCGCAAGGTTTCGCTCCGCTCGACGAGGAGTTGACGCTCGAGGAACTGGCGGAGACAGCGCCGACGCCGGCCGAGCCGTTCGGACCTGAAGAGATTATCGAAGAAACCCTGCCGCAGGGGTTCACCCCGCTGGAAGAGGAACTGACGCTCGAGGAACTGGCGGAAACCGTGCCGCCCGCCGCGGACCTGACGGAAGAGATCTCGATCGAGGAAACTCTCCCGCCGGGATTCGTATCGCTCGACGAAGAATTGACGGTCGAAAAACCGATGGAGATGGCGCCGCCCATCCCGGCCGTCCCGGAGATGCCGGAGCTTCCCGGAGAGATTTCACCTGAACTGGCCGCCGAA